>CAMCXH010000148.1 GCA_945883285.1 Bordetella parapertussis | reverse complement strand
GGGCGGATAGGGCACGACCAGTTTGATCGGCCGATCGGGCCAGGTTTGAGCCAGGGCGGGGGTGAGCGAGGTCAGCGAGGCGATCGCAAACGTTGCGCCCGCCAACAAGCGTGTGAAACGGTTCATTTATGTCTCCGGGTGAAATTGTTGGTGCAGTCTAACGGCTGCTTTTCGATTTTCGAAAGCAAGGGTCTTGAGCGATCGCCTCAAGCGGCCTGAATAGGGCAGTGCGAGGCGGCTGCGCCTTCGCCCCTGGTGTAGGCTGCGAGTGTTGATCGCAGCCCCAACTGAAAGGAGACACCCGATGACCGAACCGCTCTGGCGCTGGTCTGCCACCGACCTGGCCCATGCCATCCGCACGCATCGCATTTCGAGCCGCGAGGCGACCGAGTCGTGTCTGGAGCGGGTGGCCGAGGTCAATCCGAGGCTCAATGCGATCGTCGAGGTCCTGCACGACAGCGCACTCGCGGCTGCCGATGACGCCGATCGCGCGGTCGCCAATGGCGAGGTGCTTGGTGTGTTGCACGGTGTGCCGGTGACCACCAAAGTGAACGTCGATCAGCGTGGCTGCCCGACCACCAACGGCATCGTGGCACTGCGCGATGCGATTGCGACCGACGACAGTCCGGTGGTGGCCAACCTTCGGCGCGCCGGAGCAGTGATTTTCGGTCGCACCAACACGCCGGCTTTCTCGTTTCGATGGTTCACCGACAACGACCTGCATGGCCGCACGCTCAACCCCTGGTCGCGCGAGCACACGCCGGGCGGCTCGAGCGGCGGTGCATCGTCGGCAGTGGCCTCGGGCATGGGCCCGATTGCGCACGGCAATGACATCGCAGGCTCGGTGCGCTATCCGGCCTATTGCACCGGCATCTATGGCCTGCGGCCCTCGGTCGGGCGCATTCCCAATTTCAATCCGAGTGCTGTCGAGGAGCGTCCGCCTGCGATGGCGATGATGTCGGTCCAGGGGCCGCTGGCCCGCACTGTGGGCGATCTGCGGATTGCGCTGCAGGCAATGTCTGCCGCCGATCTCCGTGATCCGGCCTGGGTGCCGGCGCCGCTGCAGGGCGCCGCCCTGTCGCGTCCGATCAGGGTGGCCTGCAGCGCATCCATTCCGGGTGTGACCGTGCATCCGGCGGTGGCGGCTGCGGTCGAGCGTGCGGCCCGCTGGCTGTCGGATGCCGGCTATCGCATCGAGGCGGTCGAGCCGCCCGACATGGCCGAGGCTGCGCAGTTGTGGCAACTGATCGCCGACAACGAGGCGCGGCTGGTGATGGGGCCGCTGGTCGAGCGGCTCGGCGACGATGGCATCCGGACGGCGTTCAGTGCGATGACGCGGCATACCCCGGTGCTCGATACCGAAGGCTATTTTCGCGCACTGGCCCGGCGCACGACGCTCATTCGGCGCTGGAATGCCTTCCTGCAGGACTATCCGCTGGTGCTGGGGCCGCTGAGCGCCGAGCCGCCGTTTGCCTGGGGGGTTGATGTCGAATCACCCGAGGGCATGGACCGCATCATTGCCGCGCAGATGCCGCAGTTCAGCGTGCCGCTGCTGGGCTTGCCGGCGATCTGCGCGCCCGCCGGTTCGGTCAATGGCTTGCCGATCGGCGTGCAGCTCATCGGTGCGCGCTTTCGCGAGGACACCCTGCTTGATGCCGCCGAGGTGCTCGAGGCCCGCCATCCCTGTGTGGCACCGATCGATCCGGTGTTCGCGGCATGACGCCGGCCGATCTGCCCGCGCAGCAGGATCTGCCCTGCGCCTGGTACGGCCCGCAGATGCTTGCGAGCCCACAGGACTGGACGCTTGCGCTCAGCGACGCCGATTGCCGCGAGATCCGAGCCGCACTCGATGCCTGGCTGGCGCGGCAGGCAGTGCAGGCTGATCAGGCACACGACAGGGATCGTGTCGGCCGAGGCGATGAGGCAGTCCGTGGCGATCGCGCAGCCGGCGGCAATCAGCGCAGCCCGGCACCGCTCACCGCCACCGATTTCGCCTTGCCCACGCTCGGCCCCCGCCTCGCGCAACTGCGCCACGAGCTCCTGCATGGTCGGGGTTTTTTCCTGCTCACCGGCATGCCGGTCGGGCACTGGTCGCAGCGTGATGTGGCGCTGGCCTTCATCGGACTGGGCGCGCATCTGGGCAATGCCCGCTCGCAGAACGCGGCCGGCCATCTGCTTGGTCATGTGCGCGATCTCGGGCTGGCCAGCACCGACCCCAATGTCCGCCTGTATCAGACCCATGAGCGGCAGACCTTCCATACCGATTCCTGCGATGTGGTGGGCCTGCTGTGCATCAAGGAGGCGCAGCAGGGCGGCGACTCGCTGCTGGTGAGCTCGACCACGATCTACAACGAGATGCGCCGCCGCCGCCCCGATCTGGCGGCGCTGCTTTTCGAGCCGCTGGCCACCGACCGGCGCGGTGAGGTGCCGGTTGGCATGAAACCCTGGTTCGATATTCCGGTCTTCAGCTGGCATGACCAGGCGCTGAGCGCGCTCTATCAGCGCCAGTACATCGACAGTGCCCAGCGTTTCGAGCAGGCGCCAAGGCTGACCGCTGCCAAGGTCGAAGCGCTCGATCTTTTCGACGCGCTCGCCAATGACCCGGCGCTGAATTTCACCATGCGGCTTGCACCCGGCGACATGCAGTTCGTGCACAACCACAATCTGCTGCACGATCGCAGCGGCTTTACCGACTGGCCGGACGCCGCTCGGCGCCGTCATCTGTTGCGGCTGTGGCTCGCGGTGCCGGGTGCGCGAGCGCTGCCGCCGGTGTTTGCGCAGCGCTATGGCAGCGTCACGGTTGGCGACCGGGGTGGCATCGTGGTGCCGGGTACCACGCCCTGCGTGCCGCTCGATGATGGGCTCGCTGCGGTGGTCTGACCGGCTTCGTCGCAGGGGCTCCTCGCCTGTGCAACAAGGGCCATCCGCTCAACTGATCAGTGGCACTGAACTTGCGGACAGGTCGCGGTGAACACCTGATGATCATGCTGCCAATAAGGACTATTTTGAAATAGCCTTTTTGCGTTTAGCGATTTCAGATTCGATTTTTTTCATCATGTTTTCGTCTGGCTTTTTCCAGTTGCCGCCTGACTTATTGACCATGTAGTTCACGGCGTCTGAAAAGGCCTCCACCGTCAAGTCTGGTTTGCCGCCTTTGGCAGGCATGGCCCGAACGCCCACATAACCATGGGCTGTAAGGACGACTTGGCCTTCTGCAATCAAGGGCGCCCACTTGGCGATGTCACCCATCTGAGGCGATTTGATCAGCGCATTGGAGTGGCAATTGGCGCAGACCGCTTTGTAGGTGTCCTCACCCGAAGCAAAGGCAGATGGACCCACAAGAACCAAGCCCGTTGCCACGAAATACTTGGAAAAATTCATAGAGACCTCTTTTGACCATTTTGGGAAAATTTTTCCGCCCGGAATGTTTGGCGTGTTCCAGGGGTTGCTGCCAGCTTGCAGTGAATGTGTCGATGCCAAAAGCAGCCGTGGACAAATATTCAGCAGCGATACCAGGGTCAACGATATCTGCCATGGCCTTTCACGGCACCCACTGCCTCAAATGACTTCAATTGCAAGAGTAATCCCTATCGCAGACCTCTTCGCAGGCCCTGGCGGACTCAAGCAAGGATTCTCGCAGTTCTCAATTCAAGGTCGCGAAGAGGGCTGAAATTGCATTCCTGTCTTCTATTTGCGCGAGCTTTATCTGCCCGTGCGAGACGCGCTGATCTTTTCTTTTGGCGGAGTGTGCAGGCTGTTTGTTTCGATTCGCCTGATGAGACGACTTGAGGTGTATCAATGCCGAGCGCCGATGTATCGCCGAGACTCGTCGAATGCCCTCAATGTTTTCGACCGACTCGTTTTCAACGCCTTCGGCTGCGCCACCCCGCCAGACCCCGGCATGAGGCCGGCCTCTGCCCAGCTGATCAGCCGCGAAGTCCTGCCCTTTTATGCGAGCCTGGCGGCATTGGCCGCCGGTACCCTGCTGATCGACGCAGTGCTTCATCTGCTCGATGTGGTGTGGATCGGCCGCTACCTCGGCATTGCCGGCACGCTCGTCATCATTGCGTCGTTTGGCTATTCGCTGCGAAAGCGCAAGCTGATCACCGCCGGCAATCCGGTGACACTGTTGCGCACTCACGAACGCATGGCCTGGTTCGGCTCGCTGCTGGTGCTGGTCCATGCCGGCATTCACTTCAATGCGCTGCTTGGCTGGCTGGCGGTCGGCGCGATGCTGATCAATGTCGCCAGCGGGCTGACCGGCAAGTATCTGCTGCGCCGCGCGCGCAGCCGGCTCGATGCGGCGCGCGAGCGTCTGCGCGGTGAGGGCCTGTCGGACGAGGCGCTTGATGAGCGGCTCTACTGGGACAGCCTGACCGTCGATACCGTCAAGCGTTGGCGGGCCCTGCATCGTCCGATCACGCTTGCCTTCGGCGTACTGGCGCTTGCGCACATCATCAGCATCAGCGTGTTCTGGGGCTGGAAGTGAGTGCCCTGTGGCTGCGGATCAGGGGGTGGCTGGCGATCCTGCGCCGCCGCTGGCTACTGGCATTGATCTCGGTGGCGCTCATCGGCGTGGTCGCGCTCGCCTTCATCAATCCGCGACTGATGATCAGCCCCGGCGCGCTGATGCCGGCCCATGCCGGCCTGTCGACCGACTGCTTCGCCTGTCATGCACCCCTGCGCGGCGTGTCGGCCCAGCGCTGTGTGAGCTGTCATGCGGTGGCCGACATCGGCCTGCGTACCACCACCGGCAAAGCGATTGCCGGCACCACAACGCTGTCGTTTCATCAGGAGCTGATCGAGCAGGATTGCATGGCCTGCCACAGCGACCACAGCAGCCCGAGGCTGGTTGGCGAGCGCGGCATCAAATCCTTCTCGCACGAGCTGTTGCGTCCGGCGATTCGCGAGCGCTGCGAGAGTTGCCATCAGGCACCGGTCAATGACCTGCATCGCGGCCTGAACACCGGCTGCGCGCAATGCCACCGGCCGCCGGCCTGGACACAGGCCACCTTCGAGCATGAAAAATATTTTCTGCTCGATCGTGACCACAACGCATCGTGCGCGACCTGCCATCTCGGCAATGTGTTCAGCCGATACACCTGCTATGGCTGCCATGAGCACACTGTCTCGAATATCGAGCGCAAGCACCGCAAGGAAGGCATCACCGACTTCAAGAACTGCGTGGCATGCCATCGCAGTGCGAGCGAGGAGCCCGAGCATGGGCGCGCGGGCGGGCGCGAGTCGGGCAAATCGGGGGAGGCGGTGACGTCCGGTAAGGCCGGAAACTCAGGCGAGCGGCGCGAGCGCGATTAAGCGAATCGCGCAGCGCCACTGCCGACGTAGCCGTGTCAAACGGTCATGTCATCACGACGTTAGAACCTGAGAGGATCAGGGCGTCGGCCCCCACGGTGCTGACATCAGCAGCTTGTTTTGCTGATGCTGCAGCATCGGTCGCAGCTGCTTGGCAAAGGCCATGAATTCAGGATCAGAAAAGAGCCCCGCCCAGAAAGCGCGACGGTCGGCGTCATCGTTGAATTTCCACAGATGCACCAGCTGGTTCATGGCGCCGATGTCGCCGGTGAAGTAGCCCACCAGTCGTGGCGGATGCTTGGCCACCGCCGGCCAGCCTTGCGTCTTGTAGAGCTCAACGACATCGGCCATCTTGCCGACGACAACGTCATAGGTGCGAAGTTCGAAAATTGCCATGGTGGGGGTCTCCGGGTGGTGAGGTGTCGGCGGGCAGTGTAGCCTTGCCCTGCCGTCCCCTCCCAACGCTTCATTCACCCACCGAAACGCTCATGACGATCATCCTGGTACGACACGGCGAGACGGCGCTCAATGCCGCTCGCGTCCTGCAATTTCCTGATACGCCGCTTGGCGAGCGAGGCCTCGAGCAGGCCCGGGCAGTTGGCCGTCGCTTTGCCGGCGCGCCGCCCAAGGCGATCCTGAGCAGCGACATGGCCCGCGCGCGTCAGACAGCCGAGGCGATCGCCAAGGCCACCGGTTTGCCGGTGATCGAGTCGCCGCTGCTTGGCGAACGCAATTTTGGCGACCTGCGCGGCAGCCGTTTCGACGATCTCGGCTATGACCCGATCCACGATGACCGCGGCCCGCCCAATGGTGAATCGATGGCCCAGTTCCGCGCTCGCATCGCGCAGGCTTACAGCTGGATCCTAGCCATGCGCGAGCAGGTGGGCGGCGATCTGGCGGTGGTCTCGCACGGCCTTTTCATCCGTGAATTCCTGGCCGCCCATGTGCATCTGCCCGAGGGGCTGGATGTGCCCGAAAAACTTGAGAACACCTCGGTGTCGATCCTGCTGGCCGAGCCGCCCCACACCGCGCAGCTGATCGGATGCAGCCTGCATCTGGAAGGCGATGCGCGCGGTGATGGTCGCGGCGTGGTGGGGGTCTGAGGCGGGCTGCGCGCTTCTTCCCGCCTGACCTAATCCCTCAGGCCACGTTGCGCGTGCGCCCTTTCCAGAACGGCTCGCGCAGCGCGGTCTTGAGGACCTTGCCCGCGCCTGACAAAGGCAGGGCCTCCACGAAATCGATGCTGCGCGGGCACTTGTAGCCGGCGATCAATGATTTGCAGTGCGCAATCAGCGCCTCGGGTGTGGGGTCCTGCCCGGGCTTTCGCACCACCACCGCATGCACCGACTCGCCCCACTGCTCGCTCGGAATGCCGATCACCGCGCAGGCCGCAATCGACGGGTGCTGCGCCAGCGCATTTTCGACTTCGGCCGAATAGATGTTCTCGCCGCCGCTGATGATCATGTCCTTCAGACGATCGGCGATGAAGATGAAGCCGTCCTCGTCCATATAGGCGCCATCACCGGTATGCATCCAGCCGTTCTTGAGTGCGGCGGCGGTCTGCTCGGGCTTGTTCCAGTAGCCCTGCATCACATTCGGACCCCGCACGATCACCTCGCCCACCGTGCCGCGCGGCACCTCGCGCCCCTCGGTGTCGACGATTCGCACCTCGCAGCAAAAGCTCGCCCTGCCGGCGGCCCGCAGCTTGCCGAATTTTCGGCCCTCGGCGGTATGCGCCCAGGCCGGGTTGATGGTTGCCAGCGGCGAGAGCTCGGTCATGCCGTAGGCCTGCATGAAGCCCACCCCCGGCAGCGCGGCCATGGCCCGCTCGATCACCGCTTCCGACATCGGTGAGGCGCCATAGGCGATGGTGTGCAGCGCGCTCAGGTCGCGCGGCTGCTTCATTGCCGGATGGTCGACCATCATCTGGATCATGGTCGGCACCAGCAGCACATGGGTGACCCGGTCGCGGGCCATGATGTCGAGCACGCCTTCCGGGTTGAAGCCCGGCACGATCGAATGCGAATTGCCTTCGATCCAGTGCGGCATCGCCACGCCCATGTCGGCCAGATGGAACATCGGCGCGGCATGCAGATAGGTGCCGTTGGGCGTGGCCAGACCATCGGCGCGCATCGCCAGACCCGAGCTGCACAGATTGGTATGGCTGAGCATCACGCCCTTGGGAAAGCCGGTGGTGCCGCCGGTATAGAAGATGCCGGCCAGGTCATCGCCGCGCCTGACCGCATCGGGCACCGGCGCCGAGGCGGCAATCAGCGCCTCGTAATCATGGGTGCCGGCGGGCGCCTGCGCATCGCCGCAATAGATCACCTCGCGCAGGGACTTGGCATCGCGGCGCAAGCCTTCGATCATCGGACGAAAGTTCTCGTCGACCAGCAGCAGGGTCGATCCCGAATCGTCGAGCGAATAGACGATTTCGGCGGCCGACCACCGTGTGTTGCAGGGGTTGAGCACACCACCGGCCCAGGGCACGGCCATCTGGTATTCGAGGTAGCGGTCGGAGTTGAGCGAGAGCATGGCGACCCGATCGCCGGCCTTCATTCCGAGCGACTGCAGCCCGCCCGCAAGGCGCGCGACACGATCGGCAAACTCTCTGAAAGTGCGGCTGCGCTCGCCAAAGCGCACTGCGGTGCGCTCGGGATGCTGCTGGACCGCGCGGTGAAGGGCTTGGGTGAGATACATCGTCGGGTCTCCTGATGCGGTTATTCGTTGTTGATGAGCGGTGCGACAAGCGAGGTGCCATCCCAGCAGCGGGCGAGCAGCTCGGCGGGCCAGGGTCGCGATTGCCGCGCTGCCCGCTCGATCCAGACATGGCGTACGCGGCCGCGCCCGGCCAGCAGCGGCTCGGCCTGCGCGCCGACATCCCAGATCTCGACGGTGTGTTCCATGCTGCTGCGCCCGACCTTGTCGACCCGGATGCGGCACACCACCGCGCCCGGTGGATTCACCTCGCGCAGAAAATCATAGGTCGTGCTGGCCATGACCGCGGCAAAGGGCTGGGTGCGGTCGCGGATGCCCATTGCCACATACCAGCCATGGAAAGTGCGGTTGATGAAGGCGAAATAGCGCGCGTTGTTGACATGGTTCGAGAAGCGGTCATCGGGCAGGTCGTTCTCGGTGACCTCGATGCGCAACTCGTGGCTCTGCAGGGGTGCGGTCATCTTTGTCTGCCCTCAGGCCACCTTGGCTGCGGCCAGTTCGTGTGTGAACACGTCCGGGCGGTCGGAGGTGGTGGCGCGCTGCATGTCGCGCGCAAAGCGGGTGTCGTCAAAGGGCGTGCCGCGATGCATGGTGCAGCGGTTGTCCCAGAGCACCAGATCGCCGACCCGCCAGCGATGCAGGTAGGTAAAGCGCCG
>CAMCXH010000147.1 GCA_945883285.1 Bordetella parapertussis | reverse complement strand
TCCGACCACTTGCGGGCCACTTTGGCCATGCGCTCGGCGCCCACGCCAAGCTGCGACATCGCCACGCAGCCATTGACCGACTCGCGGTATTCGGCGATCAGGCCATCACGCAGGGTAAAGCGGCTCATGCCGTCGATGGTCACGCGGCGGCCGGCAAACTCGGGCACGGTTGATGAAAAACTCGACAGCGACCAGGCATAACCGTTGTTGCCCTCGCAGATCGCATCGAACATCTCCCAGCGGTAGTCGGGCCCGGCATCGCGCAAGAAGAGTTCGGTGAGCATGTGCGAGATTGATTCGCGGCCGGTGTGCGGGCCGTAGATATAGTCGTAGTAGACCGCATCGGGTGTGAAGCAGGCGGCAAAGGCGGTGCCGTCGCCGGCCTCGGCCGCGCGGGTCATGCGTTCGAGCAGGGCGGCGAGTGTGGGGGTGTCCATGGGGGCGTCACTTTCGGAATGTTTGCCTGGGGTCTGATCGCCGGCGTCAGATTGCGAGAGCCGGCTGTGCCTGCGCGGCGGTGTTGCGCCGCGGTTCGAGGGCGCGACCGATGTCGGCGAGCAACTCATAGGAGCGCAGACGCGCCGAATGCTCGAAGACCGTGCCGCTCACCATCAGCTCGGTCGCGCCAGTGCGCTCGATGAAGCCGGTGAGCAGTCGGTGCACCGTCTCGGGCGAGCCGACGAACGCGCATTCGAGCATGCGCATCGCCTGGACCTTCTCGGCGGGCGACCAGTAGGTCTCGATATCGTCGATCGCCGGGGACATCAGGCCGCGACGACCGCGAGCCATGTCGGCAAAGCGCATCTGAAGGCTGGTGAAGAGCCGCTTGGCCTGCGCATCGGTGTCGGCGCAGATCACGTTGATGCAGGGCATGACATAGGGGGCGGCGAGCTGTGCGGACGGCTTGAAAAGCTGCCGGTAGGTCTGGATGGCGGCATCGAGGTCGGCCGGGGCGAAGTGCGAGGCAAAGGCATAGGGCAGCCCGAAGTGCGCGGCGACCTGCGCGCCATAGGTGCTCGAGCCGAGGATCCAGATCGGCACGTTCAGGCCGGCGCCCGGCACGGCGCGGATCTGCTGGCCTTCCTGGACCGGGCCGAAGAGCATGCGCAGCGCCTGGATGTCGTCGGGGAAATGCTCGGCCGCCTGCGGATGGACCCGCAGCGCGCGCATCGTGACCTGATCGGTGCCGGGGGCGCGGCCCAGGCCGAGGTCGATGCGACCCGGGTAGAGCGACTCGAGGGTGCCGAACTGCTCGGCGATCACCAGCGGCGAGTGATTGGGCAGCATGATGCCGCCCGAACCCACGCGGATGGTTTTCGTGCCGCCGGCCAGATGGCCGATCACCACCGAGGTGGCCGAGCTGGCGACGCCGACCATGTTGTGATGCTCGGCGACCCAGTAGCGGCGATAGCCCCAGTCTTCGGCATGCCGGATGAGATCAAGCGCATTGCGCAGGGCATCGGTGGGCGTGTCGCCGAGTCGGACAGGGACCAGGTCGAGGATGGAAATCGGGATCATGTCTGGGGGTCTCGTGTCGGGTGGTGCGTGAATCAGGTCTGATAAGGCTGCGATCAGCCTGGCTGCTCAAGGCGCTGGTTTTGCGGAAACAGGTTGCGCAGGGCATCGGCATCGACCTCGGCCTTGAAGGCGTGGCGGGTACGAAGCGCTTCCACGCGCGCTGCCGCCGGCCGTGCGTTGATTTCATCGAGCAGTCGCTTGATGTTCGGATAGCGGGTCCAGGCGTCGTCGATACCCAGCACGAAAGGCACCATGCGTGCCCAGCCCCAGAAGGCCATATCGACGATGCCGTAGTCGCGCCCGACAAGGTAGGCCTGCTTGCCCAGGCGCTCATCCAGAATCTGCCAGTGACGGTGGGCTTCGAAATCGTAGCGGTTCAGCGGGTATTGCTTGGGCTCCGGCGCGAAGTGCCGAAAGTGCACCGCCTGACCGGAATACGGCCCGATGCCGCTGGCCACGAACATCAGCCAGGACATCATCTCGCCGCGGGCTGACGACGCCAGATCGGTCGGAACGAAGCGGCCGGCGCGATCAGCGAGAAACAGCAGGATCGCGTTGCTGTCGAACACCACCGTCTCGCCATCGACGATCGACGGCACCTTGGCATTGGCATTGATTGCACGGTAGGCGTCGGTGTGCTGCTCGCCCTTGCGGGTATCGACCGGGATGGCCTCATAGGGCAGGCCGAGCTCTTCAAGGAGCAGGGCAACCTTCATCGGGTTCGGGGCGGTGTTGTAGTAGAACTTGAGCATCTCGGGTCGCATTCAGGGTTGTGCGGTGGCGAATCGGTGAACTGCGGCGCAATGCCGCCTGCCGGCAATGATAGGCCGTGGCCGGGTTTCTCGCCCAAAAGCAGTCATTTTCAGGGGTGGTGGTCGCGCGACATCGCAGTGCGACAGCTGACCGCCGGTCGGTGATTGCTGCCCGCCTGTCGACCTTCGCCGTACGCATCTGGCCGCAGACCGGCAGTTTGCGTCCACGAAACGGCCTCCTTATCCCAGTCAATACAAGGCACAAACATGACTGCGCTCGTTCATGAGCTTGATCCCAAGCTCGATGCGTCGCAAGACGATGCAGACCCCAGCGTCCCCGCAAGCCATGCGGCCACCGCGACGCTCCTCGCGTCGGCTGCGGCGGTGCTGGCGGCCTGCGGCGGGGCGGAAAGCGAGCTTGCGGCGCTGCCGTCGGCGGCGACATCTGCAAGCAGCCTGAGTTCGGTGCCCGGCAATGCGGCCCAGTCTGTCGCATCGGCGGCCACGAATTCACCCGCAACGACATCGACGACATCGACCGGCACCTCGACCGCCGTCAATGCCTCCAACAGCTCGACGGTGGTTGAAGCACCGCTCGACCTTCCCGGCGCCTCGCGATTTCTGGCGCAGACCACCTTCGGTGCCAGCCGGGCCGAAATCAGCCGAACCCAGCAAATGGGTGTCAACGCCTGGCTCGACGAACAGTTTGCGATGCCGCTCGGCACGAGCCATTGTCAGTGGCTGAAATCGAAGGGATATGACAACGCTTCGCTGATCTTCAATCCGACCGCCTTCGACTACACCGTCTGGCGAGCCTTCCTGTCGAGCCCCGACCAGTTGCGCCAGCGTGTGGTCTTTGCGCTGTCGCAGATCCTGGTGGTCTCGATCAACGGCGTGAGCTCGGCCTGGACGCAGTTTTCGGTCGGCAATTATCTGGATGTCATGGGCGCCAACGCCTTCGGCAATTTCCGCACCCTGCTCGAGCAGGTGGCGCTTACACCAGCGATGGGCGATTTCCTGAACATGCGCGGCAATCGCAAGGCCGACAGCAGTGGCCGGGTGCCCGACGAGAATTTTGCCCGCGAGCTGATGCAGCTCTTTACCATCGGGCTGACCGAACTCAACCCGGACGGCACGCCAAGGCTGGTTGGCGGACAGCCGCAAGACAGCTATGACCAGGAGGATGTCTCCGGCGTGGCACGCCTGTTGACCGGCTGGGAATATGCGCCCGGTTACGACGGCGGGCTCGAGCAGTACATCGCGCCGATGTTCTGCTTTCCGGCGCGCCACGAGACTGGCGCGTCGTCTTTTCTGACGGTGAACGCGCCGGCTGGCAATGACGGCCCGGGTGCCCTGAAACTGGTGCTCGACGCGCTCTTTGCACATCCCAATACCGGGCCCTTCATCGGCCGCCAGATGATCCAGCGTCTGGTCACCAGCAATCCGTCGCCGGCGTATGTCGGCCGGGTGGCCGCCGCCTTTGCCAACAATGGCGCGGGGGTGCGTGGCGACATGAAGGCGCTGATTCGTGCGGTACTCACCGACGTCGAGGCGCGCCTGGTTCAAACCGCGCCGCAAGCCGGCAAGCTGATCGAGCCGGTGCTGCGCTTTACGTCGTGGGCGCGTGCCTTCGGGGTGAACTCGCCCTCGGGTGCCTGGAAGCTCGGCAACCTGTCGGATCCGGCCACGCGGCTGGGCCAAAGCCCGGGACGCAGTTCGAGCGTCTTCAATTTCTATCGCCCGGGCTATGTGCCGCCCAACACCGCGCTGGCGCCGTTATCGCTGGTCGCCCCCGAACTGCAGATCACGACCGAGACCAGCGTGGCCGGCTATCTGAATTTCATGCAGGCGGTCGTGGGCAATCTGGCCGGCGCAACCGGCACCGACCTGGTCGTCGACTATTCGGCGTTGCAGGCGATGGCCAACGATGCCAATGCGCTGGCCGGCGAAGTCGAACTGATCCTGGCGCCCAATCGGCTGACAGTGGCCAGCCGGACGCTGATTCGCAACGCGCTCGCCCAGATGCCGATTGCGACCACCGCCAATCTGCTCGATCGCGTGAAGGCGGCAGTCATGCTGACCCTGGCGAGTCCCGAGTCCATCGTCCTGCGTTAGGCCTGAAAAAATGAAAACTTCTGCAACCCGCCGCGAATTCATACGCCGCACGACCGGTCTGTCGATCGCCGGTGCGGCCACTCCATGGGCAGTCAATCTGGCGGCCATTTCGGAAGCCGCCGCACAGAGCGCCACCGACTACAAGGCGCTGGTGTGCGTCTTTCTGCATGGCGGCAACGACTTTGCCAACACGGTCATCCCGTTCGATGCTGGCGGCTATGCCGACTATGCCGCGATCCGTTCAACGATTGCCACGCCGCAGGCCTCGCTGGTCGGCCTGAGTTCGCTCAATGCGCCAGGTGGGCGTCAATATGCGCTTGCGCCACAGCTCACCACCTCGCCCTCGACCTCGGCGCTGGCGCTCAAGTCGCTCGCCGATCTGTTCAACGGCGGGCAACTCGCGGTGATGCTCAACATCGGTACGCTGGTGCGCCCGACCACCAAGGCGCAATACAACGCCAAATCGGTGGCGCTGCCGCCAAAGCTCTTTTCTCACAACGATCAGCAATCGTTCTGGCAGTCGTCGCGGCCCGAGGGCGGCACAGTCGGATGGGGCGGCAGCATGGCCGATCTGATTGCCTCGGGTAATGGCAGGTCGACCTTCACCTGCATCAGCGTGACCGGCAATGCGGTCTTTCTGGCTGGCAGTTCGACGGTGCAATACCAGGTCAGCGCCAACGGAGCGGTGGCGGTGAACAATATCCCGCGATCGAACCTGACAAATCCCAAGCTCTTTAACTCGGCGGCTGCTGCCACCGCGCTCAAAGCGCTGGTGACCGGCTATGGCGGCGCAAACCTGCTCGAGACGGAATACACCCGGGTGGTGGCCCGATCGGTCGACGCCGAAGAGACGATGCGTGTGGCGCTCGGCGCACCGCTGACGACCCCCTTCGGGTCGGTCGATGCGACCGGCAAGGTGATCGCCAATACGCTTGCCGATCAGCTCAGAATGGTCGCCCGGACCATCAAGGGGCGCAGCGGCCTGGGCGCAAAGCGCCAGGTCTTTTTCGTGAGTCTGGGCGGCTTCGATCTTCACGACTTTCTGTCGCAAAAGCACCCCTTGATGCTGCAGCAGGTGAACGACGCGATGACGCAGTTCTATGCCGCGACCGTCGAGCTCGGCGTGCAGGACCAGGTCACCACCTTCACCGCCAGCGACTTCGGTCGCACCGCGATCTCCAACGGCGACGGCTCGGATCACGGCTGGGGCAGTCATCACTTCGTGATGGGTGGCGCGGTCAAGGGACGCACGCTCTATGGCACACCACCGGTGCTGGCCAACAACGGACCGGACGATGTCGGTCAGGGCCGGCTGCTGCCGTCCACCTCAGTCGATCAGCTGGCCGCCACGCTAGCCACCTGGTTCGGCGTGTCGCCCACCGATCTGCCGCGGGTCGTGCCCAGCATCAACAATTATTCGCAGAAGAATCTCGGCCTGTTTGTCTGAGCGGGGTCAGATGCTCGGAATTGGCTTGAGCGGGCCCTTGAAGGATTCTTTGGCCAGCGGACCCGCCAGGGGCTGATAGTCGATCGGCTGGTCGACCACCTCGAGTTCGGGCACCTTGTCGAGCAGATGGCGGATGAGCGTGAGCCGGCCGCGTCGCTGATCGTTGAAGTCGACCAGCGTCCAGGGGGCATGCCGGGTATGGGTGGCTTTGAGCATGGCATCGCGCGCACGGCCATATTCACGGTATTTCAGGCGCGCCTGCAGATCGACCGGCGAGAGCTTCCAGTGCTTGAGCGGGTCGTCGAGCCGCTCGCGCAAGCGCTCTTCCTGCTGCGCCTGATCGATGGTCAGCCAGTACTTGAGCAGCACGATGCCATCGTCGACCAGAAGTTTTTCGAAGGCGGGTGCCTGCTTCAGAAAGGCCTTGTATTCGGCGTCGCTGCAGTAGCCCATCACCTTCTCGACGCCGGCGCGGTTGTACCAGCTGCGATCGAACAGCATGATCTGGCCGGCCGCAGGCAGGTACTGCACATAGCGCTGGAAATACCACTGCGTGCGCTCGATTTCGTCGGGTTTTGGCAGCGCGACCACATGGCACTGGCGCGGGTTGAGGGGCTGCGCAATCGTGCTGATCACGCCGCCCTTGCCGGCGGTGTCGCGTCCCTCGAAGATGATCAGCACGCGCCGCTGCTTGCTCTGCACCCAGCGTGCGACCCGGTTCAATTCGAGCTCGAGCGGCTGCAAGGCCGACTCGTAGTCCTGGCGGCTCAAGCGTTCGGTTGATTTGCGCTTTGCCATGGTCAGACTCCCGCCCTGGTGGTTGGGTTCGGGCTGCAGCAGGCATGAACGGCGAGGGTCTCCAGGCGCATGGAATCAGTCTCCGGTTTCGGTTTGTCGAGGGGCTGGTTTCGGGCTGCGCCGCCAAGGCGCTCAGCACGATTGTGGCATCCTCGGGCACTGATCGGTTCCTTGCGTGATGTGCCTGAACTTATGCAATCTTTTTCCGCAATTGTTTCTCGTCCTGTTTCGCATGCCCCCGACAGCGCGGTGTTCGAGGCTGATATCACCGCCGACTGGCTGCAGGGCAAGGCGGCGTTCGGTGGCATCCAGGGCGCGATCGCAATGGTGGCGATGCGGGCCGCAGCCGGTGACGAACTGCCGCTGCGCGCCATCCAGATGACCTTCATTGCGGCGCTCGACGAAGGGCCTGCCACCGCGCGGGCCAGCGTCGTGCGACGCGGTCGGGCGATCACGCATGTGCAGTGCGAACTGCGCAGCGGCGACCGGATGGCGGCCCTGCTGGTGGGCCTGTTCGGCGCCAGCCGCGAGTCGCAGGCCCGGCTCGATATGCCGATGCCCGCCGATGTGCGGCCCTATGCCGACCTGCGTGACGGACCCTTCATCGACAAGCGCATGCCGGATTTTCTGCGCCACTATCGTCAGCGCTGGGCAGGCGGCCCGATGCCCTACAGCGGCACGCCCACGCGGCCGGCCCGGCAGTGGGCGATGCTTCGCGAGGCCGCGCCCGACGACGGTTCTTCAGCGCCTGTGGCGCTCGGCAGCGCCATCGCCCGCGAGGCCAATCTGATCGCGCTGGCCGATCTGACCGCCTCGCCGGTGATCTCGATGCTGACCCGACCCGCGCCGAGTGCCTCGCTCACCTGGTTGCTCGAGTTCTTGCGTGATCCGCGCGAATTCGATCCGACGCAGTGGCTGCTGGTGCATACCGAGTCGCGTCATGCGGCCGACGGCTATCAGAGCCAGACCGCTCAGATGTGGGATCAGCAGGGACGCGCGGTGGCGGTCAGTCATCAGACCACCGCGATCTTCGGCTGATGCAGCACTGACCAACAATAGAGACACGAGGGGAGGAGACGCCCATGAGCACCACGACATCCACTTACCGCGCGCTGCGTTGCGATGCGCTCAGCAGCGACCTGTCGGGGCTGCATTTCGTCGAGCTCGACGCCCGCCCGCCGGGGCCGGGTGAGGTCGCGGTCAGGATGCGGGCGGCTGCGCTCAATTTCCCCGACCTGCTGATGACACGGGGCGGCTATCAGCACAAACCCGATCTGCCCTATGTGGTCGGCATGGAAGGCGCGGGCGTGATCGAGGCGGTGGGTACGGGCGTCGAGCCCTGGCGCGTGGGCGACGCGGTGTGTTTTTCGAATCTGACCGGCTCGTTTGCCGAGCGCAATATCGTGCCGGCCGCCAAGCTCGATGCGGTGCCAACGGGCTGGGATTTCGCCAGTGCCGCCGGCATGCCGGTGGGTGCGTCGACCGGCTATGTGTCGCTGGTGACGCGGGGCGCGCTGCAACCCGGTGAGACCCTGCTGGTGCATGGCGCCACCGGCGGCATGGGCGCGGCCGCGGTCCAGCTCGGTGCAAAGTTGGGTGCCACCGTGATTGCCACCGGCACCAATCCCGAGTGGCTCGAGCTGCTGCGCCCGATGGGCGCCACGCATCTGCTGCCATCGCGCGGCGACTTCGCCAGCGAGGTGAAGGCACTGACCGGTGGGCGCGGTGCCGATGTCATCTATGACCCGGTGGGTGGCGATGTCTTCGACAAGTCGACCAAGTGCATTGCCTTTGGCGGGCGGCTGCTGGTGGTGGGTTTTGCCGCCGGCCGCATTCCGACGGTGTCGGTCAATCATCCGCTGATCAAGGTGTACTCGGTGGTCGGCGTGCGGGCCGGCGAGTGGATGCGCCAGCGCCCGGCCGAGGCGCCCGGCATCAAGGCCGAGATCGCGCGGCTGGCCGCCGAGGGTGTCTTCAAGCCCCTGATCGGTGCGCGCTTTGCCTTCGAGCAGTCGATCGAGGCGATTCGCGCGCTGGCCGATCGCGGCGCGCCCGGCAAGATCGTGATCGAGATGGCGGGCTGAAGACGTCGGGCTGATCAGCCCGGCCGCGCGTCACGCCTTGGCCGAGCGATCAGCCAAACGGCTGTACGCCAATCAGCCAGGCATGGGCCCAGAAAGCGAATATCGCCCAGCCGATCAGGCCAGCGAACAGCGCGATCAGGTCGCGTGAGATCGGACCGACGGCGTAGACCGTACCGGCCTTGCGGTCGCGCCGTTTCGAGGCGGCATAGAGCACCACCGCCCACACCAGACACGACCCGAACAGCACGATGTCGCCGAGCCGGCCATTGCACAGCAGATGCGCCAGCGCCCAGGTCTTTGCGCCGAGGACCATCGGATGGCCGACCGCCC
>CAMCXH010000146.1 GCA_945883285.1 Bordetella parapertussis | reverse complement strand
CGATCAGCTTCGATTACGACAAGCGAATCGAGGTGTTCGGACCGGTCAGCCTTGTCATCAACTACAAGGGTGAGACCGGCAAGACAGCTGCCGGTCGAGCCCCCAACTGAGCGGACGAGGCGCATGCACAGCGACATGCCCTCCACCCTTGAAGCCCTGCAGGAGCGTCTCGGCTACCGATTTGCTTCCGAGTCGCTGCTCCGGCAGGCGATGACCCATCGCAGCTTTGGCGCGGTGAACAACGAGCGGCTGGAATTCCTGGGCGACAGCGTCCTCAACTGCTCGGTCGCGTCGCTGCTCTATCAGCGCTTTGCCAAGCTCGATGAGGGCGACCTGTCGCGGGTCAGGGCCAACCTGGTCAAACAGCAGACGCTCTTTGAGATTGCTCAGCGTCTGGAGATCAGCGGCGGCTTGCTTTTGGGCGAGGGCGAGCAAAAGAGCGGCGGATTCAAACGGCCGTCGATTCTGGCCGATACCCTCGAGGCACTGTTCGGCGCGATCATGATCGATGGTGGTTTCGATGCGGCTCAGCAGGCGATTCACCGCCTCTACGAACCGGTGTTGCGTAACGTCGATCCGAATACCCTCGGCAAGGATGCCAAGACGCTGCTGCAGGAGTGGCTGCAAAGCCGCAAGATTCCGCTGCCGGTCTATCTGGTGGTCGCAACCCATGGCGCTGCCCATAACCAGCTCTTCGAAGTCGAGTGCTCGGTACCGAGGCTGTCCATCCAGGTACTTGGCAGCGGCGCAAGCCGCCGAGCCGCCGAGCAGGCCGCCGCCAAGCGGGCGCTGGAGCAGACCCAGGCCCTGATGCCGGCGGCACCGCGCAAGCCTCGACGGCCCGCTGTGCGCGCCGTGGTTTCCGGCGTCCCGGCAAGCCCGCTGATCAGTGAAATGGCCTCACCCGCCGCGTCGATGGATGCGGCGCCGGCCGACACTGGGCGGGCCGGATGAGCGGCGACGCCTCGATCGGTGATGCCGTGCCCGAGATCCAGCCCCCGGTTGATGCCGACAGTACGCCCGATCGCGATGTGGTGCACCGCTGTGGCTATGTCGCGATCGTCGGTCGGCCCAATGTGGGCAAGTCAACGCTGGTGAATCGGCTGGTGGGCGAGAAGCTGAGCATCACCTCGTCCAAGGCTCAGACCACCCGGCACCGGATCGTCGGCGTGGTCAACCGGCCGGGCGCGCAGATCATGCTGCTGGATACGCCAGGTTTTCAGACCCGTAACAAGGGCGCGCTCAATCGGGTGCTCAACCGTACCGCCTCGCAGGCAGCGCTCGAAGCCGACGTGGTCGTGCTGGTGGCCGATGCCCACGGCTGGACCGCCGGCGACGATCAGGCGCTCAAACTGGTCCCCGCCGGCAAGCCGCTGGTGGTGGCGCTCAACAAGGTCGACGCGATCAAAGACCGCACGCGTGTGATGGCGCTCCTGGCGCAGCTCGGGGCCAATCCGGCGATCGGGGCGATCGTGCCGATCAGTGCGCGAAACGGCAGGCAGGTTGATGCGCTGCTCGATGAGGCCGCGCGTCGATTGCCCGAGGGCGATGCGCTTTTCGATGTCGATACCTATACCGATCGCAGCGAGCGGTTTTTCGCGGCCGAAGCGATTCGCGAAAAAATGTTCCGGCTGTTGGGCGACGAGGTGCCTTACCAGAGTACGGTCGTGATCGAACAGTTCGAAGAGCTGCCCGGGCTTCGCCGTATCTTTGCCGCGATCGTGCTCGAGCGCGAGGCGCAAAAGCCGATCGTGCTTGGTGCAGGCGGCGAACGCATCAAGCGGATCGGCAGCGAGGCCCGCCAGGATCTCGAGCGTGCGTTTGATTGCAAGGTCTATCTCGAGGTGTGGGTCAAGATCAAGAGCGGCTGGTCGGACAATGAACAGCGTCTGAGGTCGTACGGCTATGAATGAGCCGGGCAGCGCCGAGCTTGCTGACGCCGACGCTTTGGTGCCCAGCGCGCCGCGCCGCATCAGTCCGACCGGTCGGGCCGCCAACCGGGTGCTCCATGAGCCGGCCTTCGTGCTCCACGCGATCGCCTGGCGCGAAACCAGCCTGATTGTTGAATTGCTGACCCGCAATCATGGCAGGGTGGCCTGTGTCGCCAAGGGCGCCAAGCGTCCCAATTCAGCGATGCGCGGTGCATTGATGCCGTTTCAGCCGCTCAATATCGGATTTTCAGGACGCCAGGAACTGCGCACCCTGACCTCGGCCGAATGGTTGGGCGGGATGGCCGCCCCGCAAGGCAATGCGCTGCTGTGCGCCTTTTATCTCAATGAACTGCTGGTCAGACTGTTGCCGCGCGATGATCCGCATCCGGTACTGTTCGACGGCTACGCCCATGCGCTGGTCTCACTGGGACTCGATACCTCGCCGGAGGCGAGCCTGCGACGCTTCGAATGGCTGCTCCTGCGCGAGACCGGCTATGCGCTCGATCTCGAGCGTGACACCGACAATTGTCCGGTCGATGCCGGCCGTATGTATGCCATGGTGCCCGGGCGCGGATTTCTGGCGACGGATGCCATGGACGCCGGCGCTGTATCGGGTCATACCCTGATCGACATGGCGAGCGCACGATACGAATGCGCCCGCACGCTTGCCGAGGCCAAGCGCCTTACCCGCAACCTGCTTGCCCGTCAGCTTGATGGGCAGGTGCTCAAGACCCGGCAGATCCTGATGGATCTCCATAAACGCTAGCCTATTCACGATGATCGAACTCGGCGTCAACATCGACCATGTGGCCACTGTCCGCCAGGCGCGCCGCACCTATGAACCCGATCCGGTCTGGGCGGCTGTCGAAGCCCATCTGGGCGGCGCCGACGGCATCACGGTTCATCTTCGCGAAGACCGTCGTCACATCCAGGACCAGGATGTCCGCCGTCTTCGTGAGCTGACCCATATCAAGCTCAATCTCGAAATGGCAGCGACCGATGAAATGGTCGCGATCGCCTGTGAGCTCAAGCCCGAGATGGCCATGCTGGTGCCGGAGGGGCGTCATGAAGTGACCACTGAGGGCGGCCTGGACATCGTCAGTCAGCATCAGCGCCTGCGCGCGGTGGTGGCTCGTCTGGCTGACGCCGGCATCGGCACGAGCGTGTTCATCGATGCCGAGCTCGCCCAGGTCGAGGCTGCGGCGGCGATCGGGGCACGAGTCTGCGAAATCCACACTGGCCCTTATGCCCAGGCGTTCTTCGAAAAAGGTCGCGATCCCGAAAGTCCGGCAGTCGTGGCAGAGCTCGAACGTATTGCGATTGCCGGGCGGGCGATTCAGGCCGCCGGCATGCGCTTTAACGCCGGCCATGCACTCAACTATGTCAACGTCCAGCCGGTGGCCGCACTGGCAGGCGTTCGTGAGTTGCATATCGGCCATGCCATCGTGTCGCGGGCGATCTTCGTGGGCATGCGCGAGGCAGTGCGTGAGATGAAGCGTCTGCTGCGTGAAGGCGCTGCGGCGCCTCGCGGCTGATCCGCTGGCTTCAATTGCCCGTCGGTTGAGCAACCCGTCGCACATTCCTGAACCGCTACGCCATGATCTACGGAATCGGCACCGACATCGTTCTGATCTCGCGAATCCGCGACCTGCAGGCCCGCTGGGGTGATCGCTTTGCCAGGCGTGTGCTGGGCCCTGATGAACTGATCGAATACCGGCGCCGCCATTCGCGCGGCACACCCGGGCCCGAGCGCGCGGCGCGCTACCTCGCCAAGCGGTTCGCTGCAAAAGAAGCTTTTTCGAAGGCGATCGGCATGGGGCTGCGCGGACCGATGACGCTGCTGTCGCTGCAGGTGCTCAACGACCGGGCCGGCAAGCCGATTGCGATTCCCCGCAAGGCCCTCGAGCCATGGCTGAAAGAGCGCGGTCTGATCGCGCATGTCTCGATTTCCGATGAAATCGACAGCGCACTGGCCTTCGTGGTGGTCGAGCAGCGATCGACTCTGCCCGGCTGAGCCCGAGTCGCTTGCTAGAATTGCGCGGTGGATTCCCTTACTTCCGAATCGGCTGATTCACCCGCGGAGTTCGACGCCAAGGCCTTCCTGGTGTCCTTGCCCGGGTTGCCGGGCGTCTATCGCATGCATGCCGCCGACGGCGCGCTGCTCTATGTCGGCAAGGCCCGCGATCTCAAGAAGCGTGTCTCGTCCTACTTCCAGAAGACGCAACTCAGCCCGCGCATTGCCCATATGGTGGCCCGTATTGCGCGAATCGAGACCACGGTCACCGGTTCCGAAGCCGAAGCGCTGCTGCTCGAGAACAACCTCATCAAGACCCAGCAGCCGCGCTACAACATCCTGTTTCGCGACGACAAGTCCTATCCGATGCTCAAGTTCAGCGCGCATCGGTTTGCCCGGATTTCCTACTACCGCGGCGTCACCGACCGGCGCAGCCAGTTCTTCGGCCCCTATCCGAGCGCCTGGGCGGTCAAGGAAAGCATTCAGGTTCTGCAGAAGGTGTTCAGGCTGCGAACCTGCGAAGACACGGTTTTTGCCAACCGCTCGCGTGCCTGTCTGCTGCACCAGATCGGGCGGTGCAGTGCGCCCTGCGTCAAGGCCATCGATGAGGCTGCCTATCGCGCCGATGCCGATGCCGCGATGCGTTTTTTGCGCGGTGGACACCAGGAAGTCCTGACCGACTTCGAGTCGCGCATGCATGCGGCGGCCACCGATCTGCGATTCGAAGAGGCGGCGGTGCTGCGCAATCGCATGACCGCGCTGGCGCGGATCCTTCACCAGCAGTCAATGGAAACCGGCAGCGATGTCGATGTCGACATCATCGCAATCGAAGTTGCCGGCGGACGAGTCTGTGTGAACCTGGCAATGGTCCGGGGTGGGCGGCATCTGGGCGATCGGGCACATTTTCCGACCCATGTCGATGCGGTCACCGAGCAGGTGCCGGGCGAGGTGCTCGATGCCTTTTTGTCGCAGCACTATGCCGATGGCGAGTTGCCGCCAGTGATTGTCTGCAGCACCGAGCCCTCCAACCCTGATGCCCTGGCTCTGCTGCAGGCGCGCGCCGGGCATGCCATCAGCTGGGTGCGCCAGCCGAGTGGCCCGCGGCGTCGCTGGCTCGAGCAGGCGCGACAGAACGCCGGGCTGGCGCTGGCGCGGGTTCTGGCCGAGGAGGGCTCCCAGCACAGCCGTACCCGTGCGCTCGCCGAGGTGCTCGGTCTGGACGATGACAATCTCGACGCCTTGCGCATCGAATGCTTTGATGTGAGCCACACCATGGGCGAGGCTACCCAGGCGTCCTGCGTGGTCTATCACCATCATGCGCAGCAGCGCGGCGAATACCGTCGATTCAATATCGATGGTGTGGTGGGCGGCGACGATTACGCCGCGATGCGTCAGGTGCTGACCCGCCGCTACAGCAAGATTGCCGCCGAACAGGCGCAGGCCGATCAGGATGGTGACGCTGCGCAGGTCGATGCCGCGGCCATGCCACAACTGGTGCTGGTCGATGGCGGCAAGGGTCAGATCGAAGTGGCGCGTCAGGTCTTCGAGGAGCTGGGGCTCGATATCTCGATTCTGGTTGGCGTGGCCAAAGGGGAGGGCCGCAAGACCGGCCTGGAGACGCTGGTCTTTGCCGATGGCCGTCCTGAGCTGGTGCTCGGGCGCGATTCGTCTGCGCTGATGCTGGTCGCGCAGATTCGTGACGAGGCGCATCGCTTTGCGATCACCGGCATGCGCGCACGCCGCGCCAAAGCGCGTAACACCTCGAGTCTTGAGGAGATCAGCGGTATCGGGCCGCGCAAGCGTCAGCGTCTTCTGGCGAGGTTTGGCGGTCTGCGTGGCATCATCGCTGCCAGCGTCGAGGATCTGGCCTCGGTAGAGGGAATATCCCGATCGCTGGCTGAAGACATCTACAGGCAAATGCACTGATGCGCTGGAATCTGCCGATTGCTCTGACCTGGACGCGAATGCTGGCCATTCCGCTGCTGGTGGCGATCTATCTGATGCCTGCCGACGGCATGTCGATGCCTTTGCGCAACCTGCTGGCCACCGTGCTGTTCGTCGCGGCAGCCATTACCGACTGGTTCGATGGATGGCTTGCCCGTCGCATGGACCAGACCTCGGCATTCGGGGCCTTCCTCGATCCGGTGGCCGACAAGCTGCTGGTGTGCGCGGCGCTGGTGCTGCTGCTCGAGTTGCAGCGGGTCGGGGCGCTGGTGGCGGTGATCATCATCGGCCGTGAAATCGCGATCTCGGCGCTGCGCGAATGGATGGCCGAGACCGGCGCCAGAGCGAGTGTCGCAGTCAACTCGATCGGCAAGTTCAAGACCACCGCACAAATGGTGGCGATCCCGATGCTGCTCTATCACGAGCCGCTGCTTGGCGTGATCCCGGTGCTGCAGATCGGTACCTGGCTGATCTATGTGGCGGCGGTGCTGACGCTGTGGTCGATGTTCTACTACCTCAAGCGGGCATGGCCATTTCTGCGGGACGCTTCCTGAGTCGGATCGCACGCCCCGTCCGTTCAGCCGGTTTTGACATGACCGCGAAATCTGTTAAGATTCCGCTTCTGTCGAACACGGCAGTTTGCGGGAGTAGCTCAGTTGGTAGAGCGCAACCTTGCCAAGGTTGAGGTCGAGAGTTCGAGACTCTTCTCCCGCTCCAGTTTTGCAAGGGAAGCTTTTTCAGGCTTCCTTTTTCATTTCTGAGGCAGTCTTCAAGCGTCAGGCCCTCCGGTGGGGGCGGCGACGCGATCGGCGCGATGGCAGAGTGGTTATGCAGCGGCCTGCAAAGCCGTGTACGTCGGTTCGATTCCGGCTCGCGCCTCCAAGTACCCCCTTCTGACGAGCAAGCAGGCGCGTGCGTTGTCGGATCGACGTTTTCGGCCTGTGTCAGGCTCAGACTCCTTCTCCACTTCGATCAGTTTTCTATGACCTCTCATTCGATGATTCGCGCAGTCGTTGTTGCTTCGGCGCTTCTTGTTACCACCGGCTCGGCCATGAGCCAGACCAAGCCCCTCGATCCGAAGCTCGCCGCCGAGATCGATCAGAAAGCCAAGGCCGCCGACAAGAATGGCGATGGCAAACTGACCAAGGCAGAGCTCGAGGCCGGCATGCCCCGCATCGCCAAAGGTTTTGACATGATGGACGCCGACAAGAAAGGCTATGTCACGGTCGACCAGATCAAGACCTTCGTCGCAGCACGCCAATAAGCGGCGTCTTTGCGCGGCATGCTCGACCGATCCGGTCTGCCTCGCCACTCGAAAGCCCGCAGCAATGCGGGCTTTCTGTCTTGCGGCAGTCGCTTTCGGGCGACCGTATACTCGCCGCAGCACAGCGACTCGGCCCTGGTGACGGAATCGGTAGACGTAGCGGACTTAAAATCCGCAGCCGCAAGGCGTGCGGGTTCAAGTCCCGCCCGGGGTACCAGCAGGAATTTCAGTGATGTCTGACGCTTTGATGAGCGATGCCGACGGGGATGCGCTGCCGGTCGAATTGGCGGTCGTCATCCCGACCTTCAACGAGATCGACAACGTCGAGGAACTGCTGCGGCGACTCGAGCGGGTGCTGCAGGGCGTTGCCTTCGAGGTCATTTTCGTCGATGACGACTCGCCCGATGGCACAGCAGCCCGGCTGCAGGCGCTCTCGCGGCGATTTCCGCGCGTACGCTGCCTGCGGCGCATTGGCCGGCGCGGCCTGTCGAGTGCCTGCGTCGAAGGCATGCTGGTCAGCGGCGCGCCTTTTCTGGCGGTAATGGACGCCGATCTGCAGCATGACGAGGCGCTGTTGCCGAGCATGCTGGGGGTGCTGCGCGATGAGCCGATCGATATCGTGGTCGGCTCGCGCTTTGTCGAGGGGGGCGCAGTGGGCGACTGGCAGTCCTCGCGTCAGTCGATCAGCGCGGTGGCCACGCGCATGAGCCAGCGGGTGCTGGGTCTGACACTGGCCGATCCGATGAGCGGTTTTTTCATGATCCGTCGCGAGGCCTTCGAGGCCGCGGTTTATCGGCTCTCGAGCATCGGCTTCAAGATCCTGGTCGATCTGCTGGCTTCATCGCCCACGCCGCTGCGGGTGCGCGAGTTGCCGTATGTGTTTCGCAACCGGCTGGCCGGCGAGAGCAAGCTCGACAACCGGGTCGCCTGGGACTATCTGATGCTGCTGGCCGACAAGACCATCGGCCGCTTCGTTTCGCCGCGCTTTGTCTCGTTTGCCGCGATCGGCGCATCAGGCGTGCTGGTTCATCTTGCCGTGCTGCGGCTCCTGCTGGGTCTGGGCGGCGATTTTGTATTGGCCCAGTCGAGTGCAGTGATGGTCGCGATGGTGGGCAACTTCCTGCTCAACAATGCGCTCACCTATCGCGACCAGCGACTTCGTGGTTGGGCGATGCTTGCCGGACTGCTCAAGTTCATGGTCGCCTGCGGGCTGGGTGCGGTGGCCAATGTGGGCGTCGCCTCGTATGTCCATGGCGACAGTGGCGGCTGGCTGCTATCGGGATTGGCCGGGATCATCATCGGTACCTTCTGGAACTATTTCGCCACCGCCTACCTGGTGTGGCTGCGGCCGAGGCGAGCCTGAGATGGGCTGGCAGGATCGCCTGAATGCGGTATTGCCCGGGCGTGCCTCGCGCTGGCTGGTGCTCGGCGCGCTGCTGGCCCACCTGGTGCTGGCAGCCGTGCTCAGCCTGTCGCCTGATGAGGCGCACTACGCGGTCTACGGCAGTCGCCCCGACTGGAGCTACTTCGATCATCCGCCGCTGGTGGGCTGGGTGCAGTGGCCGGGCGCGATGCTGGGCGGCAGCGATCTGCTCATGCGCGTCGTGCCGATGGTCTGCTGGCTGCTCACCGCCTGGGGCGTGGTTCATCTCACCGGTTTGCTTTATGCGCATACCCCGCTGGTGGCAGCGCCGGTTGCGCAAGGACCACACACCAGTCGCTTGAGCGCAGGGCCTGACGCCGCGGCAAGGGCGAGGATGACAGGTGTGGCGCTTGCGCTGCTGGTCTTGAGCCCGGTGCCGAATCTGCTGGGCATGGCGCTGGTCCCCGACAGCCTGCTCACGCCGCTGACCTGCGCGGCGATGATCCTGACCTGGCGCCTGTGCGACGCCGGCGAGTCCCGCAGGCTCGGG
>CAMCXH010000145.1 GCA_945883285.1 Bordetella parapertussis | reverse complement strand
GCGCCTTTCTCTACATGCCCTACATGCACAGCGAATCGGCGGTCATTCATGAAATCGCCCAAACGCTCTTTGTCTCGCTCGCAGTGGAAGACAAACTGAACTTCGAGTTGCGACACAAGGCGATCATCGATCGCTTCGGTCGATATCCTCACCGCAATGCGATCCTCGGGCGCCTCAGCACGCCCGAAGAAGTCGCCTTCCTTCAAACTCCCGGCTCTTCCTTTTGAGCGTTCCGAGCGGACCCCACCATGACCCCTCCGTCTGACGCCACCTCCTCGCCCGAACGCCTTCTCGAAGGCATCGTCGTGTGCGACTTCACACGCGTGCTCTCAGGCCCCTATTGCACACGGCTGCTGGCCGACCTGGGCGCCGACGTGATCAAGATCGAGCGCCCGGGCGAAGGCGATGAAGTGCGCCATATCGCGCCGCAGATGAGCCCGACCGCCATCGATCAGAGCGCCTACTTCGCGCGCATCAATGCCGGCAAGCGAAGCATCGCCATCGACTTCACCAATCCGCAGGCCCGCGACGTCGTGCTCGACCTGGTCCGCAAGGCCGATGTCGTGGTCGAAAACTTTTCGCCCGGCGTGATGGCCAAATATCGGTTCGATGAACCGAGCCTGCGCGCCATCAAGCCCGACCTGGTCTACTGCTCGATCTCGGGCTTCGGTCAGACCGGCCCGCTGCGCGGGCTGCAGGCGTATGCCCATCTGATCAATGCCTTCTCCGGCATGATGGACCTCGATCGCAGCGGCTTTCTGGCGCCCAAGGCCTCGAATCTGCAGGCGGCCGATGTGCTGGCCGGAGCGCACGCCTTCGGTGCGATCTGTGCGGCGCTGATCCGTCAGATCCGCCGCGGCCAGGGTGCCTATCTCGATGTGTCGATGCTCGAGTGCCTGATCTGCGCCGACGATGTGAATTTCCCGGCGCTGCTCAATGACACCCCGATCGAGCGCAAGCCGCGCGTCGGCATGGTGGTGCAGGAAATCGGGGGCCGCCATGTCGCGATGCAGGTCGGCGGCGCGGCCAATATGTGGGCACGGATGGTCGAGGCGATGAAACGCCCCGACCTGATCAATGACCAGCGCTTTGCAACCACCGCCGCGCGTCGCGCCAATTGGGGCGAACTGATGACCCTGATTGCCGATTGGCTCGGCACCATGAAAAGTGCCGAAGAGGCCCTCGACACGCTGGGCGCTTCGCGTGTGCCGGCGGTACCGATGATGCGGGCCGAAGAGATCGTGGTGCATCCGCATCTGGCGCATCGCAAGGCCTTTCCGGTGCTCTCGCATCCGCAGCGACCGCAGGGTGTGCGGGTCACCGCGGCGCCCTTTCAGCTCGACGGCGAAGCGGTCGTGCCGCAGGCCACCGCGCCCTGGCGGATCGGCGAACATACCCGCGAGGTGCTGGGCAGTGTGCTTGGCTATGATGCGGCGCGTATCGATCAGCTGCAGTCTGGCGGTGTGGTCAGGTCGGCCGACTGAATCGCCGAGCCGACTGCAGGCGAGCTTTCCGAGGCAGGCGGCGCGGTTCGGCGACAATAGGCGCCTGTGCCATCAACGATTCACGGATTGTCGCCATGAGCCTTTCAGCCCCTGTCGAGCGAACGCCGCTCCATACCCGCACCATCGTCTGCCACGGATTCAAGCGCACGGATGGCCACTTCGACATCGAAGCCAGCATCATCGACATCAAGGCCTATCAGTACACCGAGCCCTTTCGCGGTGTGCGCGAGCCGGGCAGTCATGTGCACGAGATGTGGGTGCGCCTCACTGTTGGCGAAGACATGGTGGTCAAGGGCATTGAAGTCTCGATGCCGGCCACGCCCTACCCTGCCTGCCAGACCGCCAAACCCAACTTCCAGGGTCTGGTCGGCGTGACGGTGGGCAGCGGCTGGCGGCGTGCGGTGCAGGAATGCGTGGGCAATGTGCGCGGCTGCACGCATGTGCGCGAGCTGCTCTTTCCGATGGCCACCGTCGCCTTTCAGACCATCGGTGGATGGCCGGTGGCCGGCGAGGAACCCAGGCTTGCGCCGATCAAGCGGGCTGAAAAGCCGCGCGTGATCGACGGTTGTATCGCCTGGGCGTCGGATGGCGAGGTGGTCGCCAAGCTTCATCCGGAGTTTGCGGTGCCGTCGCGAAACGCGACGGAGTGATCAAGGCGCGACGTCGATCAGACCAATAAAGTCGTAGGTGTTGGAGGTGTCGATCGCGGTCAGGACGAGTCGGGACTTACCGGTGGTCGCGTTGATACCCGGCGTTGCGATGCCATTGAACACCGTCCCAGGGACTAACACCGTACCCGGCACCGTACAAGAGGCTTGTTGACCAATAGTCATGACGACATCGTAAATGTTCTTTCCCGAAGGACGCGGCGCAATCGTTCCAGTCCAAACGCAGCCGGGTAAGGGCGAATCCTGTGTGAAAGTCATCGTCAAGACCGGCGTTGCAGCGCCGGTACTAGTTACGACAAAATTAAACCTCGGGAGAGTGGAAATGGTCTGCCACTGCCCAACCCAATTCCCGACAACGAAAGCGGTAGTCGCCGGCTTGTCGTAGGTTGAGTCATACACGAGGTCGAAGCTCCAACCGAACGACTCGGTACCCGACCTCCAGAGGAGACTGCCTGGAAAGGTCGAATTGACGACATAAGCGCTAGTCGACGCGAGCGTGCCGGGAACCACGGTTGTCTGTTGGTTCGTTCCCCAGAACTTGCTGTCGGTAGAGTTGAACTTGCTGGCAGCGGATTGTCCTTTGCCGTGAACCAAGGAATCGATCACGCCGTTAAGCGACCTGACAAACCAATATTCCCCATTTTCCAGAACGGGGCCTGCCATAACGAAAAAATTATTGGAATTGGCCGGATCAGGTATGTTGGTCAGCCCACCCCAGTAACCTTCGACCGAAGTCTTGGTCGCACCGGTTCCGCCACCGGTTCCGCCGCCCGTTCCGCCGCCGGAATTCGTCGAGTTCGACGATCCGCCGCCGCTGCCGCAAGCCGCCAGCATCAGTGCCGCAACAAGTGCCGTAGCGGGCAACAGGGTCGATCGTTTCAAAAGCTTGGTCATCCTGAACATGATGGATATTCCTGAGGTTGCATGATCCGAACCGGCGAACAGGGTATCGGACTTGTCTGACATGATCAAAAAATGATTTTTTTCCGGTCGCCATTGAAGCCGGGCGACCCTTTTACTGAGCAAACCTCAGACAGTTACGCTGACAGGCCTTCAAATCGCCGGCTCAAAGAGCCCGAGCAGGTCTTCCTGACTCAGTCCTTCGGCACCCAGCGCACCCGACAGCACTGATTGTGCCAGTTCCGCTTTACGAGCCTGCAAGATCAGAATGCGTTCCTCGATCGTGCCGGCGGCAATCAGCTTGTAGACAAACACCGGTCGCACCTGCCCGATACGGTGCGCGCGATCGGTAGCCTGCGCCTCGACCGCCGGATTCCACCAGGGGTCGTAGTGGATGACGGTGTCGGCCGCGGTCAGGTTCAGCCCCACCCCGCCCGCCTTGAGCGAGAGCAGAAAAATGCGCGCATCGCCGGCCTGAAAGGCTTCGACCGCACCACGGCGATCGTCGGTATCGCCATCAAGACGCGTGCGATCGACCCCTGCCAACTCGGGGTCGGCATCGAGCGCCACTTCAATGCGATCGAGCATTGACGTGAATTGCGAAAAGACCAGCACCTTGCGGCCTTCATCGACCAGCGTGCGCAGCAGCATGAGCAGTTCTTCGCGCTTGGCCGAGCCGCTGACCTTGCGCGCCGCCGGCAGCGCAAGCAAAGACGGGTCGCAGCAGGCCTGTCGCAATTTGAGCAGGGCATCGAGCACCACCACCCGGCTGCGCTCCAGACCGGCGCCGGCCAGCGCCATGCGAACTCGCTCGTCCATCGCCACCCGCACCGATTCATAAAGGTCGCGCTGCTCGCGGCCGAGTTCGACGCGATGGATGATGTCGGTGCGCGCCGGCAACTCGGTGAGAACGGCCGCCTTGGTTCGGCGCAAGAGAAACGGCCGGATGCGCTGGGCGAGTGAGTGAAGACGGTCGGCGGCCTCAGGCCCGTCACCGCGACGCTCGATCGGGGCGCGAAAACGCAGCCGAAACGCCTCCTCTCGACCAAGCAATCCCGGCACCACGAACTGCATCACCGACCACAGTTCACCCAGGTGGTTCTCGAGCGGCGTGCCAGTCAGGGCAATCCGGTGCGATGCCCGCAGCGCCCTGATCGCACCCGCCGCACGGGTGCGCGGATTCTTGACCAGATGCGCTTCATCGGCAATGACCACATGCCAGCGCTGCGCCTCGAGCACATCGCGATCACGCGGCAAAAGCGCATAGCTGGTGAGGACCAGGTCATGGTCCGCGATCTGATCGAACCGCTGTGAGCGGTCACTGCCGGTGAGCGCGAGCACGCGCAACTCCGGGGCATGGCGTCGCGCCTCGTCCTGCCAGTTGAAGATCAGCGAGGTGGGTGCCACCACCAGCGCAGGCCTGGTCAGCCTGCCCCCCGCTCGCTCGCACTCGAGATGCGCCAGCACCTGCACGGTCTTGCCAAGCCCCATGTCGTCGGCCAGCACGCCGCCGGTGCCGCTGGCCGCGATGAACTGCAGCCAGGCCAGGCCCTGCTGCTGATATGGCCGCAAGGTCGCCTTGAAAGAGGGCGGCGGCTCGACTGCAGGCAGACCCTCGAAAGACTCGGACAAGGCGCGCAGCGACGACAGCGACTCGGGCAACGCCACCCCAGGCGACAAGGCGGCAAGCGCCGCGGCGGCCGCGGCATCCAGCCGCATCGAGGCCCTGAAGCCGGCCAGATCACCATCGTGCCCGCTGCTCTGCGGCCCGAATTCGGCCCAGTCGGTCACCACGCGAACCAGCGGCTCGATGCGCTCGGCCTCGATTCGCAGCACTTCACGCTCGCCGACCCGCAGCCACAGCACGCCATCCGGACAGCGCGAGCGTGACCAGGCCTCATAGCCACCGTGAGCAATAACCTGCGCGAGCACCGGTGCCAGGTCGATGCGACTGCCTGCCACCTGAATGCCCGATTGCAGCTCGAACCAGCCATTGACCGGCGCGGGGCTTGATGCCGGCTGGCTGGCGTCGTCGACATCATCAGCGTCATCGGCCTCGGCGGGAACCGGCGTCAGTTCGAGCGACACCGCATCGGCCTCGACCAGCGTGAGCGGCACCACCGACTCGTCCACCAGCAACCAGCCCTCGCGTTCGAGCCGGGGGGCGAGTTCGAACTTGATCCGTGCTGCGGCCACGCTGGTGCACGGCAAAGTGGCAATCGTGAGCCAGCCGCTGCCGCCCTTGGATTTCGCGCGGACGGCATCGGTCGCCGGCTCGGTGGCAAAGCGCAGTCCATCCTCGTCGGCCGCCAGTCGTCTGAGGCTGTCACCGAGCGACTCGCGCAGCGCCCGCTCGGCCGGCGGGTCGCAGATCAGCAGCAGCGGGCCGATGTCGTCGCGAATGCCAAGGCTGGTCGAGCGCAGCGGCTCGATGCGCCGCCCCTCGTATTCGACTGCAATGGATACCGCCATCAGGCCCGCCGACGGCGCCGCCTTACCTGGCGAGGCGCCAGCGGCGAGGTTCTGAGCACTGCTCTGAGATCCACCCTGAGCACCGAACTGAGCACCAACCTGAGCACCGAACTGAATACCCGACTGGGCACCACGCCTCGCGCTGGCCGCCGACACGGAAAACAGACCCAGTACCGGACGGGGCGAACCGATACGTTCGCGCACCGCATGGCCGCTCAGCTCCGGAATCGCCGCCTGAATTTCGGGCCTTGCGCGCCGCTGAGCGTGCAATGTCAGTGCCACATCGTCGGCTGCCTCTGGCGGCACGAGCGGCGCAGCGCGCAACCAGGCCATCAGCGGCGGCGCCGGCGGCGCCTCGACCGGGCCGATCAGCAATGCCTCGCGATCGATCCAGCAGGGCTCGGCGGTATAGACCGCTTCGCCGCGGGGCTCGACCTGCAGGGCAAGGCGCATCGACGGCTCAGCAGACGCCTCAGCCGAGAATGCGCCGACTCGCCCACCGCCCGGCGCCAACCCGTCCTGTAACGACCCGTCCTGCGTCAATGACTGCCAGGCCATCGACGCCGGGCGCGACTCGCCTGGCGCCATTTGCAGGCTGTCGCCGGGCGTAGGCGGTCGGTCGAGGTACAGACGCGACGACCCGGCCAGCAGCAGCAGCACATCGCGGGCATGCATCATGTCGAGCAGAAAGCCGCCGATGACAGGCGTGGCACGCGCGGTCAGCGCCGCAACCCGCAGGTCAATGTCGTCCCAATACGCAGGCGGCGACTGGACATGGCCGACCATCGACCGATAGGGCTGGGGATCATGCAGGCTGCCATCGGGATCCTGCCGGACCTTGAAAACATGAAGGGAAGGCCGACGCGCGTCGCTGCGCAGGACATAGCACAGCGCACTGCGGGCGACCTGCGCGCCCGGCTGCCAGCGCAGCAGGCGCAGCTCGCGCACCCATTGCAGCACCTGATGACGCTCAAGCGCTGCGATCTGAGGCGCTGGCTCGCGGCTGGCTTGCCCGCCCTCGCGATCACCGCCGACCCCGTCCTGCAGATCGCGCAACCAGGCCAGCAGCAGCGCTGCGCCATGCTTGCAATCGAAGGCCACCGGGCAGGTGCATTCATTGGACACCCGGATGACCGCGCCATTGGGCGCGAGGCGCACGGACGTCTTGTAAGTCTCCCCGGCACTGCCCTCGACCTCGCCTTCGAGCCGCCCGGGCGCCGACTCGCGCACCGACACCACCCGACCAGCCGCAAATACCTTCTCTCCCTTGAGCGCAGTCTCGCGATCGAGGCCAAGCGGCGTGCGGGCAAAACGGTTGCGAAAAAGGTCGAGCAGCATCAGATCAAGGGGTTCGACGCGAACAGGCAACCGATAAGTGTAGCGCCACCTGATGTCGCCCAATGGACGAGATCATGGCGTCCGGGCGACACTGTCGGACGATGACACCCGATACCCGACCCGAGCCGGGGTCTGCGCAAGGCGGACCCACCACTGATTCACCCTCGATACCTGCATCGGCCCTGGCTGGCCTGAAGGTCATCGAACTCGGCCAGCTGATTGCCGGGCCGTTTGCCGCCAAGACGCTCGCCGATTTCGGCGCCGACGTGATCAAGATCGAGCCGCCAGGCGCCGGCGATCCGCTGCGGGTCTGGCGCATGCTCAAGGACGGCACCTCGGTCTGGTGGCAGGTGCAGTCGCGCAACAAGCGCAGCCTGGCCCTTGATTTGCGCACCCCCGAGGCACAGGACATCGTCAGGCGACTGGCAAGTGACGCCGATGTGCTGATCGAAAATTTCCGGCCCGGGGCGATGGAGACCTGGGGACTTGGGCCCGACACTCTGCGCGCCCTCAATCCGCGGCTGATCATGCTGCGCATCAGCGGCTACGGCCAGACCGGCCCCTATCGTGACAAGCCGGGTTTCGGCGTGGTGGCCGAAGCCATGGGCGGACTGCGCCACCTCACCGGCGAACCCGGACAGGTGCCGGTGCGGGTTGGTGTGAGCATCGGCGACACGCTGGCGGCCCTGCACGGCGTCATCGGCATCCTGATTGCGCTGGCCAACCGGCAGCGCACCGGTCAGGGCCAGGTGATCGACGTCGCGCTTTTCGAGGCGGTCTTCAACTGCATGGAAAGCCTGCTGCCCGAATACAGCGCTTTCGGCGCGATACGAGGGCCGGCAGGCAGTGCCATGCCGGGCATCGCGCCCACCAATGCCTACCCATGCCTGGGCGACGGCAACACGCCGGCCTTCGTGCTGGTGGCCGGCAACGGCGACAGCATCTTTCGACGGCTGATGACCGCGATCGGCCGCCCCGACCTGGCAGCCGACCCGGCGCTTGCCGACAACGCCGGACGGGTCGCCCGGGTAGCCGAACTCGATTCGGCGATCGCCGAGTTCACCCGCAGCCGCAGCGTCGATGATGTCCTGGCCATTCTCGATGCCGCCTCGGTGCCGGCCGGACGGGTCTACAGCGTGGCCGATATCGCCGCCGATCCGCACTACCGCGCCCGTGGGGCGATCGAACAGATCGTCATGAACGACGGCAGCCCGCTCGAGGTGCCCGGCTTCATCCCGAAACTGTCGGACACGCCCGGCAGCCACCGCCGCAATGCGCCCACCGTCGGTCAGGACACCCGCCCGATCCTGCGCGAGGTCGGCCTGACCGAAGCCCAGATTGATGAACTTGCCCGACGCGGCGTGATCGCCGTCCCTTCTCTGCCACCCGGGCCAAGCGCCCCTGACAAATCATGATCGACCATCTCGACCATCTCGTGCTGACCACGATTGACGAAGCCGCCTGCATCGATTTCTACACCCGGGTGATGGGCATGCGACACGACCGCTTCGAGGCCGCCGACGGCATCGTTCGACAGGCTTTTCACTTCGGCAACCAGAAGATCAATCTGCATATCCGAGGCCGGGAGTTCTCGCCAAGAGCGCATCTGCCGGTGCCGGGTGCGCTTGACCTGTGCTTCATCGCCTCGGTGCCGCTGGCGCAGGTGATCGCCAATCTCGCCGCGCATCAGTGGCCGATCATCGAAGGCCCGGTGATGCGCACCGGGGCCACCGGCATGATCCGCTCGGTCTACCTGCGTGATCCCGACCTCAACCTGATCGAGATCTCGGAGCCGGCATGAGCGCGATCACCGAACTGAATGAAGGCTGCACGATGGGCGATCTGCTCATCCGCGCGATTCATCGCGGCGGTGATCGCCCGCTCTTCGTGCTCGACGACGAGCAGATCACCTATCGCGAGTTTGGCCACAGGCTGAGCCGCTTCATCCAGGCGCTCAAGGCCCGCGGGCTCAAGGCCGGCGATGCGGTGGCTGCCGTGTCATCCAACCGGCCCGAGGCCTTCATGGTGACCGCCGCCGCTTTCCTGATGGGCATGCGCGTGACCTGGATGCATCCGCTCGCCTCCGAGGATGATCATGCCTACCTGCTCGAGGATTCAGGTGTCCAGACCCTTTTCGTCGATCCGATCGCCTTTGCTACTCGCGGCGCTGCCCTGAAAGCACGCGTCCCCGGCCTGCAGCGGGTCTTTGGCCTGGGCCCCGGC
>CAMCXH010000144.1 GCA_945883285.1 Bordetella parapertussis | reverse complement strand
TTTGTCAGCGGTGGCAAGCGACTCCGTATCGGCATCGAGTTCGACTGTCAGTTGCATGGTTGCGACCTTACTACGTCGTTTGCCGATCATGAAATTACTCTAGAATGGAATGGACAGCTTTTCTCAGACTTTTTCGAGGCTTTTTAATGACCACTTCAAAAGATTGCAAGCCGGTTGGCAGGCTTGATGGCGCCAACGCTGCGACTTATGAAAAGGAGTTTCTTGGCCTGCTGGTCGACGATGTCACGTCGCTCAACATCGATTTGTCCGGTCTCGATTACGTCAGCAGTGCCGGCTTGCGTGTTCTGCTGGTCGCAGCCAAGGCTGCCAAGGGCAAGGGCGGCAAGGTTGTGCTGGTATCGCCCAAGCCGGCAATCCTTGAGGTGCTGAAGATCAGCGGTTTCGACAAGATCCTCGAAGTTCGCGTCTGAGTGACTGCCATGACTGCGTCTGACAAACTGACCCTTGCAGAAGAACTGATCCTTATCGCACTCGACGACGAAAGCGGTTCGCTTCTGAGTCTGCCCCCGTTTTCGCTTGAGGTTGCCATGGCGGCTTCGCTGCTGATGGAACTTGAGCTTGCCGGCCGCATCGACAGTGATGAGAAAAAGCTTTTCGTGATCTCTCCCGAGCCGACCGGTAAAGCGATCCTGGATGAGCCGCTCGAAGAGATCGTTGCCGAAACCCGCCAGCTGCCGACCTCTGCCTGGCTGCGCCGATTGGCTTCACCCGGGCCGGTACTTCGCGAGCGCGTTATTGCGGGGCTGGTCGATCGCGGCGTACTTCAGTCGGTTGAAAAGCGGCTGCTCTGGGTGTTCAAGACCCGGGTCTATCCGCCCACCAGCGGAATCGAAGAGCGCGAGGTCAAAAGCCGGGTCATGACGCTGCTCAACAACGATGAGATTCCGGATACCCGCGATGCATTGTTGATTGGTCTGCTGCGCGCAACCGGCATCATGTATCGCCTGCTCAGTTCGACCGAGCGCGAGCGGCTGCGTGATCGCATCGATCAGATTGCCAACCTCGAAGAAATCAACCGCGCCCTGAGCGCGACGATTTCGGAGTTGCTGATCGAGCTGACCTCGGCCTCGTTCCATCCGTGAGTGCCCTTCATTGCGCCGGACCAGGTCGATGCGTGAAGACGCGTTGACTGATTCAGTAATAAGGAGCCGATCGGCTCCTTATTCTTTCGGGCCCGGGCATTTCGGGCGTGTGCGACCGGAGTGTTTCCTGGCAACTGGATCGAAAACTGATTTTTGTTGCACATCGGCTGGCAGTACCGATGGTGCCCAGAAGAGGACTCGAACCTCCACACCATTGCTGGCGCTAGGACCTGAACCTAGTGCGTCTACCAATTCCGCCATCTGGGCTTCGAAGTGACCGGCGTCACCCGAGCCAGAAAGTATAAACCCACAGTGAGTTCTGTCAAATCGTGACCAAAACCTGGGTTCCTCCTTCTCGCGAAGACATCCTTGAATCGCTTCGCGTCGCCGATGCACCGCTGACACCTCAGGAAGTCGCAGACCGTCTTGGTGTGACGGCGCGACACTTCCCGATCCTCGAGAAACGAATCCTGGCGATGGAGCGAGATGGCCAGTTGATGCCAAACCGCAAGGGCGTGCTCTTGGTGGCGACGCGTCTTGATTTGGTAGCCGGTCGGATCACCGGTCATCGCGACGGCTTCGGTTTTCTCATACCGGATGCCGGTGGACCCGATCTGTTCCTGTCGCCTCGTGAAATGCAAAAGGCGATGCACGGCGATCGGGCATTGGTCAGGCGCTCCGGGACCGACAACCGCGGACGACCCGAGGGCACGATCGTTGAAATCACCGATCGGGGCCAGCGAAAGCTGGTGGGGCGTCTGCTGATCGAGCGAGGTCTGACGGTCGTGGTCCCGGAAGACCAGCGCATCAAGCATGACATTCTGATTGCGCCGGGCGATGCGGCAAAGGCGCAGGCCGGTCAGGTGGTCACGGTCGAGATCGTGACGCCACCGAATATCCATTCGCAACCAATGGGGCGGGTGGTCGAAGTGCTTGGAAGCATCGACGATCCGGGCATGGAGATCGAAATCGCGGTGCGAAAGTTCGACGTGCCACATCAGTTTTCCGATGCGGCACTGCAACTCGCAGCGAAGATGCCCTCGCAGGTCAGGCCGGGCGATCTGAAGCGTCGGGTTGACCTTCGCGACGTACCGCTGGTGACCATCGACGGCGAGGATGCCCGTGATTTCGATGACGCGGTCTATTGCGAACCGCTCGAGACCTCTGGGCGTCGCGCCGGCGGCTGGCGCTTGCTGGTGGCGATTGCTGATGTCAGCCACTACGTGTCGCATGGCGATGCACTCGATGCCGATGCGATCGAGCGCTCGACCTCGGTGTACTTCCCGCGGCGCGTGATTCCGATGCTGCCCGAGAAAATCTCCAATGGTCTGTGCTCACTCAACCCTCAAGTCGATCGGCTGGTGCTGGTGGCTGATATGGTCATTTCCGCCACCGGCCAGATGAAGGCTTATCAGTTCTATGAAGCGGTCATGCATTCGGCGGCACGGCTGACCTATGACCAGGTGTGGTCAGTGTTGTCCGGGCGTGACCCCGCGGCGGCTCGGCAACTCGCCCCGATTGCGGGGCATCTTCAAAATCTTTATGAGCTGTATCGCACCTTTGCCAAGGCGCGTGAAGTACGCGGCGCGATGGACTTCGAGTCAGTCGAGACCAAGATCGTCTGCGATTTCGCAGGGCGTATCGAGAAAATCGTTGCACGTACCCGCAATGACGCCCACAAGCTGATCGAGGAATGCATGCTGGCGGCCAATACCTGCGCTGCAGACTTCCTTGCGCGCAGCAAGCATCCCGCGCTGTTCCGGATTCATGAGGGCCCGTCGCCCGAGCGATTGAAACTGCTGCGCGAGTTTTTGCAGGGACTGGGCCTGGCACTGGGTGGCAGCGATGATCCCCGACCGTCTGACTATGCTGCGATTGCGGCGCAGATCGCTGGGCGCCCCGATGCGCAACTGCTGCAGACCATGCTCCTGCGATCGATGCAGCAGGCGGTCTATTCGCCCCACAACGTGGGTCACTTCGGTCTGTCGTACGAGGCTTATGCGCATTTCACATCGCCGATCCGACGCTATCCCGATCTGTTGACCCACCGTGCCATCAAGGCGCTGCTGCAAGGCCGGCGCTATCAGCCGCCGGTGCCCTCCGATGAAGTGACCCAGCGCGCGCCACCGCCGCGGGGCAAGCGCGGCGCAGCACCTGCCATGCCGTCGGCGCGCAAACTCGCACAAGCCGACGATCGCGCGCAGTCGCGCAGTCAGCTGAGCACGGCGCAGCGCGAGGAGCTCGACAGATGGGAGACGCTGGGTATCATCTGTTCGGCCAACGAACGCCGCGCCGATGACGCATCACGCGATGTTGAAGCCTGGCTGAAGTGTCAGTTCATGCGCGAGCGGGTCGGTGAACAGTTCCGCGGCCGGATCACCGGGCTGGCAAGCTTTGGCATCTTCGTGACCCTTGAGGAGCTGTATGTCGAAGGCATGGTGCATGTCTCCGAGCTTGGCAGCGAGTACTTCCAGTACATCGAGGCGGCGCATGAGTTGCGAGGCGAGCGCACCGGGCTTCGTTATCGATTGACCGACGAGCTTGATGTCCAGGTCTCGCGTGTTGATCTTGAAGCGCGCCGAATCGAATTCAGGCTGGTGCGTGATGACATGCCGCGTAACGATCGAGCACGATCCGGCCTCAAGGTTCCGACCGCGGCAGAGCTTGGCCCCGCGCCCGAGTTGCTGGGGTCGGCTCGCAAGGCCGCGCGTCCGAAGTCCGAGGGCGTCGTCAAGGCGCAGGCTGCCCGACAGGCCTTGCGCGGTCGTAACGGTCGCAAGGAATTGCGTGGTTCCAAGCGCAAGCAGGGGCGCTGATGTTCAGCTTAGACAGGCAAGTCGGCACATGCTGATTTTCGGTTTTCATTCGGTGACCTCGCGCCTGCGACAGGCTGCCGGCTCGGTGCGCGAACTCTATGTCGATGCCCGACGAGACGACGGCCGCGTGCGTGATCTGCTGGCGCTAGCCGCAAAATTCGGTATCGACTCGCGTCGAGTCGAGGTGTCGCGCCTCGATCGCATGTGCCCGAGTCGCCGCCATCAGGGCGTGGTGGCGATCGTCGAGTCGCGCCCGCCGGTCATGGGTCTGGAGGATCTGCTCGACTCGATCGAGGGGCCCGCGTTCCTGCTGGTGCTCGATGGGGTAACCGATCCGCGCAATCTCGGCGCTTGTCTGCGGGTGGCCGATGGCGCTGGCGTGCATGCGGTCATTGCGCCGAAAGATCATGCCTGCCCGCTTAACGAAACTGCGATCCAGACAGCGAGTGGTGCGGCCGACAGCGTGCCCTACATCATGGTCACCAATCTCGCGCGCTCGATCGACGTGCTCGAGGATCGCTCGATTACCGTGATCGGTACGGCCGATGGTGCCGAGCAGTCGCTCTATGAGGCTGATGTGCCGGCCTCGGTGGCTTGGGCGCTTGGCGCTGAAGGGGTGGGGCTGCGTCGCCTCACGCGCGAGCGCTGCGACCGACTGGTGTCGATCCCGATGGCCGGTCAGGTCGAAAGCCTGAATGTGTCGGTGGCAGCCGGCATCGTGCTGTTTGAGACGGTTCGGCGCACACGGGGTGCCGACCGCCTTTGACCCGGCCTTCGCTTGACGGGGTGCCTGGCCCGGCAGCTCGTCGCGGCGCGCCACCATGCACGCGGCGTCAGTGCCAGGCGATTGAGCCGATCGGCATTATCGGCTTGGTGATCATTGATCGCATTGGTCTGGGGGCCATCCGGTTTCCGAAATCTCGGATAAATGTACCGCTGCGATGATTAGGCACGTCTAAATTATTCATCAAGGGCCCTCGCACATGTTCCGTACAACCGTACTCCTGCGGGCTGTTGCTTCAACGCTCTTGATTGGGGCAACGCTCAGTCCGGCGCTTGCTGCAAAGATTGAAGCTGGCACCATCAGTGTTCAGACGAATAATCTCGGCATCGCCTCGCCTTCCGACGTATCGGCGTCGTCGACTGTGTCGACCACCGACGCTTACACTCGTCGGGGCTACGCGACCAGCGTCAGTTATGAATCGAGCAGCGAGGTTCAGACACCACCGACCGAGACCAGTGCTGGATTGAGATATCTCTACGAGACGCCGGTCACGACGAGGTCATGGCTGGAGGACACCTGGAGATTCGACAATCTCTCAGTTCAGGTGACTTCGCAGGGTCTGAATCAGGATGGCGGCAAATGGATCTCGATTGGGGGTTCGGTTGTCTCAGCCCTTGATTTCAATATTTCTTTCTCGCTTGAAGCTAGCGGAAAATTCACGCCGATCTCGACGCCTTTCGGCTCTGCGGTTCCTTTGCTGGCCTCCTTCTATTTTGGCTCGGCGCAAGCAGTGACGCCGGTTCCTGGTTCGGGTACGTTCGCCGACCTGTCGACGCTCTCCTACAACACGAACACCTACAACTCGACGATTCAGTCGACGACTTTTTCCTTGACTGCCGGTGTTCCGCAGAGTTTCCTGGCGTATGTCTATGCCGGCTCTGGCGTGTCGATCGAGGGTTTCAATCTTTTTGCCAGGACCGGGAACTACGATTTCACAACCACCCCGGGCGAGTTGATCACCGTCGGCGACCCGGTGCTGGTTGGGGCCGAAACCATCGCGCCGATTCCCGGGGCCGAGCCGGTTGTGATGCTTGCCGCCGGGCTCGCAGTCGCCGCGGCCATGGCAAGGCGTCGCAAAGTGAGCGCTAAACGCAGCGCGAACGCGCTGTGCTCAGTCCACGGCTGACCGGTTTCTGGGCTCACCCTGATCGGTGCGCCTGGCGCGCGTTCTGAAGTCCCAAGGTGGTTGAGGGCTCGGGTCGCGCCACAGGCCGAGCGACTCCGATCGCGCCAGGCGCTCGGCCCTGGCATAGCGGGCTGCGTCTTGATCGTGCTGGTCCGAGCGGTAACGTTTGAAGTGCCAGGCCATCCCGGCTTCAATCTGTGCCAGACCAGCGTCCCGCTCCGGTTTGTCGTCGTCTGACAAGACCCATACCCTGGCAACGGTACGTGCGAATACATCGACCTTGACTGGCTCAAGCCGGATGCGCGCATCACGCATGAGATCGCGCAAATGCTGGCGCGATCGGTCAGCGAAGGCCTGGGATTTTTCGGGTGCATCAATGCCCGAAATGCGTACGCGAATCCGGTTGCCGAGGTCATCACGCATGACGAAGGAGTCGCCGTCCTGGACGTCGATACTGATGCCATAAACGACCGACGGGGCGGGCGGCTTTGCCACGCTCTGACTGGCAGGTAACAGGCCGGACAACAGACAGGCAATCAGCGCTGCGGCAAAGGCAGTGTTGCGCCCATGGTCGGTCTTGCGCATCGGGTGGCTCCAGTGTGGCGATGCCGGTCTGCTCGAGCGGCGAGGCGCGGTGGTACGACGGTCAGAAAAGAGTCGATTATCCCCATGAATCGACCCCTGCAGCTGTTCCGACACGATGGAGTCAGAGATTGCCGACTGGACTGCACAATGCGGTCAGAGCGGCAATGCGCTGGCGTCAGGCGCACTGCCAGAGGCCTCTACCGGGCGATGGTCATCGGCATCAGAGACGGATTCGAAGGGCTGTCTGGCGGTATCGGCGCAATGGTCGCGCAATGGTCGCGCTGTGGTCGCGCTGTGGTCGCGCTGTGGCTCACCGAGCGCTCACGACCGGGTGTTGGCAACCCGCTTTGGCGATGAGGCAGTTGCCTCGGACGGCCTCGCGCAATCGTTACCAGACGCCAAGCAGCGTACCGGCAGCAAGCAAGCCACCGAGCTCACCGGCCCGGGCGAGTTCGGCTGACCTGATCTGCTTTGGCGCCGCGATGCGCTCAGGTGTCTGGGCGCCGGTCAGCACGATCAGCGGTTGCGCGATCGGTTTCAAGCGCCATCCGGTGGCGATCCGATCGATCTGACGCGCCGCACCCTGGCCGTCAGTGCCGGCACAGATCAGTGTGGCATAAGGGCGTCCATTCAGGCGATCAAGTGCCGGGTAGTAAGCGCGCTCGAAGAATGTCTTCATGGGTCCAGCCATCGATCCGAGCAACTCTGGTGTGGCAAACAGCAGCGCGTCGGCGCGCAGCAGTGCGTCGCTGCCGATATGGTCGCAGCGACAGGCCGTGACGCTCAAGCTTGATGCATCTGGCGCGGCACCGGGTCCGGCTTCAGTGAATGCCGCGCCGGCAGCCTGAGCGACCGCCTGATCGGCGCCCTGTGCGGCCGCCTGCACCAGCGACTCGGTGCCTCCGGTGTAGGACCACCAGACGATCAGCAGACGCCTGTGAGCGATGGGTGGCGTCTCAGTGGCCATGGTCTGGCTTACACCTCAGGCTTAGGTCGTCAGGCCGGCAGACGGCCATAGAAAGACGGCCCATGTCGGGTGATGATGAGGCCAGTTCAGGAGAAGTGCGTTGTCGCCGCATCACATCACCATGACTGCCCAGCTTCGCGAGCTCGCACTCGCCGAGCGATTCGAGCTTGGCCCCTATAGCCTTCAAGTCTGCGAACTTGCGCCCAATGAGATGCCGGTTCGCCGTCGCCACTCGTATATTGATCTGACCCATGGGCGCATCCTGCTGCGCAGCGGTCTCGCGCCCGGTCATTGGCGGCGTGCATTCATTCATGCGCTGGTTCGCCTGGTCCACTATTCGCAGGCGGTGCTGCTGCAGGAAAGCACCGAAGAGCATCTGACGCACTCCCTGGCCAGCGGCTTGTCGCAGCTTGCAAGGCGCAATCCGCGCCTGACCTGGGCGCTGCTGCGAGCCATCAATCCTAATGTGCGTCGTGGCAACCGGATGCCGTTGCGGCTCGTCATTGGTACGGCGCCCTGGACGGTTCGCACCCTCACCGTCAAAACCGCGACCCGCTTGCGGCTTTTCGGGCAGGCCGATCTCGAGCGCCGCCGCATCGAACTCGACCCGGCGCTGTCGGGTACTCAGCTCGCGGTGATCTTTCTTCACGAGTCGGTCCACGGGGTGCATTACGAGATCGGCGTCACCGACCATACGCCGCTTCGGATTGCGCATTCGCGCGAGGCCGATGCGCTTGTGGCTTTTCTTGCCACCAACCCGCTGGCGGCAGGCTGGTGGTTCGGTCTGTTGCAGCCCCGAATCGATGCGATTACGACTGATAGAAACCCGCAAGCCGTCGATGAATCAGGCCGTCGGCTTCGGCCATGATCCGATCGATCAGCGCTTTGCAGGTCGGCACATCATGGATCAGCCCGGCGACCATGCCGCAACTCCATGCTCCCGCCTGCATGTCGCCGTCGGTCATCACCTTCGGGTAAATGCCGGCCACTTGGTCATGGATGTCATCGATGGTGAGCGCGTCGCCTTTTGCATGCTCGATTTCCAGGACTCGTTTGACGCCTTCATTCATCAGTACGCGCTCGGTGTTGCGCAGTGAGCGCATGATGAGCCGGGTATCGAGCTCGGACGCCTCAACGATGGCCTTCTTGACATTTTCGTGGATGGGCGCCTCGCGGGTTGCCATGAAGCGAGTCCCCATGTTGATGCCTTCGGCGCCGAGTGCCAGTGCGGCCACCAGGCTGCGGCCATCGGCCATGCCGCCCGAGGCGACGAACGGAATTTTCAGTTCTTCGGCGGCACGCGGCAGCAAAATGAAATTCGGGATGTCGTCTTCGCCCGGATGGCCGCCGCATTCAAATCCGTCGACACTGACTGCGTCGCAACCAATGGCTTCTGCCTTGAGCGAATGGCGAACCGAGGTGCACTTGTGGATCACCTTGATGCCGGCGGCCTTCAGCAGGGGCATATAGGGCTGGGGATTGCGCCCGGCGGTTTCGACTGCCTTGATGCCGCCCTCGACGATGGCCTGGATGTACTCAGGGTAGGGTGGCATCGAGAAGGTCGGCAGGAAAGTCAGATTCACGCCGAAGGGCTTGTCGGTCATCTCGCGACACCGCGCAATTTCGCGGGCAAGCAGTTCGGGTGTTTTCTGGGTCAGGCCGGTGATGATGCCCAGGCCGCCGGCGTTTGACACTGCGGCAGCGAGCTCTGCGAATCCGACATAGTGCATGCCGCCCTGAATGA
>CAMCXH010000143.1 GCA_945883285.1 Bordetella parapertussis | reverse complement strand
GCAGCCCAGTCACGACTGATCAGATGCTGATACTCGGTGCTCGCGGTCCAGAGGTAGCGCCCGCCCAGCGTCGCCTGACCCTCGGTGACCCCGATGCTCTGGTTGGTATAGCCGCGGATCGACTTGCTGCCACCGGCGCGAAACAGGTTGGCCGAAGGAATGCCCTGGCTGGAGTCGGCCGCGACCGCACCGATTTCGCCGCGCAGCACCATGCGCCCGAACTGGCGCTGCTGCCGGTCTTCGAGCGGAATCAGCCAGTAGCCCAATGTATAGACCCGCGCAAAGCTCTGGGTCGAGCCGACCGCCTCGGACGCGGCGGAGGTCTGCAGCGTCAAGATATAGCCGCTGTTGGGCGCAAGCGGCGAATCGAGGCTGCGGCGGGTCCAGGACCAACCGAAGACGGTGGCGGCATTGATGTAGTTCTGCTCGTCGTTGACGCCATAGACCACGTTCTGCTGCTCGTGCTGGTATTGCATCGAATAGGTGAATTCGTTGTCACCCACGCGATGCGCCCGGGCCAGCACCAGCGAGGCGGCATCGACCAGTTCGTTCTGGATGTCGCGGTGTTCGAGGCGCGCTCCCATCTGCCAGCGCCAGCCATCGAGATCCTGTGGCCAGTCCCAGTTGCTGAAGGCAACCTGGCGCTCGACCTCGAGCGTCACGCCGGTCAGGCTCTGGATACCCAATCCGCCGACATTGCGGTTTTCGAACGCAGCCAGCACGTTGAAGCCGGCATCGGCGTCGTAGCCGCCGCCCAGCGCAATCCGCTTGGACTGGCGCTCGACCACATCGACCCGGATCGGCACCTCCTGCAACTCGGGATTGCGGGTGAGCGCCGCGGTATCGGGCCGCACATTGACCGTGGTGAAAAAGCCCGAACCGTTCAGCCGGGTCTGCAACTGGATGATCTGGCGCACCGAGTAGGGATCACCGCGCTTGAAGGTTTTCAGGCCCTCGACGGTCACGTCGGGATAGCGCTCCAGACCACCGATGACCACCTCGCCAAAACGCAGCGGCGCGGCCGATTCGAGATCGACAGTCAGACTGGCGGTGCGCCGATCGACATCGACCAGCGCTTCGCTGTCGGTGATTTTCGCTCGCAAAAACCCGGCATCGCGCAGCGCGGCTAGCACCTCGCGCTTGGCCCGCTCCCAGTCGGGCGATCGAAACGCCTGCCCCTCGGACAGCAGCCACTCACGCGCCAGACGTGCTCGCAGGTCGTCAAATTCAGGGCCTGCCACCTCGCCGCTGAAATTCAGCTTGATGGTGTCGACCAGCGTCCGCGGCCCCGGTATCACCTCGACCCGGGCACCGCCCTTGATCTCGACCACCTTGATCTGCGGCGAAAAATAGCCCTCGGCGGCAAGCAGGCCCTCGACCTCCTCCGGAGCGCGGGCAACGAACAGCGGCAACTGCGAGGGATCGTAGTCGGCGCGTTGGCGCCAGCGGCCGAGCAAGGTCGATTCGCGGATCTGCCGATCGAGCGGCGATGGTGCATCGACCTCCAGAAGATATTGTGGCGCCACCACACCATTTGCAGCATCGGTTTCGATTGCCGGCTCACCGAAGAATCGGCCGATCAGCGGCAGCCTGGACAGCGGATTGGCGGCAGGCTTGGCAGGCGGCGATGGCGTGGACTCGGGCTCCTGCGCAAGAGCGCCTGAGCCAAGTGCCATGAACGCGACCATGAACAGCGCTCGCAGCACCGCGTACCCGCTTGTCAGATCACGATCGTCGGCGCATCACCTGCCGCCCGCGCGGCAATTTGGCCGATCACCGAGGCGTTCTCGCCCGCGGCCTGCAGATGCGCGAGCGCACCCGGGGCATCGCCCGGCGCCACCACGATCACCATGCCGATGCCGCAGTTGAACACGCGATGCATCTCGGCGTCGGCAACCTGGCCATTGCGCTGCAGCCAGCCAAAGAGCGGTGGCATCGTCCATGCGTCGCGATGCAGGATGGCCTGACAGTCGTCGGGCAGCACCCGCGGCACATTCTCGACCAGCCCGCCGCCGGTGATATGAGCGATGCCCTTGACCGGCACCGCCGCAATCAGGGAAAGCACCGGCTTGACGTAGATGCGAGTGGGCGCCATGACCGCGTCGGCAAAGCTGCGACCGCCGAAATCTGCCTGCAGCGCGGGCGCATCGAGCGCGCCATGGGCCCGCTCGATGACCTTGCGAACCAGTGAATAGCCATTGGAATGGATGCCGCTCGACGCAAGCCCGATCACCAGGTCGCCGGGCACGATCGAGCGGCCGGTGATGATCAGGGACTTTTCGACCGCACCGACCGCAAAGCCCGCAAGGTCGTATTCGCCATCGGGGTACATGTCGGGCATCTCGGCGGTTTCGCCGCCAATGAGTGCGCAGCCGGCCTGTTCGCAGCCGTTGGCAATGCCGCCGACCACGCGTGCCGCGGTATCGACATCGAGCCGGCCGCAGGCGAAATAGTCGAGAAAAAACAGCGGCTCGGCGCCCTGCACAAGGATGTCGTTGACGCTCATTGCCACCAGATCGATGCCCACGGTGTCATGGCGCCCGAGCGCAAAGGCCATCCGCAGCTTGGTGCCGACACCGTCGGTGCCCGACACCAGCACCGGCTCACGATAGCGCTTGGGCACCTCGAAGAGCGCGCCGAAACCACCAATGCCGGTGAGCACTCCCTCTCGAAGCGTACGGCGCGCCATCGGCTTGATGCGCTCGACCAGGGCATCGCCGGCATCGATGTCGACACCGGCATCCTTGTAGGAAAGGGGCGCGGAGGCGTTTGCCGCCGTGCCGTCGGGCTGGTCACTCATGCTGGGTGCGGGCCGTTGGTGCGGACCGATACAATGGGTCAGCTCGCATTGTAGCGGTCAGTCCCCACGCCATCGTCTTGAACCAGCTCACCCTCGATCTCGGCGTACCACCGCCACCGACCTTCGACAACTTCGTGGCAGGCGACAACCTCGAGGTGCTGGCCTCGCTGCGCCGCCTGCTCAAGGCCAGTGGCTGTCATCTCGACCAGGACGAACCGGCGCGCGACGTCGGATCAGCAAGCGGCTCGCGCTTCGTTTATCTGTGGGGCCTGCCGGCCAGCGGCCGCAGTCATCTGCTGAATGCCCTGGCGAGCGCGAGCACGATGCACCGAGCCCGATTGCTCACGCCCTCGAGCGATCTGCCGGACTTCGACCATGACCCGTCGATCAGTCTGTGGCTGGTCGACGACTGCGATCGGCTCGACGCACCGCGCCAGGAGAGCGTCTTTCATCTGTTCAATGCCATCCAGACCGAGGCTGCAACGACGATGGTGAGCGCGATGGTGAGCGCCGGGTCGAGCGCTCCGATGCAGCTGCCGGTGATCCCGGAGCTGGCCACCCGCCTGGGCTGGGGGCTGGTCTTTCAGCTGCATCGCCTCAGCGACCAGGATATCGCCCGGGCGCTGGCAGTCACGCTGGCCGAGCGCGGCCTCACCGCCAGCGCCGACCTGATCCCCTGGCTGATGACTCGCACGGCGCGCGATCTCGGCCAGTTGCGTGCCATGATCGACCGGCTCGACCGCTTCGCTCTGGCCCGCAAACGGGCCCTTACTGTGCCGCTGGTACGCGAGTTCCTGCAGGCAACGCCACCTGAACCGCCTGAGCCTCCTGAACCTGCCGCATGCGGGTCCGAGGACTTGCCGTAGAATGGAAACCGACATGCATCTGGCACTTTTCGATCTCGACCACACCCTGCTGCCCATCGACAGCGACTATGAGTGGTCCCGATTCCTGGCTCGGCTGGGCGTCCTCGACGGCGACGACTACGAACGCGAGAACAACCGCTTCTACGAGCAGTACAAGGCCGGCTCGCTCGATATCGCCGAATTCCTGCAGTTTCAGCTGGCGCCGCTGGCAGCCCATCCGCGTGACACCCTCGAGCGCTGGCATGCCCAGTTCATGGCCGAAGTCATCACGCCCACCATCTCCGATCAGGCCCGAGAACTGGTCGATCGGCATCGTGCGCGCGGCGATCTGGTCGCCCTGGTCACCGCCACCAATGCCTTCGTGACCGGGCCGATCGCCCGCGCCTTCGGCATCGACCATCTGGTGGCGACCACGCTCGAGGAATCCAACGGGCAATTCACCGGACGACCCTTGGGCACGCCCTCGTTTCGCGAGGGCAAGATCGTGCGGACCCACGAGTGGCTGGGCTCGATCGGCCATCGCTTCGATGGCTTCGAGCGCAGCTGGTTCTACAGCGATTCGCGCAACGACATCGCCTTGCTCGAGCAGGTGACCGATCCGGTCGCGACCAATCCCGATCCGGTCCTGCACGCCACCGCCGTTACGCGAGGATGGCCGGTCCTGAGGCTTTTCGAAGGCAACACATGAATTCGAGTGCAACCGGCGATCACCCATGATCGTCAAGTTCATCAAACGGCTTCTGGGGGGGGCCAACCCGGCACCGACCCAAGCGAGCCCGGCAACGAAACCGCCGGCGGCATCCGGCCCGAAACTGCTGAGTTATCGCGGCGCCGAACTCGGCATCAAGCGCGAGCAGATTTCGCCGGCTGCCATCAAAACCTGCGAGGTTCTGCAACGCGGCGGCTACAAGGCTTTCGTGGTCGGGGGCGGCGTTCGCGACTCACTGCTCGGGCTGCAACCTAAAGACTTCGATGTCGCCACCGATGCCACGCCCGAGGAAGTGCAGGCACTCTTTCGCCGCGCCCGCATCATCGGACGGCGCTTCAAGATCGTCCATGTCATGTTCGGACGCGAGACCATCGAGACCTCCACCTTTCGCGCCCTGCAGACCGATGCCGAGACCGACGAGCATGGGCGAGTGCTTCGCGACAATGTCTTCGGCTCGCAGCATGAAGACGCGCTGCGTCGCGACTTCACCATCAACGCGCTCTACTACGACCCGATCGGCGACCAGGTGCTCGACTATCTCGGTGGCGTGGCCGACCTGAAATCGCGCAGGCTGCGCATGATCGGCGACCCGGCCACCCGCTATCGCGAGGATCCGGTACGCATGCTGCGCACGGTGCGGTTTGCCGCCAAGCTCGATTTCGAGGTCGATCCGGCCACGCTCGCCCCGGTTCGCGAACTCGCCTCGCTCATCGAAAACGTGCCGTCGGCGCGGCTGTTCGACGAGATGCTCAAGCTGCTCGAATCGGGCCATGCGCTGGCCTGCGTGCGCCGCCTGCGCGCCGAAGGCCTGCATCACGGCGTGCTGCCCCTGCTCGATGTCATCCTCGAGCAGCCCCATGGCGAGCGGTTCATCGAAGTGGCGCTGGCCAATACCGATGACCGCGTGCGGGCCGGCAAGTCGGTCTCACCCGGCTTTCTGTTTGCGACCCTGCTGTGGCAACTGGTCTCGGACCGCTGGCAGGCGCTGATGGCCGGCGGCGAGCATTCGATTCCGGCGCTGATGCAGGCGATGGATTCGGTGCTCGACGAGCAAGCCTCGAAGCTCGCGATCCAGCGTCGCCACATCGCCGACATGCGCGAAATCTGGGGCCTGCAACCCCGGCTCGAAAAAGGCGGGCGCGGTGCCATCCGGGCGCTCGAACACCTGCGCTTTCGGGCCGGCTTCGACTTCCTGCTGCTGCGCGTCGAGGCCGGCGAATTGCCTGCGTCGCTTGGCCAATGGTGGACGCAATTCGTCGAGGGCGATGCCGCCACCCGTGAGCAGTTGCTCGACGCCCGACCGGGCGAAGCGCGTGCCGGTCCGGCCCGTCGACGCAGACGCCGCAGCAGTGCCCGTAGGACCAGCACCCATGGCGACCCGGATCACGGCGTCGATGGCGCCATCGCCGAGGACGGCGCACCCGCCGATCGCAGTGTGAGCATCGACCGGGACTGGCCGTCTGATCTGCAGGGCGGCGGCTCACCGCGCGACCGCGACCCGCCGCGCTGACATGGCCGGGACGGTTGACGCCTGGGTCGCGCTGGGAGCCAATCTCGGCGAGCGTCGCACGGCCCTCGGGGCGGCCTTTGCGGCGCTGGGCCGGCTGCCGGGCACGCGGCTCGTGCGTCATTCATCCCTGTGGTCGAGCCCGCCGCTCGAGGCAGACGGGCCGGATTACCTGAATGCGGTGGCGCTGCTGCACACATCGCTCGATCCCTTCGAACTGCTCGCCGCCCTGCAGGCGATCGAGCGGACCCACGGCCGCACCCGCTCCTATCGCAATGCGCCGCGTACCCTCGATCTCGACCTGCTGCTGCATGGACGCGCGGTACTCGAGACACCCACCCTGACCCTGCCACACCCCCGCATGGGCGCTCGCGCCTTCGTCCTGAGACCGCTGGCCGAACTGGCGCCCGACCTCGAGATTCCGGGCCAAGGCACGGTGCAGCAATGCCTTGCACAGGTTGCCGACCAGCCCTGCGAGGCGATCCCCGAGGCATCGACATGAATCCCTTCGAGCGCTGGCGTCATATCGTGGTGGAAGGGCCGATCGGCGTGGGCAAGACCTCGCTCGCCCGCCGACTCGCCGACCGCTTCGGAGCACAGCCCATGCTCGAGGAGCCGCAGGCCAACCCCTTCCTCGAACGCTTCTACCGCGACAGCGCCCGTTACGCGCTGCCCACGCAGCTCTTCTTTCTGTTTCAGCGGGTCGCACAGATGCGCGAACTGTCTCAGCGCGACCTGTTCTCGCAGGCAGCGGTGAGCGACTTTCTGCTCGAAAAAGACCCGCTCTTCGCAGGGCTGACCCTGTCGGATGACGAGCTCGCGCTCTATCGCCAGATTTACGACAATCTGCGGCCGCAAGCGCCCACGCCCGATCTGGTGATCTATCTGCAGGCGCCGCCCGACACCCTGATCGAGCGGGTCCACCGTCGAGGCGTGCCGATGGAAGCCGGCATCTCGGAGGACTATCTGCGGTCGCTCGCTGACGCCTACAGCCGCTTTTTCCATCACTTCGACGATGCACCGGTGCTGATCGTGAATACCGAGCATCTGAACCCGGTCGAGCGCGACGCTGACTTCGAACTGCTGATCAACCACGCTCACACCATGCGCGGGCGACGCGAATTCTTCAGTCTCGCGCGCTGACCGGGAAGGTCAGTCGCCCTGCCCCGAGAAGGTCCGGGGCGGTCAGCTCAGTCCCGATAGCCTTGCGGATTGCCGCTTTGCCAGCGCCAGCCGTCGGCGCACATCGCATCAATCTCCAGACTCGCCTGCCAGCCGAGCAGCGCCCGCGCCTGGGCCGGGTCGGCGTAACACGATGCGATGTCGCCGGGGCGACGCTCGACGATCGAATACGGCACGGCACGGCCACTGGCCTGCTCAAAGGCCGCCACCATCTGCAGCACTGAGTAGCCCTTGCCAGTTCCCAGGTTGACCGTCCAGGCACCGGGCACATCGAACACCCGGCGAAGCGCCGCGAGATGACCCTGTGCGAGATCGACCACATGAATATAGTCGCGCACGCCAGTGCCATCGACCGTCGGCCAGTCGCCACCGAAGACGCTCAGCCGTTCGCGTCGGCCGACCGCCACCTGCGCAATGAAGGGCATCAGATTGTTGGGGATGCCCTGCGGATCCTCGCCGATGCGTCCGCTCGGATGCGCACCGACCGGATTGAAATAACGCAGATTGCCGATCGACCAGGCCGGATTCGCAGCGGCCAGGTCCTGCAGGATGAACTCGATCATCCACTTGGTGCGGCCATAGGGGTTGGTCGGCCCGGTTGGCGCATCTTCGCGGATCGGCACCGACGCCGGATCGCCGTACACCGTGGCCGATGAGCTGAACACCAGCCTGCGAACGTTTGCGGCATCAAGGCAACGCAAGAGCGTGACCGTACCGGCAACGTTGCTGTCGTAATACTCGAGCGGCTTGGCGACCGACTCGCCAACCGCCTTCAGACCCGCGAAATGGATGGTCGCATCGAAGCGATGTTGCGCGAGCACCTGCCGCAGCAGCGCCTCGTCGCGCAGATCGCCCACCACCAGCGGCACACTGCGCCCGGTGATCGCCTCGACCCGCGCCAGGGACTCGCGGCTCGCGTTGACCAGGCTGTCGTAGACCACCACATCGAAGCCCGACTGCAGGAGTTCGACAACGGTATGCGAGCCAATATAGCCGGCGCCGCCGGTAACCAGAATGCTGCCTTTTCGTTCCATTGTTTTCTCGCTCATCGGTTATGCCCAAAGCCTTGCTGTGACGATGTCCCGCTATCGCTCACAGCCCTGCGTTTACAATCGCGGCTCATTGAAGGAGTGCTGATCGTGCTGATCCCTGTAATTCTCTCCGGTGGCACCGGAACCCGTCTGTGGCCTGTGTCACGAGAAGCCTTCCCGAAGCCTTTCATGAAACTCGGCGGTGAATTGAGCCTGCTGCAGCGAACCATGGCGCGATGCGCGCCGCTGGCCGACGGCAAACAGGCCGCGATCGTGTCCAACCGCGAATACCAGTTCAAGACCCGCGAAGAGATTGCCAAGCTGCCGGCGTTCAAGGGCATCCAGTGCACCCAGCTTCTCGAACCCGCGGGTCGCAATACCGCCCCGGCGATCGCGATGGCCGCCTTATGGGCCGATTCGCTTGCCCCCGACGCCACGCTGCTGGTGCTGCCAGCCGATCACCTTATACCCGATGAAGCCGCCTTCCAGGCAGCGGCCCGCAACGCCGCGCAAATCGCGCAGGACGGCTCGCTGGTGCTTTTCGGCATCCAGCCGACCGGCCCCGAGACCGGTTTCGGCTATATCGAGGCCGGTGCGCCGCTTGGCGCGAGCGAAGCCCGGCGGGTCGTACGCTTCGTCGAAAAGCCCGACGCGGCCCGGGCGGCGATGTTCCTGCAGACCGGCAACTTCGTCTGGAACAGCGGCATGTTCTGTTTTCGCGCCAAGGCCATCATTGCCGCACTCGATGCCCATGCGCCCGACCTGATGGCGCAGGCGCGGCTTGCCTGGTCCAGCAGCCAGACCGGCGCCACCGCCGATCGGGTCGAGTTCGATGCCGCCAGCTTCGCCGCCTGTCGCGATGTCTCCATCGATGTTGCAGTCATGGAAAAGGCCGCAGATGTCGTGGTGCTGCCTTCGCGTTTCGGCTGGAGCGACATCGGCTCCTGGAAGGCGGTCGCCGAACAGTTCGAGGCCGACACCGACGGCAACACCACGGTCGGCGAAGCGATCTTCGTCAATGCGCACAATACCCATGTGCAGAGCGACGACCGACTGGTCGCCATGGTCGGGGTCGACAATCTGCTGGTCATCGATACGCCGGATGCGCTGCTGGTCGCCAGCAAGGACGCCAGCCAGCAGGTCAAGGAAATCGTGACG
>CAMCXH010000142.1 GCA_945883285.1 Bordetella parapertussis | reverse complement strand
GTGGCCCTGCAGGCGGGTCGCGATGTAGTTGGCATTGAGGATCGCGACCTCGGTCGCCTTGCGGATGCCGCTTGCGCCCATCATGCGGATGTACATCCACGAGATGGTGGTGATCAGCGCGCTGCCGCTGGGTGCTGCCGAGACGCTGTTGCCCTGGTCTGCATGCTGGTAAGGATCGCTCGCAAGGAAGGGCGCCAGGTGTGCGGCCACTGCGATCGGGCCCATGCCCGGGCCGCCGCCGCCATGAGGAATACAGAATGTCTTGTGCAGGTTCATGTGGCAGACATCGGCGCCGATGTCGCCCGGGCGGGTCAGCCCCGCCTGGGCATTGAGGTTGGCGCCATCCATGTAGACCTGCCCGCCGGCTGCATGAACCATCGCGCAGACATCGCTGATCGCGGCTTCGAACACGCCGTGGGTCGAGGGGTAGGTCACCATCAGCGCGGCCAGCGCATCGCGGTGGGCGGCGACTTTGGCCTGCAGGTCGGCGACATCGATATTGCCGTCGGCATCGCAGGCCACCACCACGATCTTCAGGCCCATCATCTGCGCGGTAGCCGGATTGGTGCCGTGCGCCGACGACGGAATCAGGCAGACATCGCGATGGCCCTGGCCGCGCGCGGCCTGCCATTGTCTGATCGCCAGCAGGCCGGCGTATTCGCCCTGCGCACCCGAGTTCGGCTGAAACGACACCGCATCGAAGCCGGTGATCTCGGCAAGCCACTGGCCAAGCTGGTGCAGCATCTCGGCATAGCCCTCGCGCTGCTCGGCGGGTGCAAAAGGATGGATGGCCGCGAACTGCGGCCAGGTGACCGGTGCCATCTCGGCGGCCGCATTGAGCTTCATCGTGCATGACCCCAGCGGGATCATCGAATGCACCAGCGAGATGTCGCGGTTTTCGAGGCGCTTGAGATAGCGCATGAATTCGGTCTCGCTGTGGAAGCGGTGAAAGACCGGATGGGTCAGCACCGCGCTTTCGCGGCGCAGGGCGGTTGGGATTGATGCCGGTTCGATGCCGAGCCTGGCGCCGACCGCTGCGACCCCGGTCGAGCCTTCGAGTGCCGGGCGGCTGCCTGTGAGCACCTGAACCAGATCGGCCACATCGGCCAGACCCACGGTCTCGTCGAGCGCGATGGCGATGTGCCCGTCGGCAAAGCGGCGCAGGTTGATGCGCTGCTCGGCGGCGCGTTTTGCAATCAGCGTGGCATCGAGCTTGCTGGCGACCGGGTCGATCAGGACGGTGTCGAAGAACGCGGCATGGACCGGCGTGATACCTGCGGTTTCGAGCATCAGGCGCGCCATGGCATTGACCCGCAGCGCGATGCGCAGCAGCCCCTGCGGCCCGTGATAGACCGCGTAGAACGCGGCCATATTGGCCAGCAGCGCCTGCGCGGTGCAGATGTTGCTTGTGGCCTTGTCGCGGCGGATGTGCTGCTCGCGGGTCTGCAGGGACATGCGATAGGCGAGGTTGCCGGCGGCGTCTTTTGACACCCCGATGATTCGCCCGGGCATCATCCGCACCAGGTCCTGACGCACCGCCATGAAGGCGGCGTGTGGGCCGCCATTGCCAAGCGGCACGCCAAAGCGCTGCGCCGAGCCGATCGCGATATCGGCACCCATCGCGCCGGCCGATCGCACCAGGAGCGAGGCCAGCGGATCGACGCCGATCGAGAGCTTGCCGCCTGCGGCATGCAGCGCGTCGGCCAGCGGTGCGACATCGCGTACGCGCCCGAAGGTATCCGGGCACTGCACATGCGCACCGAAGACGGTGGTGGCATCGAAGCCATCAGCGTCGGCCACCACCACCTCGATGCCCATCCAGCGGGCGCGGGTGCGGATCACCGCAATCACCTGCGGATGCACCGCAGCGTCGACCAGGAAACGGTTGGACGTATGGCGCGAGGCGCGCCGCAGCACGCCCATCGCTTCGGCTGCCGCACTGGCCTCGTCGAGCAGCGAGGCATTGGCCACCGGCAGGCCGGTCAGGTCGATGACCATCTGCTGGAAATTCATCAGCGACTCGAGACGACCCTGTGCGACCTCGGCCTGATAGGGCGTGTAGGCGGTGTACCAGCCCGGGTTCTCGAGCAGATTGCGGCGGATCGGTTCGGGCGTGATCGTGCCGTGGTAGCCGGCGCCGATATAGCTGCGCCAGACCTGGTTGCGCTCGGCGATGCCGGCGAGTTCGGCCAGGGCAGCGGCTTCGGTCGTTGGTGCCGGGATCAACAGCGGCGCATCGCGCAGGATGCCGGCCGGGATGGTGTCGCGGATCAGTTCGTGGCGTGAGGCATAGCCGATGGCAGCAAGCATCTGGCGCTGCGGCTCGTCCTGCGGGCCGATATGGCGGGCATGGAACTCATCGGCACCTGTCAGCGCGCTCAGGCTCTGGTCGGGGGTATCGCTCTGGATCATCGCAGGCTCCTCAGGCGCCGGGGCCATTGTCGTAGTCGGCGGCCGCCATGAGCGTGGCGAGCGCGGCCGGGTCTGTCGGACGGATGCGCATCAGCCAGCCTGCCTGGTAGGGGGCGCTGTTGACCGATTGCGGCTCAGTGGCCAGCGCATCGTTGACCTCGAGCACCTCGCCTTCGAGCGGGGCATAGACATCCGAGGCGGCCTTGGTGGATTCGACTACCGCAAAGGCTTCGCCCGCGGCCAGATGCCGACCGATGTCGGGCAATTCGACATAGACCAGTTCGCCGAGGGCTTCCTGGGCGTGGTGGCTGATGCCGACGGTGAAGCTGCCGTCGCGGTTATCACGCACCCATTCATGGGTATCGGTGAATTTCAGATCTGCTGGGCTGGTCAAGGCGGACTCCGAGGCATGGATAGAAGGGCGGCGCAGACGAAGCGCGGGCATCACACCCGAACCGTCTGCTACGCCCCCTCTGTCCATTTGCCTGAGAGATTGACCTTCGGCGAGGCCTTCGCCGACAGGCGAGTGCCTACTCTCCAGAGAGCCTGTTCCGATGCGGTCCTTTTGCCTGAGAGTTTCTGGGGCGATACACCTTCGGCGTCAGCGCCCGTCGGATTGCAAGACTAGGCGCTGATCTCTCCCGCATCGGCGGTGAGACTGTCGGCGACCTTAGTCTTCGAGGCAGGCAGTGTCAAGTCGCTCAGGTCGCTCAGGTCGCTCAGGTCGCTCAGGTCGCGGCCAGTCGCGCTCCAGTGCGCCACGCGGTGCTTGTGCCAGTCCTGGCGGGTGATGCTGAGCAGGCGTCGGGTGACATGAATGCCGAGGGTGGGCGGTGCAGTCGGGCGGCTGGGTACCGAGTTTGTGTCCATAGCATCTCTAAAATGTGTCGTAGTTCACAACATTCTAGCGCCCAAGCTTTGCAGCCGCGAGACAGTGAGCGTGACGGCCGATGCGCGGCTGAATCGACGCCGCGCACGGTCTCGCCTTTTCTTCCAGGAAATCAGCGAGCCAGGGCAGCGGTTTCTGCTGTACAGGAGGCTTGCGCGGGCGCGCTTTTTGAAAGCCCGCGACTGACTTCCTCGCCCGCGGCAGCGAGCTGGGCCCGAAAGACCGGGTCGGCATGCAGCCGTGCCACGGTCGCGGCGGCGACCAGTCGGCCGGCCTCGACGTCGCTTTGCCAGTGCACGCCGCAGATCACCCGACTCTGGCCGTAGGCATAGCCGCGGGCGAGCAGGGCATTGGCGCGCTGCGGGGCGATCTCGGTCAGCACCAGTGCGAAGGCCCAGCCGACTGCCGAGTGGCCGGAGGGGTAGGAGCCGTCTTTGGCCAGCATGGCCTCTTCGGCCGGGGTGCAGGTGGGTTCGGAGAATGCGACGAAGGGGCGGGTGCGCTGGTAGTGGTCCTTGGCGCGGTAGGTTGCCAGGCCGGCATCGGTCAGGGTGCGTCGCAGCAGCATGGTCAGTTGCGGCGTGTCTTGCGCCGAGATCGGCATGCCCAGAGCACACGAGAAAGTGTCGGCAGCCTGCGGAAACTTCAGGACTGCGTCGCGGGCGGCGAGGTTCCAGCGCGGCGAGTTGCGCAGTGCGACCGTGTTTCGGAAGGCGTTCTCGTCGGCCAGTGCCTGCGGCGTGCCGGCGGCCGGTGGCGGCGCGACCAGCGCCAGGCTGTCGGGCAGGTCGGTGGACGGCAGATAGCCCTTGAGAATGCCGCTGCCGGCGCGAAGTTCGCCGACCACCTCAGGCGATGTGGTGGGCGGAGTGGTGCAGGCTGCGCCAAGCAGACTGCAGGCCAGAAGGGTGGCGGTGACCGGACGGAATCGCATCGTGGCTCCTTTGAGTATTTCGGGCAGGGTGCTGAAGACAGCGCGCCACCATAGCCTCGCCCAGTGGCAAGTACAATGTTTGACCCCCCAATTTTGAGGTCGCCTGTGTCGACAATCACCGCGCCGAACATTCAGGCCCCGTCCGTGGCAAGCAATGTGTCGAGCCTGGCGCCCGAGCTGCGTTGGGCCGATGTTGCGCAGGCCCCCGACCTTGCCCGCTCGGCCGCGCTGGTGGCGGCGCTGCGAGCAGCCTTGCCGGCGCAGTGTGTGCTCGCCGGCGTCGAGCAGACCCGTCCCTATGAGTGCGATGGCCTGTCGGCCTTTCGCCAGCTGCCGGTGGCGGTGTGTTTGCCCGAAGACGAACAGCAGGTGCGCCTGGCACTGCAGATTTGCCGCCAGCACGATGTGCCGGTAGTGGCGCGCGGTTCGGGCACCAGTCTGTCGGGTGGCGCCATGCCCCATGCCAGCGGTGTGGTGCTGTCGCTGGCCCGCCTCAATCGCATCCTGTCGATCGATCCGCTGGCGCGCACGGCCCGCGTGCAGCCCGGGGTGCGCAATCTGGCGATCTCGGAAGCTGCGGCGCCGCACGGCCTTTATTACGCGCCCGATCCTTCGTCCCAGATCGCCTGCTCGATCGGCGGCAACATCGCCGAGAACTCGGGTGGCGTGCATTGCCTCAAATACGGCCTGACCGTGCACAACGTCCTGCGGGTGCGGGGCCTGACCATCGATGGCGAGATCATCGAACTCGGCAGTTCGGCCCTGGATAGCCCGGGTCTCGATCTGCTGGCGCTGTCCATCGGGTCCGAAGGCATGCTGATGGTGGTGACCGAAGCGCTGGTGAAGCTGGTCCCCAAGCCGCAGCTGGCGCGCGTCGTGATGGCCTCCTTCGACGATGTCGCCAAGGCAGGCGATGCGGTCGCTGCGATCATCGGTGCCGGCATCATTCCGGCCGGCCTCGAGATGATGGACCGCAAGGCGAGTGCCGCGGTCGAGCCCTTCGTGAAAGCCGGCTACGACCTGTCGGCCGAGGCGATCCTGCTGGCCGAATCCGACGGCTCACCCGAGGAGGTCGAAGAAGAAATCGACCGCATGATGGCGGTGCTGCGTGGCGCGGGCGCGACCGCGCTGGTGGTCTCGAACTCCGAGGCCGAACGGCTGCGATTCTGGTCGGGCCGAAAAAATGCTTTTCCGGCGGCCGGTCGCATCTCGCCCGACTATTACTGCATGGATGGCACCATCCCGCGCAAGAACCTCGGCCGTATGCTGGTGGCCATCAGCGAGATGGAGCAGACCTATCAGCTGCGCTGCATGAATGTCTTTCATGCCGGCGACGGCAATCTGCATCCGCTGATTCTTTTCGATGCCAACCAGCCGGGCGAGTGGGAGCGCGCCGATCGTTTTGGTGCCGACATTCTCGAGCTGTGCGTCGAGCTCGGCGGCACGGTCACCGGTGAACACGGCGTGGGCATCGAAAAGATCAACTCGATGTGCGTGCAGTTTTCGCCGGCTGAGCGCGAGGCCTTCTTTGCGCTCAAGCGCGCCTTCGATCCGCCCGGACTGCTCAATCCCGGCAAAGGCATACCCACGCTCGCCCGTTGCGCCGAGTACGGCAAGATGCATGTGCACGGCGGCCGAGTCGCCTTTCCCGACCTCGAACGCTTCTGAACGAGCGATGACGCTGGTCGAATCCCCACTTTTTCTCGAGCGAGCCGGACCTTGACGACCGAGGTGTCAGCCGATTCGGCCCTGGTGGCGCTGCGCGACTGCGTGCGCGCTGCGCAGGCCGATCGCACCCGTCTGCGCCTGCATGGCGGCAATACCAAGTCCTTCTATGGCGAGCAGGCGACCGGTGAGCCGCTCGATCTGCGCCCGATCGCCGGCATCGTCGACTACGAGCCGACCGAACTCGTGGTGACGGTTCGCTGCGGCACACCGCTTGCCGAACTCGAGCAGGTGCTGGCCGAGCGCCATCAATATCTGGCCTTCGAGCCGCCGCACTTCGGGGCGGGTGCCACCGTCGGTGGCATGGTAGCGGCCGGTCTGTCCGGGCCGCGTCGGGCAACCGCCGGTGCAGTCCGCGACTTCATGCTCGGCGCGGTGCTGATGAACGCCAGCGGTGAGCTGCTCCATTTCGGTGGGCAGGTCATGAAGAATGTCGCCGGCTACGATGTGTCGCGTCTGCTGGCTGGCTCGATGGGCATCCTCGGGCCGATCGTTCAGGTGTCCCTGAAGGTGCTGCCCCTGCCTGCGGCCGAGGCGACCGTCTGCCTGAGCCTCGGGCTTCGCGAGGCCCTGGCGCAGATGAATCGCTGGGGGGCGAAGCCGCTGCCTCTGTCTGCCACATCGTGGGCCGGTGGCGAGCTCATGGTTCGACTCTCGGGGGCGGGTGCTGCGGTCGATGCTGCGGTTGCGCGGCTTGCCGCCGATCACGGCACGCGGCTCGTCGACCCGATGGCGGCACGCGCTCACTGGGCAGGGCTGCGCGAACAGACCGATGCCTTCTTCGATGATCCGCTGCCACTGTGGCGACTGTCGGTGCCGTCGACCGCACCGATCTTCGAGCTGCCCGGCCGTCAGCTGGTGGAGTGGGGTGGCGCGCTGCGCTGGTTCAAGTCCGACGCCGATGCCGAATTCGTGCGACAGGCGGCGGTCACGGTCGGTGGGGCCGCGACCCGCTTTCGTGCGTCGCAGCCCGCGGGCGTTGTGTTCTCGACGCTGCCGGCGCCGATCCTCGAGCTGCATCGGCGCATCAAGCAGGAATTCGACCCGCGCGGCCTTTTCAACCCCGGCCGGCTGGTGGCTGGCCTCTGAGCCGCGATCGACGCGCCTTCAAGGTCTCGACCCATGCAAACCAATCTTGCCGACTGGCTGCGCGATACGCCCGACGGCATCGAAGCCGACTCGATCCTGCGATCGTGCGTGCATTGCGGTTTTTGCACCGCCACTTGTCCGACCTACCAGTTGCTGGGCGACGAGCTCGATGGCCCGCGCGGGCGCATCTACCTGATCAAGCAGGTGCTCGAGGGTGTCACGCCGACCCGCGAGACCCAGCAGCATCTCGACCGCTGCCTGACTTGCCGAAATTGCGAGAGCACCTGTCCGTCAGGGGTGCAGTACGGGCATCTGGTCGATATCGGCCGCAAGCTGGTCGACCAGCAAGTGGAGCGGCCCGCAGGCGACAGATTGCTGCGGGGTGCTCTGCGCGAAGGCATGACCCGACGCGCGCTCTTCGACACCGCGATGCGCATCGGTCAGACCGTGCGCCCGCTGCTGCCCGAGGCGCTCAGGGCGAAGGTGCCGCAGCGTCGCGATCCGGGCGCATGGCCTGTACGTTCGCATGCCCGCAAGGTGATCCTTCTGAATGGCTGTGTGCAGCCTGCGATGGTTCCGGCGATCGATGCGGCGACCGCCCGGGTGCTCGATGCGCTCGGCATCGAGGCGGTCGTGGCGCCTCGCTCGGGCTGCTGCGGCGCGATCCGTCATCACCTCGATGATCAGGCCGGCGCACTTGACGACGCCCGTCGCAATATCGACGCCTGGTGGCCGCTGCTGGCATCGGATACCGCGCTCGCGACAGCTGCCGGTTCGGGGAACGGCGCAAGCCGCGCAGGCGGGGCCGAGGCCATCGTCATCAATGCCTCGGGCTGCGGCGCGATGATCAAGGACTATGCGCACCTGCTGCGTCACGACCCGCTTTACGCCGAGAAGGCCGCGCGGGTGAGCGCCATGACCCGCGATCTCGCCCAGTTTTTACCCGCCGAGCGCGAGCGCTTGCAGGCACTTTGCCGGCCTGCTGTGAGCGCCGATGATGGCCCTCATGATGGCCCTGAGCGTCCCGCTCCCTCGAGGCTGGCCTTTCATCCGCCTTGCACCCTGCAGCATGGTCAGCAGGTCAGGGGCGAGGTCGAGTCGCTTCTGGTGGCCTGTGGCGCCGAGATCGTGCCCTTTGCCGAGTCGCATCTGTGCTGCGGGTCGGCCGGTACCTATTCGGTCCTGCAGTCGACGCTTGCCACCCAGCTTCGCGACCGCAAGCTCGCCAGTCTGCAGGCCGATTCGCCTGATCAGATCCTGTCGGCCAATATCGGGTGCCTGACCCATCTGCAGTCGGGCACCGACACGCCGGTGCGCCACTGGATCGAGTGGCTCGACCGGGCGATCACGCGGCCATGACCATGACTGCCGGGCGGGTGGTGCGATGAACCTGATCGTTCGTCTGCCCAACTGGATCGGCGATGTCTGCATGGCTTTGCCGGCCTTGAGCGCACTCGAGGCCAGCGGCGCGAGACTGCATCTGATCGGCAAGCGCTGGGCCGCCGATCTGCTGGCTGCGCATCATTGGCCGGTCACCTCAACGCCGAAGTCGCTGATGGCGAGTGCGGCCATCCTGCGCTCGCTGCCGACCGATTCGCCGCTGATTCATTCGCCGCGTCGCGGGCTGCTGCTCACCAATTCGCTCTCGAGTGCAGCCGCTTTCCGGCTGGCCGGCATCGCCGCACTGGGTCACCGCGGCGATGGCCGCTCGCTGCTGCTGGGGCGCGGACTGCCCCGGCCCACCGGTCTGCACGAGGTCGAGGTGTTCTGGCGCTTGGCGCGTGAGGCCTCCGACTGGAACGGTTTGCCGGCGCTGCCCGAGCGACCGCCGGCAAGCCTCGGTCTGCGTCTGAACCCGGTGCACGAGTCGAGCGCCTTGACGGCCCTTCGTCAGGCCGGCATCCAGGACTCGCCCGATCGCCTTGTCGTGCTTGGCCCCTTGTCGATCGGGACCACCGACGGACAGAGCAAGCGATGGCCGGGTTTCGCCGAACTCGCCCGCCAGCTCGCCGATCGGGGCATCGTCACGCTGACCTGTCCGGGTCCGGGCGAAGAAGACGCGGCGATGGCGGCCGCGCCATCGGCCATCCGGCTTCCTGGACTCGGGCTCGGTGCCTATGCCGCGCTGTGCCGGCTCGCGGGTCTGACGGTTGCCAACGACTCCGGTCCGATGCATCTGGCTGCTGCCGTCGATGCGCCAGTGATCGGCATTTTCGGTCCGAGCAGCCCGAAGCGAACCCGTCCCTGGGGCAGTCGGTCGAGCTGGCTGGGAGGCGATGGCGTCTGGCCCGACCTCGCCACGGTCATGGCTCGAGTCGAGCAAGAAACAAACCCGGATTAAGCGGGTAACAAGCCAGGAAGGTGCAGTTGCGCGAG
>CAMCXH010000141.1 GCA_945883285.1 Bordetella parapertussis | reverse complement strand
TCGATCGCGCCGGCGCCCTGCCCCTGCCGCCTTACATCCGGCATGTACCTGATGCAAGTGACGATGAGCGTTATCAGACGGTCTATGCCCGTCATCCGGGCGCAGTGGCCGCACCGACCGCGGGCTTGCATTTCGATGAAGCGCTGATGGCAAGGCTGGAGGAGCGCGGCATCGGCCGGGCCTTCGTCACCCTGCATGTGGGTGCGGGTACCTTCCAGCCGATGCGCCACGACGATCCGGCCAAGCATGTGATGCATGCCGAGCGCTACAACGTGCCGGTCGAGACGGTGGCAGCAATTTCTGCCACCCGCGCCCGCGGCGGGCGGGTGGTGGCGGTCGGCACCACCTCGATGCGCACGCTCGAAGCGGCGACCTCCGAGAGCGGAGCGCTGGCCGCAGGCAGCAGCGAGACCGCGCTCTTCATCCGCCCCGGCTATCGCTTCAAGGCAGTCGATGCGCTGATCACAAATTTCCATCTGCCCGGATCGACCCTGATGATGCTGGTCGCAGCCTTTGCCGGCCTCGATGCGATCAAGGCGGCTTATGCCCATGCGGTCGCGCAGCGCTACCGCTTTTTCAGCTACGGCGACGCGATGCTGCTCGAGCGTGCGAAATGAACGGTCTGGCCTTCGATCTGCTTGCCACCGACGGCCGCGCGCGGCTCGGCCGCATCACGCTCAATCACGGCGAGGTGCCCACCCCGATCTTCATGCCGGTCGGCACCTATGGCGCGGTCAAGACCATGGCACCGCGAAACCTCGAAGAGGTCGGCGCCAGGATCATCCTCGGCAATACCTTTCACCTGTGGCTGCGCCCCGGCACCGCGGTCTTCGACCGCTTCGGCGGACTGCATGATTTCAACGGCTGGCACCAGCCGATCCTGACCGACTCCGGCGGCTTTCAGGTCTGGAGCCTGGGCAAGATGCGCAAGATCACCGAGGAGGGCGTGCGCTTTGCCTCGCCGATCGATGGCGCCAAACTCATGCTCACGCCCGAAGAGTCGATGCGCATCCAGCGCTCGCTCAATTCCGACATCGCCATGGTCTTCGACGAGTGCACGCCTTACGAGATCGACGGGCGCATCGCGACAATTGACGAGGCAGCCACCTCGATGCGCCTGTCGCTGCGCTGGGCCCGACGTTCGCGCGACGCCTTCGATGCGCAGCACAACCCGAATGCACTCTTTGGCATCGTGCAGGGCGGCATGTTCGAGGATCTGCGCGACGAGTCGCTGGCCGGACTGCTCGACGTCGGCTTTCACGGCTATGCCATCGGCGGACTGTCGGTGGGCGAGCCGAAGGAAGACATGATGCGGGTGCTCGACCATGTCGCCCCGCGTTTGCCAGCGAACGCGCCGCGCTATCTGATGGGTGTGGGCACGCCGGAGGATCTGGTGGCGGCGGTCGGCATGGGCATCGACATGTTCGATTGCGTGATGCCGACCCGCAATGCCCGCAACGGCTGGCTCTTCACGCGCTTTGGCGACATCAAGATCCGCAATGCCAAACACCGCGACGATCCGCGCCCGCTCGACGAGCGCTGCGCCTGCCACACCTGCCGGCATTTTTCGCGGGCCTACATCCATCATCTGAACCGGGTCGACGAGATCCTCGGCGCCCATCTGTCGACCCTGCACAATCTGCACTATTACCTCGAGCTGATGGCCGGGATGCGCGAGGCGATCGGCGCCGGCCTATTCGAGACCTTTCGGGCCGCCTTTCATGCCGACCGGGCCCGCGGCACCGGCTGATATACTCGCGGCCTTCAAAAGTCACAACAAAACAAGGATCTAGACCGTGTTTATTTCAAACGCCCATGCGCAGGCAGCTGCCGGCGGCACCGAACAGCAACTGCTCGGATTCCTGCCGATCATCCTGATGTTCGCGGTTCTCTATTTCCTGATGATTCGCCCGCAGATGAAGCGTGCCAAAGAGCAGAAACAGATGATCGACGCGCTCGGCAAGGGCGATGAAGTGATCACCGCCGGCGGCATCGTCGGCAAGATCACCAAGGTCGGCGACAGCTATGTGAGCATCGAGGTTGCGCGCCGCGGCGAAGAGGGCATCGAAATGAATCTCCAGAAATCGGCGATTCAGACCCTGTTGCCCAAGGGCTCGATCAAAGCCATCTAAGGACTGAGCCAGCGTGAATCGATTCCCGGTCTGGAAATACATCGTCATCGCGCTGGCGATGGTCTTCGGCCTGCTTTACACACTGCCCAACTTCTTCGGCGAATCGCCGGCAGTCCAGGTCTCGAGCGCCAAGGCAACAGTCAAGGTCGACTCCGCGCTGCTCGGTCGCATCGAGCAGTCTCTCACCGCGGCCGCGATCAAGCATCAGGGCATTGCACTCGACACCAACTCGATCAAGGTCAGGCTGTCCGATACCGACACGCAGCTCAAGGCCAAGGACGTTGTGCTGCGCACGCTCAACCCCGATCCCGCCGACCCCACCTATGTGGTCGCGCTCAATCTCCTGTCGGCCTCGCCACAATGGCTGACCAGCATGCATGCCCTGCCGATGTATCTGGGCCTCGATCTGCGCGGCGGCGTGCATTTCCTGCTGCAGGTCGACATGAAGGCCGCGCTCACCAAGCGCATCGACGCCACTGCCGGCGAGCTGCGCAGTCTGCTGCGCGAAAAAAACATCCGCCACGGCGGCATCGCCCGCAACGGCGACAGCATCGAGATCCGCTTTCGCGACGAGCCGGTCATGGCCCGTGCACGCGAGTTCATGCGTGATGCCAATCCCGATCTGCAGATTGTTGAAGCGCCGGCCGAGGGCGGCGACCGCAAGCTGACCGTCACGCTCTCGCCCCAGGCCGAGCGCACCTTGCTCGACAACTCGGTCAAGCAGAACATCACCACCCTGCACAACCGGATCAACGAACTCGGCGTGTCCGAGCCGGTGATCGCGCAGCAGGGCGCCGATCGCATCGTTGTGCAATTGCCGGGCGTTCAGGACACCGCGCGCGCCAAAGACATCCTGGGCCGCACCGCCACGCTGGAAGCCCGTCTGGTCGATATCAGCCAGGAAGCGCAGGCCGCGGTCACCGGCCAGGGTCCGGTGCCCTTCGGCGCCGAGCTCTTTCGCCAGGGGCGGGGCGCACCGGTCGTGCTGAAAAAGCAGGCGATCTTCACCGGCGAGCAGCTCACCAGCGCAGCCGCCACCTTCGATGAGAACCAGCGCGCAGCGGTCGCGATCAACCTCAACGATGCCGCCGGCCGGGTGCTGCGCGAAGTCTCGCGTGAAAACATCAAGAAGCCGATGGCGGTGGTGCTCTTCGAGCGCGGTCGCGGCGAGGTGCTCACCGTGGCGACCATCCAGTCGGAGCTCGGTTCACGCTTTCAGATCACCGGCATGGAGTCACCGCAGGCCTCGGGCGATCTCGCGCTGCTGCTTCGCGCAGGCGCCCTGGCCGCGCCGATGGAGATCATCGAGGAGCGCACCATCGGCCCGAGCCTTGGTGCCGACAACATCCGCCAGGGCTTCACCTCGACCCTCTACGGCTTTATCGCGATTGCCGTCTTCATGATCGCCTACTACCTGCTGATGGGTGTTTTTTCGACCATCGCGCTCGCGGTCAACCTGCTGCTGCTGGTTGCGCTGCTGTCGCTGCTGCAGGCCACCCTCACCCTGCCCGGCATCGCCGCCATTGCACTCACGCTCGGCATGGCAATCGACGCCAATGTGCTGATCAACGAGCGCATCCGTGAAGAGCTGCGAAACGGCGTGTCGCCGCAGACCGCGATTTCAATCGGCTATGAACGAGCCTGGGGCACGATTCTCGACTCCAACATCACCACCCTGATCGCCGGCGTGGCGCTGCTCGCCTTCGGTTCGGGCGCGGTGCGCGGTTTTGCGGTCGTGCATTGCCTGGGCATCCTGACCTCGATGTTTTCGGCGGTCGTGGTGTCGCGCGGACTGGTCAACCTCTGGTACGGCGGCAAGAAGAAACTGACCAGCCTCTCGATCGGTCAGGTCTGGAAACCCACGGGAGTCTGAAGCGATGGAATTTTTCCGTATAAGCCGTGACATTCCGTTCATGCGCCATGCTCTGGTGCTCAACGTCATCTCGCTTCTGCTGTTCGTCGCCGCGGTCGGCTTTCTGGCGGTGCGAGGCCTGCACTTCTCGATCGAGTTCACCGGCGGCACGGTGATGGAAGTCGCCTATCCCCAGGCAGCCGACATCCAGAAGGTTCGCGAGACCGTCGGCGGCCTCGGTCTGCCCGAAGTGCAGGTCCAGAACTTCGGCACAGCCCGCGACGTAATGATCCGTCTGGCGCCGCAGTCAGGCGTCACCTCAGCCCAGCAAAGCGAAAAGGTCATGGCCGCACTCAAGGCGGTCGAGCCTGGTGCCGAACTGCGGCGGGTCGAGTTCGTGGGGCCGCAGGTCGGCAAGGAACTCGCCACCGATGGCGGCCTGGCGCTGCTCTTCGTGATCGCCGGCATCATGATCTATCTGGCGTTTCGCTTCGAGTGGAAGTTCTCGGTCGCGGCCATCATCGCCAACCTGCACGACGTGATCATCATCCTCGGCTTTTTCGCAGCCTTTCAGTGGGAGTTTTCGCTGTCGGTGCTGGCTGCGGTGCTGGCGGTGCTGGGCTACTCGGTCAACGAGTCGGTGGTGATCTTCGACCGGATCCGCGAATCGTTTCGAAAGTACCGCAAGATGACGACCGAGGAGGTGATCGACCATGCCATCACCAGCACCATTTCTCGCACGATGATCACCCACGGCAGCACCCTGATGATGGTGCTGGCGATGCTGTTTTTCGGCGGCCCGACGCTGCACTACTTCGCACTCGCGCTGGCCATCGGCATCTGCTTCGGTATCTACTCGTCGGTGTTCGTGGCGGCCGCCATCGCGATGTGGCTGGGCGTCAAGCGCGAGGACCTGATCAAACCGGTCAAGAAAAAGGAAGGTGCGGAAGTCGAGCTGCCCTGAACGACACAGGCACCGCGCTGCGCCCACGACCTCTCACACCACCCGCCGAACACCATGACTGATCTGACCATTCATCACGACCCGACCAGGCAGTGTTTCGAGACTCATGTCGACGGCCGGCGCGCCGAACTCGATTACAGGCTCGACGGCCAAGTCATGCGGATCCATCACACCGGCGTGCCGCGCGAGCTTGAAGGTCGTGGCATCGCCGCAGCATTGGTTCAGACCGCAGTCGATCATGCCCGAGCATCGGGCTTGCGCATCGATCCGCTGTGCTCCTATGTGCGGGTCTGGAAACAGCGCCATCCCGAGTTCGCCGACCTCTTCGAGTAACGACCGGCCCAGCGCCTGCCGTCAAACCGCCGCCACCGTGTCCGCTACCGCTTTCAAAGTTCGCGTCTGGGATCTGCCGACCCGACTTTTCCACTGGACACTGGCCGCTCTGGTGACCGGCTCTTTCGTGAGCGTCAAGCTCGGCAATATGGACTGGCACGGGCGCCTGGGCTATGCGGTGCTCGCACTGCTGCTGTTTCGTCTGGTCTGGGGATTTGCCGGCGGCGGCTATTCACGCTTTACCGCATTCGTGCGCGGCCCGGGATCGATCATCGCCTACCTGCGCGGCGCCTCGCATGGCCCTGGGCACAATCCGCTCGGCGCGCTGTCGGTGCTGGCAATACTCGCAGCCCTGCTGTTTCAGGCGAGTTCGGGCCTTTTCACCAATGACGACATCGCCTTCGAAGGGCCGCTCTCACGTCACGTCAGTAGCGCGCTCTCCAGCCTGCTGACCACCTGGCATCGCCGCAATGAAAATATTCTGATTGCACTGGTCGTGCTGCATGTTGCGGCGATCGTCTACTACCGACTGCGGCTCAAGCAGGACCTGATCGGTCCGATGATCACCGGCGACGCCTTGCTGTCGAGCCCCCATCAGAGTTCGCCGGACAACCTTGCGATGCGGTTGCGAGCGCTGATCATTGCGAGCGTCTGTGCGGCGCTGGTCGCCTGGCTCATTACTGTCTGATTGAGTTGCCACTGGGCAGAATTGCCACTGAGCAATCGGTGAGCCTCGGCCTCGCCCAGGGCCGATGAACCGAATGACCCGACTGCGGCCCATCGACCGCATTCGGGTCTGCGCCGGAATTATTCGCGACGGAAATCGTCGTGGCAGCCCTTGCAGGTGGCGGCGGCCGTACCGAAGGCGGCCTTGAGAGCGGCCGGGTCACCGGCTGCAGCCGGCAGTTTGCTGGTCGCATCGACCATCTTGTCGTAGGCCGCCTGGAACTTGGCAGGCTCCTTCCAGATCTCTGCCTTGGCGCGGGTGTTCAGACCGGTCTCGGTACCGGGTCCGAACGCGGGTCCCGGCAGATGCGCCAATGTGGACACCAGCGAAGCATTGTAGGAAGCAAGCTTGGCATCGTAAGGAATTCGACCATTGACCATCGCGCCAAGACGGCCGAAGTGGGCGCCGAGCACTGTATAAGCCGACTGACGATACTTGATCGCATCTTCGGGCTTGGCAAATTGAGCGTGTGAGCTCAGGGGCAGCAGGGCTGCAGCAACGGCGACAGCCGCAAACAATGACTTCATGGCAACTCCGGTTTAAAAGGCGGGATCTTAGCAGTCCCGACACAATCTGGCACTGCCCACCTTCAGTACCCGATGATCAAACCCGACGAGCGAGGTCGGCCGCACGGCCGATATAGGCCGCCGGCGTCAGCGCCCGCAGCCTCGCCTTGGCCTGCGGCGGAATCGGCAACTGATCGACAAACGCCGCAAGCGCCTCGGCGTTGATGCCTTTGCCGCGGGTCAACTCCTTGAGCTGCTCATAGGGATTCGGCACGCCATAGCGGCGCATGACGGTCTGAACCGGCTCGGCGAGCACTTCCCAACAGGCATCGAGATCAGCGGCCAGGCGGAGCGCATCGACTTCGAGTTTACCCAGACCCCGCAGACAGGCATCCCAGGCCAGCAGCGTATGACCAAAGGCCACACCGACATTGCGCAATGCGGTGGAATCGGTCAGGTCGCGCTGCAGGCGCGAGATCGGCAGCTTGTCGGACAGATGACGCAGCAGCGCATTGGCAATCCCGAGATTGCCTTCGGAATTTTCGAAGTCGATCGGGTTGACCTTGTGCGGCATGGTCGATGAGCCGATCTCGCCGGCCTTCAGACGCTGACGGAAATACCCGAGCGAGACATAAGCCCAGATGTCACGATCAAGGTCGAGCATGATGGTGTTGGCACGCGCGAGGGCGTCAAAGAGCTCGGCCATCCAGTCGTGCGGTTCGATCTGGATGGTCCAGGGATTGAAGCTCAGGCCAAGCGGACCTTCGACCACGCCTTTGGCAAAGGCCTCCCAGTCGATCTCGGGATAAGCCGCCATGTGCGCGTTGTAATTGCCGACTGCACCATTCATCTTCGCGCGCGGCTTGACCGCCGCGATCCGCTCACGCGCCGTGCGCAAACGAACAACAACGTTAGCCAGTTCTTTGCCGAGTGTGGTCGGCGTGGCCGGTTGCCCGTGAGTGCGCGACAACATGGGCAGATCGGCATTCGCATGGGCCATGGCGCGAAGCGACGCAATCACTGCATCGAGCGCGGGCAGCAGCACCGAATCGCGGGCAGCGCCATACATCAGCGCGTGCGAGGTGTTGTTGATGTCCTCGGACGTGCAGGCGAAATGGATAAACTCGGCCGCCGGCTCGAGCTCGGCATCCCCCCTGACGCGTTCCTTCAGGAAATATTCGACCGCCTTGACATCATGATTGGTCACCGCCTCGATGGCCTTGACCCGCGCGGCATCGGGCAGCGAAAAACCGGCTGCCACATCTCGCAGCCGCGCTCGCGCGGGCTTTGAAAACGCCGGCAGCTCGGGCAGTCCGAGATCAGACAGCCCGATCAGCCATTCGATCTCGACCAGGACCCGATGACGAATGAAGGCGGCCTCCGACAGCAATGGTCGCAAGGCGGCCACCTTGCCGGCATAACGGCCATCCAGCGAAGACAGGGCATCGAGCTGGAAGAAGCCCGGATCGAAAGAATCGGTAGGGGTATCACTCATGATGGGTCCGATGCTAGCACCCCGGCAGGCAAGGATCCGCAAGCGCCTTTACGATATATTGGCGCCCCTACTCCCTCTCAAGCGAACCGAGATGATGAAGCTGATCGGCTCAGACGGCAGCCCTTTTGTGCGCAAAGTTCGCGTCGTACTCGCCGAAAAGAAGATCGATTACGAGTTCGTGCGTGAGGATGTGTGGTCAGCAACGAGCGCCATTGGCCAATCCAATCCGCTGGGCAAGGTGCCGACACTGGTGACCGATGACGGCGCCGCGGTCTTCGACTCGCGTGTCATCGTCGAATACCTCGATACCGTCACGCCGATTCATCGTCTGATTCCGCCAAGCGGCCGCTCGCGGGTTGAGGTTCGCTGCTGGGAGGCGCTTGCCGACGGACTGCTCGATGCGCTCGTCATGGTGCGCATCGAGTATTCGCAGCGTACCGAAGCCCAGCGCAGCCAGGCCTGGATCGACCGGCAACTCGCCAAGGTCGATGCCGCGCTGGCGTCGATGTCGAATGGCCTGGGCGACCGGGCCTTTTGCTGCGATGGACGCTATACGCTCGCCGATATCGCCGTAGGTTGCGCACTCGGCTACCTCGACTTCCGCTTTGCGCAGATCGACTGGCGAACGCGCCACCCTAATCTGGCAGCACTGAGCGAGAAGCTCTCGACCCGGCACGCTTTCGTCGATACCGCGCCGCCCGCAGCTTGAGCCGGTTCGCCCGCGCCGGGAAAGGCAGCGCAGCCGGTACTGGTCGGGATGACCTCAGAAGAAGTGCGGGGCGGGCCTGGGCGCCGAGTCAGGCGAGAAACTGTCAGGGCGCGCCTGCGCCCAGAAGGCCTTGTAAACCGGCCGGTCAGGAATCCCTCCCAGCAGTTCGCCGCCCTTGAGCGTTGGGTAGATCGTCGACATCAGCTGGATTTCCGAACGTGTGATCCGGCGCATGATGTGGTCCAGGCGCAGTTGCGAAGGGTGCGTGAGTCCGGCGGCCGCAATCAGTTCGGCCAGCGCTTTGAGGGTGTTCTCGTGAAAATTGAACACCCGATCGGCCTTGTCGGGGACCACCAGCGCGCGCTGTCGGGCCGGATCCTGAGTGGTGACGCCGGTAGGGCATCTGCCGGTGTGACAGTTCATGGCCTGGATGCATCCGACCGCGAACATGAAACCGCGGGCGCTGTTGCACCAGTCGGCGCCCATCGCCATGGTGCGGGCAATATCGAATGCGCTGGTGAGCTTGCCGGCCGCACCCAGCCTGATCTGCGAGCGCAGATTCATGCCGACCAGCGTGTCATGCACGAGCATCAGCCCTTCACGCATCGGCATGCCGACACGGTCGATGAATTCGGCTGGCGCCGCACCGGTGCCGCCCTCCTTGCCATCGATGACGATGAAGTCCGGCCGGAGCCCCGTCTCCACCATGGCCTTGACGATGCCGAGGAACTCCCATGGGTGGCCGATACACAGCTTGAAGCCAACCGGCTTGCCGCCGGAGAGTGCGCGCAGCCGGTCGAGGAATTCAAGCAGCTCCACCGGACTGGAGAAGGCGGAATGGCAGGCAGGTGAT
>CAMCXH010000140.1 GCA_945883285.1 Bordetella parapertussis | reverse complement strand
GGGCTTTTTCTCGGCTGCGCCGAGGCTTCTGGCAGTGGTCGCGGTGAGCACCCTGATCGGTATCGGTTTGTCTTCGGTGTTTGCTCTGCTGATTGCCGAGCCCGCCGGAATTCCGCTGGCCACCATGGTGCTGGCGACCTCGCCCGGCGGGATCGCCGAGATGGCGCTGACCGCCAAGATTCTGCAGCTCGGCGTACCGGTGGTGACCGCCTTTCACATCACCCGGATGGCCTCGACCGTGCTGCTGCTGGGCGGGGTCTATCGACTGCTGGGTCGCCTTCGAGGCTGGAATGACTAGCCCGGCGCAGGTCGTCCGATCGCGATGAGCCAACCCCTGCCGCACGCCCTGGCGATTGCCGTGGTCGCCTGTCTGGCGGTGGTCTTTGCCTCGAACCATGTCGCCGCGCGGCTGGCCTTCGACCATGGCGTCAGCGTCATCACCGCGGTCTCGGTGCGTTCGGTGGTGACCGTGGTCGGCGTGATGCTGCTGCTGCGTCTGGCGGGTGTGTCGGCGGCGCTGCCCTTGGCATCGCGACGCCACGCCCTGATTGTCGGCCTGATCCTGTCGCTGCAGAGTTTCAGCCTTTATTCGGCGGTCTCGCGAATTCCGGTGGCGCTCGCGCTGCTGACCTTCAATACCTTTCCGATCGTGCTGGCGCTGCTGTCATGGGCCACCACCGGCGAGCGCCCGGCGCGGCGCACCGGCCGTGCGATGCCGGTGATTCTGGTCGGACTGGTGCTTGCCCTCGACATTCCCGGTGTGCTGGCATCGTCAGGCCGATCGCTTGCTGACCCGCTTCGTTTTGCGGCGGGCGTCGGCTTTGGCCTGGCTGCCTCGGTGTCGTTTGCCACCGTGCTGCTGCTGACGACCCGCTGGCTCAATGCCATTGACGGGCGGGTCAGGACGGTCTGGACCATGGGTGTGGTGGCGCTGGTGGTGAGCGCGGCAGGCATCGCGACCGACGGGTTTGCCTGGCCGGTCGATGCCGCCGGCTGGACCGGTCTGGCGCTCCTGTCGCTGCTCTACGGCTCGGCCTTTACCGCGATGTATGTGCTGGTGCCTCGGATGGGGGCGGTCAATACCGCGCCGGTTCTCAATATCGAGCCGGTGGCGTCGATGGTGATCGCCTGGGCGGTGCTGGGTCAGACCATCGCGCCGATTCAGGTGCTCGGTGCATTTCTGGTGGTCGGCTCGGTCATCTGGATGAACCTTGGGCGGCGCTGAGCGCGCTGCCCTGCCTCCGCCAGGGTCGTCCACCGGCCGGTTCACCAGGCCGGTTCGTTCATCAGGCCGGTTCACCAGCCCGGTTCGTTCATCAGGCCGGTTCACCAGCCCGGTCTATTCCGCCAGGGTCGGCACCGCGCGGCTGGCCAGGTCGAGCCACTGCCTGTCATCGCGCGGCCAGGCCCGCTCGGGCAGTTCGTTGAGCCGCAACAGGATTTCCTTCAGATGCCAGGTGGGCGGCGCGCCGAGTGCGGTCGGGCAGTGGCGCCAAAGCGCCCGCAGCACATTGTGTTCGACGCCGAAGTGGGCCGACAGCGTCTCGATCACCCAGCGGTCCTGGCCCGAGTCGATGGCCTGGCGCAGGGCTTCGCGAGCATCGTCCGGGCGCAGCAGCGCTGCGCGCCGCTCGTGTTCGGCCGCGGCGACCAGCCCCGAGCGGGGTCGCGCCTGCGCATTGATCAGCGTCTCGGCAAAGAACTGCGCAAAGGCCGGCAGCTTGCCCAGCACGTAGGCACGCTGGGTGGCATGCCCCTGGCCGGTCAGCAGCCAGTTGTAGCAGCCCAGATGCTGGCCGGCACGGCTGCGACCGAGCTTGACCAGTGTCACTGGCTCGAGCGTACCTTCGAGGAGCGCGGCAATTCGCTGTTCGGCGGCGGCCTCGCGCAGGTCGATCGAGCGCAGAACCCTGCCATAGAAGGCGACATCGATCAGCTCCTGGCGCAGCGCCTGGTGCAACTGCGCCATGAAGTCGGGATAGCGCGACGGCCGATCGAAGAGGCTGCCGGGCGCCTGCGGTTCGAGGCGGTGCTCACGCGCGAGATGTGCGCCCCAGTCGTCGCGCCGAGCCTCCAGGATGGTGAGCATGTTCTCGCCGAGCGCGGCAAACAGCACATCGAGGGTGGCGGTCTCGGCGGCGCGCATCGGCAGTCCCGGGTGGGCTTCGTCGTCGTGCAGCCAGCGGGCGAGCGAGGCGACCAGCCGGCGCAGGGTGACATCGGTCAGCAGGCTGCGAAAGTCATAGATGCACTGATGTCGATCGACCCCGATGAAGCGGATCGAGTGGCCCCAGTCGCGGGTGAGCTGACCGAAGATGGGATTGGCCATCAGCGAAAGACGCGAGGCCAGTGGCAGCAGCAGGACGAAGAGCGACCAGTCGGGCGAGGGTTGGCGCCAGACCAGCGCGCGCGGCGTGGCCAGGTAGGCATGGGTCGCGGCCGACAGGTCGGGGCCGACGTTGCCGGTATCGGTGAGCTCGGAATCGATCGGGAAACGGTCGACCCTGATCGCCTGGAAGTCCATGCGCTCAGCGATGCGGATCGGTGGGAGAGGCGCGGGCGGGCTCGATGGGCGCTGTGGCGGGCGGCTCGATCGAGCCGCGCTGCGGCGAAGGGCTCAGTCGGCTCGCTTGGCGAAAAACAGCAGCGTCCCGCCCATGGCCAGTACGGCGCTGGCCAAGAGGGTGCGCGCAACCGAGCCCTGCCACATGGCTTCGAGAGCCACCAGCGAGCCGGTGCCCAGCAGGAAACGGGCGGTTGAGGCGGTGCGTTGCGACGGGGAGAGTTCAGCCATCTTGGGTCTTGACCGACTGGCCGGCGTCCGGGCGACGCTGCGACTGTCAGTATGAAACCTCATCGTATGCGTTCGTCGTCGTGCACGCACGAACAATTTTTGATCGACGGCTGCCTGTGGCGGACAAGCGTGCAATTCATCCAACATCCGGTGGCAGTCGAACCGGCCGAGGTTGCAAACCGCGCCGGCAGGCCGACCGCCTGGCCGCACAGGGCTCAGGCAGACCGTCTGCTTGCGCCCGGCAGATGCTCGAGCGCCTGATCGACCAGCCGGGCGCCGGTCTGGACCACCTGTTGCTGCCAGGTTGCGCTGGCGGGATTGAAGCTTTCGAGCATTTCCGCCTTGATGGCGCGTCCGGTCGGGTCGTGCAGGTCACCGTGATTGTGCAGCCAGTTGTCGTTGCGGGTTGCCCGCATCACTCGCGCCGGCTCGTAGGTGCCGTACTCGGGATAGGCAAAGGCCAGGCGACAGCCTGACGGCAAGCTGCGCTCGATGCCGCGGTCGAGCAGTCCGTTGAGCGGCGTCGAGACCGATTCGCCCGAGTTGGCCGACTTCACGCAGCCCTGCCAGACCTGATTCGAAAACCGGTAACACTCGCTGTCGATCGTGGCGCCGGTCACCAGCTCGCACTCGCCGAACGCGCCCAGACCGGTATGGAAGTCGAGCCACAGGACGGTGCTGGCAGCGGCCAGATGTTCGGTGATCAGCGCGAGCAGATGGGCTGCCCCCTGCTCGAGGCGGGCGCCGCCAAACTGCATGCCGCGCGGATAGCGGTACTGGCCGCCGATCGCGGCCTGCTGAAAGCGCCGCTCGCCATGCTCGGCAATGTAGGCCGCGATGCGCGCCTGGCTGGCGGCCTCGGCGTCGGGCGCGAGGCTGGTCGGATTCAGATCGTCGTGCAGGCGAACATAATCGGGATCGCACAGATCGGCATCAAAGTCGTCGCGAAAGTTTCGATTGAAGTCGACATTCGATTCGTTGACGCGCCGTTGCCAGGCAAAGCCGTAGGGATTGTTGGCATGCTGCAGCACGACCGCGGTCTGCGGCCCGAGCGTCAGAGTGGGCAGCACCGCCTCGATCAGATAGTGCTGGACTGCGCTGCCGCAAAAGCCCTCCACCCCATGGGTGCCGCTCGAGATCACCAGCACATTGCGGGGCCGTCGCGCACCGAAGATCACGAAGTCGAGCGCGAGCGTCTCGTTGGCCGGGCCACGTGCATCGATGGCCCGCGAATCGATGCACACGCCATGGCGCGGTGCGAGGGCGCGGGCGCCGGCGATCAGACGCTGGCGTGATTCGGCGTAATCAGGGGCAAAAAAACGTGTGCAGTCCATGGCGGTGACCGTCGATGTGTCGTCTGAGGGTATTGGCGATGACCGACCGGGCGTCAGCGCGCCGGTTGATCCAGGGTATCGGCGAGCATTCGAAGATCGACATTGGCCCCGCAGACCAGCACGCCGACCCGCTCGTCAGGGGCCGGCATGAAGGCGCCGCCGGCGAGTGCGGCCAGTGCGGCAGCCCCGCCGGGCTCGGTGGCAATGCGCATCTGCCGCCACAGCAGCGCCTGCGCATCGCGGATCGCGGCATCGCTCACCAGCACGCTTTGCGTGACCTGGCGCTGCGCGAACGGGAACATCAGTTCGCCCACGCGCCGCGCGCCAAGCGAGTCGGCGGCAAGCCCGGACGGCTGGATCTCGACGATGCGACCGGCAGCCAGCGCGGCGTTCAGCGTGGGGCAGCCCTCGGATTCGACCGCGATCAATCTTGGCACACGGTGCCCGGCACTTGCCTGTGCGTCGAACCAGGCGGCGATGCCGCCGATCAGGCCGCCGCCGCCGACCGCCACCAGCATCACATCGAGATGCGGCGACTGGCGCAGCCATTCGCGGGCCAGCGTGCCCTGGCCGGTGAGCGTGTCGAACTGGTCGTAGGCATGCGAGACCAGCGCGCCCTGCTGCTCGGCAAATGACTGGCTTGCGGCCAGTGCTTCGGAATATTCATTGCCTTGCGCATGCACGATGGCGCCGAGCGCACGCAGGCGATCGAGCTTGGCGGCAGGCGAGGTGCTCGGCACGAAGATGTCGGCGGCCATGCCCAGCCGTGCGGCGGCCAGTGCCACCGCGATGCCGTGGTTGCCGCCCGAGGCAGCGACCACCCGCTGCGGCGCCGGCAGGCCCTGGGCCTGCGCGGTTTCGCGGGCACGCAACAGCCGCTCGAAGGCCCCGCGTGCCTTGAAGGTGCCAGAGACCTGCAGACATTCGAGTTTGAATTCGACCGCGCGCCCCGCGAGCTCGACGTCGATTGTCGGCGTGACACGGACCCAGGGCGCGATCCGGGCGGCGGTGGCTTCGATCGCGGCGGCGTCGATGATCATGCGGTCACCGTCAGTGAAAGCCCCGACAGCGGCACGCCGTCGATCGCGCTGCGCCAGTGCTGGCCGGCTGCCAGCGGCTGGGCATCGGTAAGCGTGCCGGTGGTGATGACGCTGCCGGCGGCGATGCGTTCGCCGCGGGCTGCCAGGCCTGCGACCAGATGGCCGAGCGCCTGGACCGGGCCGTCGAGTACATCGGCGCCGCTACCTCGTGCGACTGGTTCGCCCTGACAGGACAGGCTCAGTCGCAGGCCGCTCAACGCGCCGGCCGGGTCGGTGCCGAGCGCCGAGCGCTCGACCCGCGGGCCGACCCACAGTCCGGCGTGCAGCGATTGGGCGGCGATCGCCTGCGCCGCATTGAAGCGCCAGTTCGGCCAGATGCTGTGAACCACCTCGAAGCCCGGTGCAACCCAGCCGATGCAGGCGAGCAGCGCGGCGAGTGCGTCGGGCGTTGAGGCATCGGCGTGGGGCGGCGGCGAGTCGGTCAGACCGATCACGATCTCGGGCTCCAGACGCGGCTCGGCCAGCCGGGCGAGGCTGATGCTTGCCCGGGCATCGGCCATGTCGTGCAGAGTGGTCTGCCAGACCGGCCCCCAGATCGGCTGCTGCACGCCATAAAGGGGCCAGATCAGCCGGTTGGTAAAGCCGATCTTGTAGCCGACCGGCGTATCGCCCCGGCTGCGCCGCAGCGCGCCGATCGCCGCCTGGATCGCGAAGGCCTGATCGATGTCGGCGGATTCGGCGCGGTCAGCGGGCCGCGGGGGGAGTGATTGGCCGTTGTCAGCAGCGGCCAGCAGGAGATCGGGCGGGGGCAGAGTCACCCGACGACATTAGCGCAAAGGATTGCGAGGACCAAATCGGGCGGCAGCAAATTGACTGGCCGTGACTTTCATCAAGCGCGAGCGTGTCGGCCTGTGGCACCTTTGCGCACCGACTGAGTCTGCGGTGCTTGTGCCGGCTTGGCTCAGACGCGGTCAGCGGTGTAAAATCATCGGTTCGCTGCAGAGGATTGGCCCGGTGCCCGGCGGCATGATTCGGGCCGGTGGCAGGGGCAGTTCAGGGGCAACTGAAAACTTATTTTTCAGCAGCGCATCCGGCGTTGCTGGCGGCAAGGCCCGCAGATCAGGTCGATTCAGCGTCGACGGTTGCGGGGCGATGCCACAAGAGACTGACCACATCGCATCGGAGTTTTCATGAACACTCACGTCGCCGCAGCGCCATCGTCGCTTGCGCAGGCCCCCGACTATGTCAGGCATGAGCGCCTGATCAACTGGGTGGCCTCGATCGCTGCGCTCACCCGGCCCGAACGCGTTGTCTGGGCAGACGGTTCGCAGGCGGAATATGAGCGTCTTTGCGCCGAAATGGTTGCTGCCGGCACCCTGCGCAAGCTCGATCCGGTCAAGCGCCCCAACTCCTACCTGGCCTGGTCCGATCCGACCGATGTGGCACGGGTCGAAGACCGCACCTATATCTGTTCGCAGCGCAAGGAAGACGCGGGCCCGACCAACAACTGGACCGATCCCACCGAGATGCGCCAGATCCTGGCCGGCCTCTTCGAGGGCTGCATGCGCGGGCGCACGATGTATGTCATCCCCTTCTCGATGGGCCCGATCGGTTCGCCGATCGCTCACATCGGCGTCGAGATTTCGGACAGCCCCTATGTGGTCGTCAGCATGCGCACCATGACCCGCATGGGCCGCGCGGTGTTCGATGTGCTGGGTCAGGATGGCGGTTTCGTGCCTTGCGTGCATACCGTTGGCAAGCCGCTGGCCGCCGGCGAAAAAGACGTGGCGTGGCCCTGCAATGCCACCAAATACATCGTCCATTACCCGGAGACCCGCGAGATCTGGTCGTATGGCTCGGGCTATGGCGGCAATGCGCTGCTCGGCAAGAAGTGCTTTGCCCTGCGGATTGCCTCGAACATGGGCCGCCAGGACGTCGCCGCAGGCGGCATCGGCTGGCTGGCCGAGCACATGCTGATCCTCGGTGTGACCTCGCCTGAGGGCAAGAAGTACCACGTGGCAGCGGCCTTTCCGTCGGCCTGCGGCAAGACCAACTTCGCCATGCTGATCCCGCCCAAGGGCTTTGACGGCTGGAAGGTCACCACCATCGGCGACGACATCGCCTGGATCAAGCCGCAGGCCAACGGCCGGCTGCATGCGATCAACCCCGAGGCCGGCTATTTCGGTGTGGCCCCCGGCACCAACGACAAGACCAATTTCAATTGCATGGCGTCGTTAAAGAGCAATGTGATCTTCACCAATGTCGCGCTGACCGATGACGGCGACGTCTGGTGGGAGGGCATGACCAAAGAAGCGCCGGCTCACCTGATCGACTGGCAGGGCAAGGACTGGACGCCTGCCGACGGCAAGAACGGCCGCAAGGCCGCGCATCCGAATGCCCGCTTTACCGTGGCAGCCTCGCAAAATCCGGTGATCGACGCGCAGTGGGACGATCCCGAGGGCGTGCCGATCGATGCCTTCATCTTCGGCGGTCGTCGCTCGACCACCGTGCCGCTGGTCACCCAGGCCCGCGACTGGGTCGAGGGCGTCTACATGGCCGCGACCATGGGCTCCGAGACCACCGCGGCGCAGGCCGGCGCGCAGGGCATCGTGCGTCGTGACCCGTTCGCGATGCTGCCGTTTTGCGGCTACAACATGGCCGACTACTTCCGCCACTGGCTCGATCTCGGTCATCGGCTTGAGGCTGCGAAGGCCAAATTGCCGGCGATCTTCTGCGTCAACTGGTTCCGCACCAACGAGCAGGGCCAGTTTGTTTGGCCGGGCTACAGCGAGAACATGCGGGTGCTGCAGTGGATGATCGGCCGCATTGAAGGCAAGGCCGGCGGCATCGAGCATGTCTTCGGCACCACCCCGCGCTATGAAGACCTGAGCTGGGGCGGCCTGGAGTTTTCGCGCACCGACTTCGACAAGATCACCTCGATCGACAAGGCCCAGTGGCTGCGCGAGTTTGAGTTGCACGCCGAGCTCTTCGGCATGCTGGCCAATGGCCTGCCGCACCAGCTGACCGAAACCAAGGCCCTGCTGGAAAAGCGTCTGGCAGCCTGATGGTGGGGGGGCTTGCGCCCCCCTTTTCACCCTGTCCAGTACTTATTCCGGCTTGACGCCGGCCAGGTCGATCAGCCGTTTCCAGCTCACCAGATCGGCTTGTATGAGCCGCTCGAATTCCGGGATCGAGAGCGGCTTGGGTGCCGACTGGTTCTGTTTCTGGTTCATGAACTCGACCGTCTCGGGCAAGGTCATCCAGCGATTGACCGTGGCATTGAGCCGCTCGACGATGTCGCGGGGCAAACCCTTGGGCCCGAACATCCCATACCAGGGAATGGCATCAACCTTGAAGCCCTGCTCGTTCAGGGTCGGGACATCCGGAATCTGCGGCAGCCGCTCCAACGACAACGTGCCGATGGGTCGCAGGCGGCCGGAGCGGATGAAGGGCATCGGCGTGGCCGAGTCGATGGTGGCGATCGGGATCACGCCCGAGATGACATCGGGCGGAATCTGGGAGACCGTCTTGTAGGGCACGTGATTGAATTTGACTCCGGCCTGGTTTTCGAGCCCTTCCATGACAAGATGACCGCCCGAGCCGATGCCCCAGGAGGCATAACTCATGTCCTTGCGGGTCTTGGCCAGCTCGACCAGCTCCTTGAAGTTTTTGACCGGCAAGTCGGGGTTGACCACGATCATGTTGCCGCCGCCGCCGCCAATGCGGGCAATCGGTGTGATGTCGTAGAGCGGATCGACCGGCGGCTTGAGCATCAGCAGCTTGTTGGCAACCGTGGCAGCGGTGAAGCTCACCAGCAGGGTATAGCCGTCGGGCGCGGCGCGGGCGACTTCTGCGGTGGCGACCATGCCGGTCGCGCCGGGTTTGTTGTCGACCACGACATTGGTGCCGAGCTCCTTGCTGAGCCACTCGGCCATGAATCGGCTGAAGATGTCGGCGCCGCCGCCGGGGCCGCTTGGAATGACCAGGCGGATCGGCTTGCCAGCCGGCCAGGCGGACTGGGCGCGGGCGGCGGGCGTGGCCAATGCGGTGCCAAGGGCACCCAGCGCAGCCAGCACGCTGCGGCGATGGGAGGAGGTGATCAGCGACAGTCTGGATTCAGGTTTGGTCATGGTTTGCAGGTCCTGGAGGAATCAAGCAGAGAGAGTGTGTGGGGTTGAAGGGTGGTGGTTTCTGGCGTAACAGCGTTCAACCCTGTGCATAGGCCGAACCGGGCGCGAAGCTGCTTGAGTCGATGATGACATCGCGGATGGTGCCGCTGTAACGGAAGATACCGCGGCGCTGATAAAGCGCCCAGTCGACCGGCGCACGCCGGTCCAGGCCGATATCGAGACCCTCGTGAAAGCCGCCCATCAGGGTCGGACTGCAGTCGGTCCAGTCGCCCGAT
>CAMCXH010000139.1 GCA_945883285.1 Bordetella parapertussis | reverse complement strand
GGAATGATGACGGAAAGGTTCCCGCTGATGGACATTGGACAGATGAACCTCGATGAAAGGAATCGCAACCGCGGCAAGCGCATCGCGGATCGCGACACTTGTATGCGTGTAAGCAGCAGGATTGATGATGATGAAAGCAATCTGGTTGTCGCGGGCTGACTGGATGCGGTCGACCAGCGCGCCTTCGGCGTTGCTCTGAAAGGACTCGACACGCACGCCGCTCGCCGCGCCGACCTCAGCCAGCATCGTGTCGATCTGGGCCAGGGTGGTCGATCCGTAAATGCCGGGCTCTCGCGTTCCCAGCAGATTGAGGTTGGGGCCGTGCAGCACCCAGACCGTCTTGTCCATGAAAATCAGAGCAGGTTTGCCGAAGTTGGCGCGGATTGTGCGCTAGTTTTGATAAATCTGTCCAGTGCGACAGGGAGATGACAGTCGGGCGACCCGAGTCAGCCAAGTGCTGTCAGCTGTTGGCGCAATGTGTCGAGCTTCAGTCGGCCGACGATGCGAAAAATAATGCGGCCATACGCGTCAATCAAGACGGTGTAGGGCAACACCCCGGCTGCGTTACCGAACTCGCGGCCAAGGTCGGTGCCGCCCATGCCGGCCACGACCAGCGGATAGGACACCGGCGTGCGGGCCGAGAAGTCCGCGATCCGGGCGGGCGAGTCGATGCCGATGCCGATCATTTTCAGGCCAAGCGGCGCCCGTTCATAGTAAAGCGCTGACAACTCCGGCATTTCTTCAACGCAGGGTGGGCACCAGGTGGCCCAGAAGTTCACCACCAGCGGACGGCCAGCCAGACCCGAGAACGCGAAAGGCTGCCCTGCAGCGTCGGGCAACGACATGGCATAAAAGCGGGCAACGGCATCGTCAGGTGCGGTCGAACGCAGGCGGCGCCAGGAGGTCGAGGCGCCCAGCCCGATCGCCGCGAGCCCCACGGCCCCGACAATGATTTTGTTTCGCCGGTATCGGTTGGGGTAGTCGTTGTTCATGGTGCTTTCACAGTGTGGTGGCGTCGATCAGGCGCTCGACGTCGATGGCAGTACCCCGTTCGGGGGGCATTGCGCGCAGCGCGCCGCGAAGATCGTCGTGGCGATAGAGCGAGATCACGACCGGCTCGCGTTGCCAGTCGAGTCGCAATGCCTCCACCTCCCCCCGGCTGGCATCGCGAAAGTGCGGCAACTCGCCGACCTCGAAGTCAAGGCCGTCGTTGAGCAGGTCGATTTGAACGGCTTTGACGTCGTCATGAAAGAGTTGCAGGTGGATCGGTGCATGTTCGGCGACGATGCCCTTCCAGACTGCGCCGGTGAGGTAGGGCTGGTAGGCCGCCAGACGCTGCATCAGAGAGAGCGCCGCGCGGCGCATCCGCCAGACCCGCTGCGCATGCTCGGGGTCGAAGAGTTCGAGATGCTCGCGCAGGGCCTCGTCGATCTCGAGGTTGTCGGGCAACTGGCCTCGCGGCAGGGGGCGCCCGTCGAGCAGCTCCTGGGCGGCCTTGCGCTTGGCGCTCGCGTAATCAAGCCCGGTATCGGCCACGAGTCTGGCTGCAGCCAGCGCCAGTTCCTGGCGCAGCGGCTCGCCGGGCGGCCGGCTTCCGGTCTCGGGCGTACCAGGCGGTCTCGGGATCGGGCCGGGAACAGGAAGAACAGGGCCGGGTTGAGCGGTGGCGTCAGGCATGGTGTTCGGCAGAGCAGACCGCATCGAGTGTATCCGACGGTAGAATCGACTCCCCATGCACCTTCATATCCTCGGCATCTGCGGCACCTTCATGGGCGGGCTGGCGGCGATCGCCCGCGAGGCGGGGCACCGGGTCACCGGTTGCGACGCCAATGTCTATCCGCCGATGAGCGACCAGCTGCGCGCACTCGGCATCGACCTGATCGAAGGATTCGACGCCTCGCAATTGAAGCTGTCGCCCGACGTCTGGGTGATCGGCAACGTGGTCTCGCGCGGCAATCCCCTGATGGAAGCGATTCTGGATGCGCGCCAGCGCTATGTGTCCGGGCCGCAATGGCTGGCCGAGTCGGTGCTGGCCGGCCGTTGGGTGCTGGGTGTGGCTGGCACCCACGGCAAGACCACCACCGCCTCGCTGCTGGCCTGGATTCTCGAGGCGACCGGTCGTGCGCCCGGGTTTCTGATCGGCGGCGTGCCGATCAATTTCCCTTTTTCAGCCCGCCTGGGTGCGCCGGATTCGCCCTTTGTGATCGAGGCCGACGAATACGACACCGCGTTTTTCGACAAGCGGTCGAAGTTCGTGCATTACCGTCCGATGACCGCGATTCTGAATAACCTCGAGTTCGATCATGCCGACATCTTCCCGGATCTTGCGGCGATCGAGACGCAATTTCATCATCTTGTACGCACCGTCCCGGGCCGTGGGAGGCTGGTGGTCAATGGTGGCGAAGCGGCACTCGCCCGGGTGCTGGCGCGCGGCGTCTGGAGCGAACGGGTCGAGTTTGATGCGCCTGGCGGCTGGCACGAGGCAGCGGTAACCGAATCGGCCGATGCCACCGAATTCGATGTGAAGCGCGGCGAGGCCTTGCTTGGGCGCTGTCGCCTGCCGCTGGCCGGCCGGCACAACCGCTCGAATGCGATTGCCGCTATGGCTGCCGCCGAGCATGCGGGCGTGCCGCCCGGCGAGGCGATCGAGGCACTGTCCCGATTCGGCGGCGTCAAGCGTCGCCTGGAGGTGCGCGGTGCGGTGGCAGGCGTGACTGTCATTGACGATTTTGCGCATCATCCAAGCGCGATTGCCGCCACGATCGAGGGTCTGCGCGCCCGGTTGGGCCCGGGTGAGCGCATCCTCGCGGTGCTTGAGCCGCGCTCCAACACCATGAAGCTCGGCGCGGTGAAGGCCGCGCTCGCAGGCAGTCTGGCCGGGGCCGATCAGAGTTTCTGCTTTGCCGGCGGTCTGGGCTGGGATGCGTCCGAAGCGCTCGCGCCCCTGGGCGGCAAGGCGCGTGTTCACACCGAACTCGACGCGCTGGTGGCCGATGTGGTGATGCAGGCCCGCGCCGGCGACCGGGTGCTGGTCATGAGCAATGGTGGCTTCGGGGGGGTGCATCAGCGCCTGCTCGATGCGCTGCAGCGCCGCGCGCAGCCATCGTCCTGAACGTCGCGTGATGAGCGCCTCCTGCTGAACGCATCGTGCTGATCTACCTGCACGGCTTTCGCTCATCGCCGTCGTCCTTCAAGGCTCGGCTGCTCGCCGAGCGGCTGCGTGAGCTCGGTCGCGACAACGAGTTTGCCTGCCCGCAACTGCCGGTGTCGCCGCGCGCCGCGATCGATCTGATCGAGTCCCGCTTTGGGCCCGGCCCGGGCGATACCCTGATCGGCAGTTCGCTGGGAGGCTGCTATGCAACCTGCCTGGCCGAGCGTCATGGCTGTCGCGCGGTGCTGCTCAACCCGGCCACCCGTCCGGCAAGCGGGCTGGCGAAATACCTCGGGCCTCAGACGCAGTTTCACGACCCGTCGCAGTCATTCGAGCTGCTGCCATCCCATCTGGATGAGCTGGCGAGCCTGCAGGTGCAGGCGATCACCCGCCCCGAGCGCTATCTGCTGATTGCGGCCACCGGCGATGAGTTGCTCGACTGGCGCGAGATGGTGGCCTTCTATCCGGGCGCACGCCAGATCGTGATCGAGGGCAGCGACCATGGTCTGTCGGATTTCGCCGACTACATGGACGCGGTCCTGGGTTTTGCTGAGCCTCGTGCCTGACTTGCCGCGCTGATCGATCGTCAGCGCGGCGCCTCGATCAGGCCGTCTGAGTCGAGCGCGCGCCCCGCACCAGCCTGCCCGGCATGGCGCCGGTGAGCCGATCGTTGCGCAGTGTCTCGACGCCGGCCACGAAGGTATGCCGATAGCCGCTCGCCGATTGCAGAAAGCGCTTGCCGCCGGCCGGCAGGTCGTGGGCCATGAAGGGACGATGCAGTGTGAGGGCGGGCAGGTCGATCAGGTTGAGATCGGCTCGCATGCCGGCGGCGATCACGCCGCGATCGAGCAACCCATAGGCGAGTGCCGAGTCGAGGGTCTGTTTGCGTACCAGCCGCTCGATGGCCAGGCGCGGTCCGCGACGCCGGTCGCGGCTCCAGTGGGTCAGCAGGAAGGTCGGCCCGCTGGCATCGCAGATCGTGCCGACATGCGCGCCGCCATCGCCGATGCCCATCACCGTCGCCGCATCCTCGAGCATGGTGCGCACCACCTCCAGATCGCCGCCGGTGTAGTTCTCGAAGGGATGCAGCAGCAGGCCCTGGCCGTCGTCGGCCATCAGCAAATCGAGGGCGACTTCCCAGACCGAGACGCCACGGGCAGCGGCCCGTACGCTGATCGAATCGGCGGCATCCGGCTCGTAGTCGGGGACGGCCGCCATCTCGAAGGCCCGTGCCAGCATGCCGCTGAGATAGCGGGTGGCGTTGTTGTCGGGGCGCTCGTCGATCAGCCGCCGGCGCAAGGCGGCATCGGCCCGCAGGCGGGCGGCGATCTCGGGTCGCTTGAGACCCGACAGCGCCTCGCGCCAGGCCGGATGGCCGCCAAAGGGGTTCAGACTGGCTTCGAATCCGAGCAGCACGCCGATGCCCCGGCTGCCGACCTGCGCGTTCATGTCGAGCCCTTTGGCCCGTGCGGCATGGATCTGGTCGAGGGTTTCGCGCCAGAGGTTCGGCGACTTGTCGACCTGGATCAGCAGCATCGAGAGCGGTCGGCCCGACACGCGTGCCGCCTGCTCGAGGATCTCGAATTCGCCCGGTCCGAAGTCGGAGTTGACTTCGAGCACACCGCGTCCGGCGCGGCGCATCGCGGCGGCCAGCGACATCAGTTCGGCTTCGCTTGCGGTCAGGCTCGGCGTGTGGCGGCCATCGCGGGCCTTGTGCTTGGTGGTGCGGGAGGTGGTCAGGCCAAGCGCGCCGGCATGCAGCGCTTCTTCGAGCAGGCGTGCCATCAGATCGCGCTCGTCGGCACTCGGCTGCTCGGCATGGTCGCCACCGCGCTCGCCCATGGCATAGCAGCGCAGGGCCGAGTGCGGCATCTGCGCGCCGATGTCGATGACATGCGGCAGTCGCTCGAGCGCATCGAGGTATTGCGGAAAGCTCTCCCAGTCGAAGGGCAGGCCTTCGGCCAGCACCGTCCCGGGGATGTCCTCGACGCCCTCCATCAGATTGATCAGGAAGTCGGCCGCGCCGGGGCGCAGCGGTGCAAATCCCACGCCGCAGTTGCCAAAGATCGCGGTGGTTACGCCATGGACCGAGGAGGGCGCCAACTGCGAATCCCAGATCGCCTGGCCGTCGTAATGGGTATGGATATCGACGAAGCCCGGTGTCAAGAGCAACCCTTGCGCATCGATTTCGCGATGGCCGCGACCCGGGGCGGCCGAGGCGCGCGCGCCGCCCGGATCAGCAAGACCAGTCATCGAAGCCGGGTCGACCTGCGCGATGCCCTCGATCGAGGCCAGCCCGCGGCGATGCACCGCCGTGACGGTCTGCCCGTCGATGGCCACATCGGCGATGCAGGCGGGGGCACCTGTGCCGTCGATCAGGGTGGCGTTGCGGATCACCAGTTCATGGGCATTCATGGCATCTGTCTCCTCGTGATCGGCCGATTCTCGGCCAGCAACCGCCACAAGACAACCCGGCGCGGTGATCCGGCGAGGCGGCGGCAGGCCGCTCACCCGTTAAAATCCGCTTTTTGATACTCAGCGGAGCTTCATTCTCGTGCGCCTGACGGACAAAGTAGCCATCATCACCGGATCGGCCCAGGGCATTGGCCTGGCGACTGCCCTTCGATTTGCCGCCGAGGGAGCGCGGGTGGTCGTCTCCGACATCGGCCAGCAGCGGGTCGATCAGGCGGTTGCCGCGATTGTTGCTCAGGGCGGTCAGGCGATCGGTGCGGTCGTCGATGTGACCGACCGGCTGGCCATCGACGCGATGGTGGAGAAAGTGAAGGCGGCCTGGGGTCGCATCGACGTCCTGATCAACAACGCCGGCATCACCAAAGATGCGCGGCTCGCCAAGATGAGTTCGGCGCAGTTCGATGCGGTGATCGCGGTCAACCTCAAAGGGGTCTTCGAATGCACCCAGGCGGTCGCCGAGACCATGACCGCGCAAGGCTCGGGCTCGATCGTCAATGCCTCATCGGTGGTCGGTCTTTACGGCAATTTCGGTCAGACCAACTATGCGGCGACCAAGGCCGGCGTGATCGGCTTTACCAAGACCTGGGCTCGCGAACTCGGCCCCAAGGGTGTGCGGGTCAACGCGGTCTGCCCGGGTTTTGTCATGACGCCGATCCTCGATACCGTGCCCGAGGCGGTCAAGCAGAAGATGATCGAGAAGGTGCCGCTCGGCCGGCTGGGCCGTCCGGAAGAAATCGCCGCGGTCTACGCCTTCCTTGCGTCCGACGACTCGAGCTACATGAACGGCGCAGTGCTCGAGGTGTCGGGCGGCATCCAGCTCTGACCCGCGGGCGTGCTATTCGTCGCTGTCGCCGCCGAACACGCCCGACAGCCCGCCACCGAGTGCGCCGAGTCCAAGCAGCCCACCCTGCTCCCGCCCGCCGCCGCCGGTCTGGGGCGCGGCCGCGAAGATGCGCGAGGCCAGCCTGGAGAAGGGCAGCGACTGCAGCCAGACCGTGCCCGGTCCGCGAACGACGGCAAAGAACAGGCCCTCGCCGCCGAACAGCGCGGTCTTGATCTTGCCGACATACTCGATGTCGAAAGCGGTGCCACCGGCCAACGCCACCAGGCAACCGGTATCGACCCGCAGCAGCTCGCCGGCCTGCAGGTCGCGACGCATGACGGTGCCGCCGGCGTGTACGAAGGCCAGACCATCGCCTTCGAGTTTTTGCATGATGAAGCCCTCGCCGCCGAAAAAGCCCACGCCGAGTTTTTGCTGAAAGGCGATGCCGAGCGAGACGCCGCGGGCGGCGCATAAAAATCCGTCGCGCTGGCAGATCAGCTGGCCGCCGAGCTTGCTCAGATCCATCGCCAGGATCTTGCCGGGATAGGGCGCCGCAAAGCCCAGCTTGCGGATCTGGCTTGACTGGTTCTGATAGACCGTCGTGAAGAGCGACTCACCGGTGAGCAGGCGCTTGCCGGCGCCGACCAGCTTGCCGAACAGCCCGCCGGCTCGCCCGCCGCCACCGCTGCTGCTGCCGTCGCCGAAGATCGTCTCGAGCGAGACGCCGTCTTCCATGTACATCAGGCTGCCTGCCTCGCCGACCATGGCCTCGCCCGGGTCGAGGTCGACCTCGACGTACTGCATTTCATGACCTTCGATCCGGTAATCGATGACATCCATCGCCATGGCTTGCTCCCTGGTAATTTGGCCCGAGGTTGATTGTAGCCAAAGGCTATAATCGGATGCTTGGCGGCGTTGGCCGCGGCACCGGCATCGCTTCATGGCAAGCACCCACGTCCTGTTTGAGGAAGACGGCGCATTCAAGGCCGGCACGGTGCTTTCTGACGCAGGTTCGAGCCTGCAGGTCGAAGCTGCCAGCGGCAAGCGCACCAAGGTCAAGGCCACTTCCGTGATGCTGCGCTTTGCCGAGCCTGCGCCCACCGATCTGATGCAGCGTGCCCACGGGGCCGCCGAGGGCATCGACCTCGACTTCCTCTGGGAGTGCGCCCCTCAGGACGAGTTCGAGTTCACCGCGTTCGCCGGCGACTACTACGGCCATGCGCCATCGGCGGTCGAGTCCGCCAGTCTCCTGTTTCGCCTGCACTCATCGCCGGTCTATTTCTATCGCAAGGGACGCGGCCGTTATCGGCCCGCGCCGCCCGATACCCTGCGCGCCGCGCTCAGCGCCATTGAGCGCAAAAAGGAGCAGGCCGCACGGGTCGAGGTCTGGGCCGCCGAGCTCGCCGCGGGTCGCACACCGGCGCCTGTCGCTGCCGAAGCCGCCCGCCTCCTGGTGCGGCCCGACAAGAACAGTCTTGAATGGAAGGCACTCGATGCCGCCTGCGCAGTGACCCGATCGCCGCCCGAGCGGGTGCTGCTGTCGGCCGGGGCGTTTCGCGATGCCCGTGCCCTGCACCTCGAGTGTTTCCTTGCCGACCAGTTCGCTCGCGGCGAGGGGTTCTCGGACGTCGACACCGCGCCCCTCGATGAAGCACTCGCCCGGGCCCGCGCGAACCTGCCGCATGCCGAGGCGCAGCCCTTCTCGATCGACGATTCAACCACCACCGAGATCGACGATTGCCTGTCGGTGCAGACCCTGCCCGATGGCCGCCTGAGGGTCGGCGTTCATATTGCTGCGCCTGCGCTTGGCATCGAGCGCGACAGTGCCCTCGACCGCATCGCCCGCGACCGGATGTCCACCGTCTATATGCCGGGCGACAAGATCACGATGCTGCCGGCGGCGCCCATCCAGCGGTTTTCGCTTGATGCCGGCCGCGAGATGCCGGCCCTGTCGCTCTATGTCGATCTTGATGAGGCCGGCACCAGCCTGGTCGCCAGTCAGAGCCGGGTCGAGATGATCCGCGTGGCCGCCAATCTGCGACACGACCAGCTCGACGATCAGGTCACCGAAGAATCGCTGGTGCCGCCGCTCCAGGGCCAGGCCGACCCGCTTGCCGGCCTCGAGCAGGCAGGTGCGCTGCGAGCGCTCTGGCGTCTGACGCTTGCACTGTCCGCCGAGCGCGATCGTGTCCGCGGCAAGCCCGAGGCGCGCCACCGCATCGACTTCAGTTTCTATGTCGACACTTCGGCCGATGGTGACCAGACCGTGCGGATCACCCAGCGGCGTCGCGACGCACCGCTCGATCGGATCGTGGCCGAACTCATGATCCTGGCCAATTCGGCCTGGGGGCAACTGCTGGCCGATCAGCGTGTGCCCGGCATCTACCGCTCGCAGCAGGCCGGCGGGCGGGTGCGCATGAGCACGCAGGCCTTGCCGCATCATGGTCTTGGGGTGGCGCAATACGGCTGGTCGACCTCGCCCTTGCGCCGATATACCGACCTGGTCAACCAGCGCCAGCTGATCGCAGTCGTGAGCGCGCAGGAGCCGCCCTATGCGGCCGGCGATGCCGAACTCTTTGCGGTGATCTCGGCCTTTGACACCCGCTACACCGCTTATGCCGAATTTCAGCAGCGCATGGAGCGCTACTGGTGCCTGCGCTGGATTGCCCAGCAGACGCAACCCCGCCTGAAGGCGGTGGTGGTGCGCGACGAGCTGATTCGGCTTGCCGAGGCACCGCTCTATCTGCGCATGCCCGAATTGCCGGCGATGGGGCTGTCGCCCGCCCAGCCGATCATGGTCGACATCACCGCCTGGGATGAGCTTGAGCTGTCGGTGTCGGCGCGTTTCGTCTCGATCGCCGAGGCCGCTGTCGGTGACGACAATGCCATGGTCGAGCTCGAGGACCCGATCGATGGCATCGACGAAGTACCGGGTCCGCCACAGGCCGAAGGCGACGAAGCCGAGCCGGCGCAGCTCGATGCCGCTGCAGCCCCTGGCATGTCGCCCGAGGCGACACCGCCGGTCTCGTCCGATACCTGAGCGGGGGTCTGTCGGTGAGCCAGTCGACATTGCCCGAATCCGGCCTGCGCCGATGGCGTCGGGCGGTGTTGGAGCAACCCCTGATCCGTGATCCGCTCGCG
>CAMCXH010000138.1 GCA_945883285.1 Bordetella parapertussis | reverse complement strand
CGGCGACCGCTCTTCGACTTCGAGACCTGCCATGGTCAGGACATGCGCCAGTTCATCACTGGACAAGGCAGGATCGGCGTAGGTCCGCAGCCAGCGCTCGGAGAATTTCATGGTCGCAATCAGTCCTTGAACTGCTCGAGGAATCGAAGGTCGTTGTCGTAGAAGAGGCGCAGGTCGCCGACGCCATAACGAAGCATGGCCAGCCGCTCGATCCCGGAGCCGAAGGCAAATCCGATGTATCGCTCGGGATCGAGCCCGATGTTGCGCACCACATTCGGATGCACCTGACCCGACCCCGACACCTCGAGCCATCGGCCGGCGAGCGGCCCATCCGGAAATCGCATGTCGATCTCGGCCGACGGTTCGGTGAACGGAAAATAGGACGGCCTGAAACGAACATCGATGTCATCGCGCTCGAAGAATCGTCTCAGAAACTCGGTGTAGACATTCTTGAGATCGGCAAACGACACCTCCTCGTCGATCCACATGCCCTCGACCTGATGGAACATCGGCGAGTGGGTGGCGTCCGAATCGACCCGATAGGTCTTGCCCGGTGCGATCACCTTGATCGGCGGCGAATGGATCCGGGCATAACGAATCTGCATCGGGCTGGTGTGCGTGCGCAGCAGCAGCGGCCTGCCGGTGTCATCGTCGCCCTCGACATAGAAGGTGTCGTGCATCGACCGCGCGGGATGATTGTCCGGTGTATTGAGCGCAGTGAAATTGAAAAAATCCTGCTCGATTTCAGGACCGTCGGCCACATCGAAGCCGATCGACCGGAAGATCGCCTCGACCCGCTCGATGGTCAGCGTGACCGGATGCAATCCGCCGCGCCCGGCACCGCGCCCGGGCAAGGTCACATCGATCGACTCCTGTGACAGTCGCGCATCGAGTTCGGCTTGCTCGAGCGCCTTTTGCCGCAGGGCGAGCTTGGCTTCGATTGCCTGCTTGATCTGATTGAGCGCCTTGCCCTGCACTGACCGGGCTTCGGGAGACAGGCTACCCAGGGCTTTCAGACGCGCGGTCAGCAGACCGTCCTTGCCCAGAAAACGCGCCTTGGCATTGGCCAGACTGTTTGCGTCGGTCGCCGCATCGAGGAGCGCGGCCGCCTCGTCGATGAGCGTTTGGGGTGAATCGTCCATCGGGTCCATCCGTCGGCATGGCGCACACTGCGATCGCGCCACGGCGGGCTCAAGCAAGCAGCCCAGTCAAAAAAAACGGGGCCCTTGTCGGCCCCGCCCATCTCGATTGCCCATCCCGACATTTCGCGGAATGAGCAGGCAGCATGCCGTCTTGTCACGCTAGGGGCGCGAGCAGTCCGGCGCTGCCCGGCTCAGACGCCGAGCGAAGCTTTCACGCGGGCGACGATCGCGGCGAAGGCCGGCTTGTCGTTGACCGCCAGCTCAGCCAGCACCTTGCGATCAAGGCCGATCTCCGACTTGTTCAGTCCGGCGACAAAGCGGCTGTAGGTGATGCCATGCTCGCGGGCCGCAGCATTGATCCGGGTAATCCAGAGCGCGCGGAAGACGCGCTTGCGGGTGCGGCGATCGCGATAGGCATATTGCCCGGCGCGCATGACCGCCTGCTTGGCGACGCGATAGACATTGTTGCGGCGGCCACGGAAACCCTTGGCCAGCGCGAGAACTTTCTTGTGACGGGCACGGGCGGTTACGCCACGCTTGACTCTCGGCATCTCGGTCTCCTGGGTTACGCGTAAGGCATCATGGTGCGGACGCTCAACACGTCTGACTCATGAACCGCAACGGCGCCGCGCAGATGACGCTTGTTCTTGGTGGTTTTCTTCGTGAGGATGTGGCGCTTGAACGCCTGTCCCCGTTTGATCGAGCCGCCTGCGCGAACTCGAAAGCGCTTGGCCGCGCTTTTCTTCGTTTTCATCTTGGGCATTTGATGCTCCGATGTCACCACTGCCAGGTGGTCACCGCGCCCTCCCGTCCGACATTCGGAATGGCTGCGCGACAACGCTTATGGAACCCGAGCGGCTAAAATTTTCGAGAGCGCACCGCCTTTGAACATCAGGCAACCTCGAAAAGCTCTCGATTATAGCAGAACGCTACTTCTTTTTCTTCGGCGAGATGATCATGATCATCTGACGACCTTCAAGCTTGGGCATCGACTCGACCAGACCAACGCCATCAAGGTCGGCCCTGATCCGCTCCAGCAAGCGCAAACCAAACTCCTGGTGCGCCATTTCGCGACCACGAAAACGCAGCGTGATCTTGGCCTTGTCGCCCTCTTCGAGGAACCGGGTCAGATTACGCAGCTTGACGTTGTAATCGGCGTCATCGGTACCCGGGCGAAACTTGACTTCCTTGACCTGGATAATCTTTTGCTTGAGCCGGGCCTCATGCGCCCGCTTCTGCTCCTGGTACTTGAACTTGCCGTAGTCCATGAGCCGCGCCACAGGAGGCTGAGCGGTGGGGGCAATTTCAACCAGGTCGACATCGGCCTCTTCGGCCATCCGCAGTGCCTCTCGGGTCGCAACGATGCCGAGTGGCTCGTTTTCGATGCCCATAAGGCGCAATTCAGGAACATTGATCTCACCATTGAGGCGGTGGGACCGTTCGCGTTCATTCGCAGTAGCGATGCTGTTATCTCCAGAGACGGGAATCACACGCCGAACACAACAGCACAGAGCCCAAGCCTTGCACGGAGCGCCTCAGCGGGAACCAGCCCCCCTGACAGCAACATCGTCGGCAAGACGTCGGGAAAATTCGTCGAGGGGCATCACACCCAGATCGACGCCTCCGCGGGCGCGAACGGCGACCTGCCCAGCCTGCATTTCCTTTTCGCCGACAACCAGCAAATAAGGCAATTTTTGCAAACTGTGCTCCCGTATTTTATATGAAATCTTCTCGTTCCGCAAATCGGGTTGCACCCTAAACCCTTGTTTTTTCAGCGCTTGTACAACGTCCGTCGCGTAGGAGGCATGCGCTTGCGTGATGCTCATCACGACCACCTGAACCGGTGCCAGCCAGGCCGGAAAAGCGCCGGCGTGATTCTCGATCAGGATTCCGATGAAACGCTCCATCGAGCCGACGATCGCGCGATGCAGCATCACCGGATAGCGCCGGGCGTTGTCGTCGGCGACATACTCGGCGCCCAGACGCTGCGGCATGTTGAAGTCGACCTGCATGGTGCCGCACTGCCAGTGGCGCCCCAGTGCATCCTTGAGGGTGTATTCAATCTTGGGGCCGTAAAACGCACCATCGCCCACCGCGATCGTGAATTCGCAACCCGAACGTCGAAGGGATTCCATCAGCGCATATTCGGCCTGATCCCAGCTCTCATCCGAACCCACCCGCACGACCGGACGAGTGGCCACCTTGTAGAGGATGTCGGTAAAGCCGAAATCCCGATAGACCTGATGCAGCAGGTCGGTATAGGCGGTGCACTCGGCCAGGATCTGATCTTCGGTACAGAAGATATGCCCATCGTCCTGCACGAATCCGCGCACCCGCATGATGCCGTGCAGAGCGCCCGACGGCTCATTGCGGTGACAGGCGCCGAATTCGCCGTATCGCAGTGGCAGGTCGCGATAACTGCGCAGACTCGAATTGAAGACCTGGACATGCCCGGGACAGTTCATCGGCTTGACCGCGTAATCGCGATTCTCGGAGGCGGTGGCGAACATGTTGTCCTTGTAGTTCTCCCAGTGCCCCGACCGTTCCCAGAGCGATCGATCAAGAATCTGCGGGCAACGGATTTCCTGATAACCGTTGTCCTGATAAACAGCCCGCATGTACTGCTCGATCTGCTGCCAGAGCACCCAGCCCTTGGGATGCCAGAAGACCATTCCCGGCGCGTCGTCCTGCAGATGGAAGAGGTCGAGGCTGCGACCGAGCTTGCGATGGTCCCGTTTTTCGGCCTCTTCAAGCATGTGCAGATAGGCGTCCTGATCTTCCTTGCGAGCCCAGGCCGTGCCATAGATCCGCTGCAGCATCTCGTTGCGCGAATCGCCTCGCCAATAGGCGCCGGCAAGTTTCATCAGCTTGAAGACCTTCAGCTTGCCGGTAGACGGCACGTGTGGCCCACGACAAAGATCGACGAAAGCGCCCTCACGATAGAGGCCGATGTCGTCGGTCGCCGGGATCGAGGCGATGATCTCGGCCTTGTAGCGCTCGCCGATCGATTCGAAAAAGGCCACCGCCTCATCACGGCCCCAGACTTCCCGGGTCACCGGCTCGTCCTTGCGCGCCAGTTCGGTCATGCGCAATTCGATCGCCTGCAGGTCTTCCGGTGTGAAGGGGCGCTTGTAGGAAAAGTCGTAGAAAAAGCCGTCGTCGATCACCGGGCCGATCGTGACCTGGGCATCGGGGTAGAGATCCTTGACCGCGTAGGCCAGCAAGTGGGCGGTGGAGTGGCGAATCACCTCCAGACCTTCCGGGTCGCGATCGGTGATGATTGCGACCGCTGCATCAGCCTCGATGCGATAGGAGGTGTCGACCAGAACGCCATCGACCTTGCCGGCGAGGGCCGCCTTGGCAAGCCCCGGGCCGATCGAGGCAGCGACCTCGGCAACCGTGGGGGCTTGGGCAAATTCCCGGACGGAACCGTCGGGCAGAGAAACTTTGGTAAGGGACATGGCAGACCGCTTGAACCCTGTCGCCCGGCCCACCGATGAGCCGCTCAAGCGGCTTCGATGCAGGCCTGCACGCGCCCCGAGCCGTTTGTTTTACTGCTTCGGAGCCGAAAAGCGCAGGAAAAACCTGTTAATAGGCGCGAAACGACTCGAACCCAGACAAGCCTGAAAGCATGGGGCATACCGGGGGATTGCGTCAACCGTCCAGCCTGATTCGAGCACGGCAGGCGGCAATCCGGCGTTGGTCACGAAACAGGTCCAGGGCTTTTCACCCCCAGCGGGCGTCTGGCGAGTGGTGCACAAACTCAACCAGTGCGGCACCGATCGTGGTGATCTCTTTCGCCAGGGACTCGGGGCGCTTTTAACTGACGCGCGAATCACTTCCCCGAGGCCCGATGCCTTAGGGGCGCTTCGCGAGGTTGTCCTTCATCCGCGCAAGCGCCACGGCAAGCGCCGCGCCGCCAAGCGTCTTGATCAGACCGGAATGCTCGGCATAAAACGCCGCAAGGTCATCCGGCAGCCTCGAAGCGGTCGGCTGCGATTGAGCCTGCTCGATCACGTTTTGCAGGTCGGTCTTCGAGACGGTGGACGCTTGTGCGGGCGAAACCTGTTTGCTCTCGGGATTCATCAGGCGCCCAAGCAAACCGCCTGCGAGCGACGCGGCCAGCGCCGGCCCCAGAGTCGAAATCACCTGATTGAGCGCGCCGGCCTGCTGCTGGTTGCTCGAGTTGCCAAAAAGGCTTGCCACCATTTCGGACATTGGAGGGGTTTGGTCGGAGCGGAAGGTTTCGGCGATTCCCTGCGCCAGCGCGTCGGGCGTCGCATGATGTGTGATCTGGTCAATATGCTGCTCGGCGAGCGAGCCATTGCCATTTATCTGGGCGAGCAAGCCTGCAAGATCAAGGTCCTTGGAGTCCATAGCCATCCTTTCGTTTACTCAGCTCTTGCGAGCAAATTTTCGATACAAAAAAAGCAGCAGACACGCGCCCGCAATTGACATCAAAAAGCCTGCCACATTGCCCTCTCTGTACAAGCCAAGCGCCTGGCCAAGATAGGTCGCCGCGACTGAGCCGCCGATACCCAAGGCTGCGGTCATGAAAAATCCGGTGGGCCCACTACCCGGGCTGATCGCCTTCGCAATCAAGCCAGCGACAAATCCGATCAAGATGGTCCAGATCAAGTGCATGAGAGACATCCTTCTCAAGTGACGATCAAACGAATTTAGCAGATCAGTCTTCATGATCAGAATAAAAATCATTTTTTCAAACTCGCCTCGTTCGATTGAGCCAGACCAGAACCGTCCAGACAACAGAGATCGAAAGCGCTTCTGCAGCCGTATTACCTGTAAATGACGCAGCATTTCAAAAATATCCCTCCCGGACAGATTCGTTGCCGTGACCACGAAATGCTTTGCAGACCGCAGGGTTACAGCCGGTTTCGCTCCTCATTGATGTTTGGGAAACAGGAGTCTTTGGACACTCGATCAGGATCTTCCTGTCAAAAAAAACAAATTTTTTTTCCGTAAGCTTCGACGTCTGGATCAACCACAGAGGAGATGCTTGATGACCAGCCGTAACGATGACAAGCCGGGCGAGAAGCCCAAATCAGCAGTACAGGTTGCCGCCACCACTGCGGCAACACGCTCAACCGCCTCCCGCGCCATTGGGGAATTGGTTCCTGGCACGGTGGAGGAATTCACCACGGTCGTTGAAGTACCCACCATGATCGAGGTGCCAACCATCGTCCAGCGAGTGGTTGGTCCGATGGGCCCAGCAGGGCCGGTTGGTCCGATGGGCCCAGCAGGGCCGGTCGGTCATAACGGTGCAGCCGGCCCCCAGGGTCCCGCCGGTCATGATGGCGCACCTGGTCAAGCCGGGCCGATGGGCCCGGCTGGCCCTGCTGGCCCGGTCGGTGCTGCCGGCCACAAAGGCGATCCCGGCCCCGCAGGCCCGCAGGGTCCTCAAGGTCTGGTGGGCGCGGCAGGCCCGGTTGGCAAGGCAGGGCACGATGGGGCTGTCGGTCCCGCTGGCCCGGTGGGCCCAGCAGGAGAACGCGGCGCAGCTGGCCCAGTCGGACAAGCGGGGCCGCAAGGTCTGACCGGTCCTGTCGGTCCTGCTGGCAAAGATGGCGTCGTCGGCCCGGCAGGTGCGCAAGGCCCCGCTGGCCACGCAGGCCCCACCGGCCCGATGGGTCCGCAAGGTCCCGCAGGCCCGGCAGGCACGCCCGGCAAACAGGGCGCCGAAGGCCCGATCGGCCACATGGGCCCCGCAGGCCCGGTGGGCGCCGTCGGCCCGGCAGGCCCGGCAGGCCCGGTTGGCCCTGCCGGCAAGACTGGTCAGGACGGTGCCGTTGGCCCAGCCGGCGCGGCAGGTCCTGTTGGTGAGCGCGGCGCGCCTGGTCCTGCAGGCCCTGCCGGTGTCGCAGGCCACGACGGTGCCGTTGGGCCCGCCGGTCCAATGGGCCCCGCAGGCCCCGTCGGACCGGTCGGTCATGTTGGCCCGGCAGGTGCTGTCGGCCCGATGGGCTCAGTCGGTCCGATGGGCCCGATGGGTCTGGCGGGCAAGGATGGCAAGGACGGGCAAGCCGGTCCGGCGGGATTCGCTGGACCGACGGGTCCTGCTGGTCCGATGGGCCCATCAGGCAAGGCCGGACATGACGGTGCAGTCGGTCCGATGGGCCCGGTTGGCCCAGTTGGCCCAGCAGGCCCGATGGGCCCCACGGGTGCCGCCGGTCACGAAGGAAAGGCGGGACCTCAGGGTGTCGCTGGTCCGGCCGGACTGAAGGGTGATCGCGGTGCAGCAGGTCCGATGGGCCCTCCAGGGCCTGCAGGCTCCCCCGGACACGCTGGCCCTGCCGGTCCAGTTGGTCCGACCGGCCCGATGGGGATGCCGGGTGTCAATGGCAAGAGCGTTGCAGTTCGAGTCATCGGCAACATGCTGATCGGCGCCGGCAATCGTCATGGCGACTACAACCTGCCGGTGAGTGAATCGCGTTCTTTCACGCTCGATGTGCCGGCTGAGGTCGTCTCGGCCTGGTATGTACCGATCGACAACCTGCCTGATCTGGTCAAGTTCCAGACCATTTCACCGGTGGTATCGGGCAAGTCGCGCGTGACGGTCACCGTACAGGCGAATCAGGATGCGCTGATCCGGATCCTGTTGCTTGCCGAGATCGACTGAATGTGAGCGGCACGCCCCCCGATCGACGCGGGGGGCGTGGCAGCGTCATGTGACCTGCCCGAACATTCGGCGCCGACATGCGTCGCCATCCGTCACTTACGGACAGCGCGCAACCAGATCGTCCACCTTGGCCAACACCTGACTCCAGGCTTGTTCATGGCGCGGCTGCCATTGCTCGGCGACGATCTCGCGCACGACGTCGCGGATGGTGCCGAACAGGGAGACAAACTGGGCGGTGGTGATGCCATGGTTGCCGTGGGTTGTCAGCTCGGTGGCGATCAAACCACGCGCGTACAGGCCCTCCTGTTCGAGGTCCAGCAAGGCATCAAAGCTCAGACGAATCATTTCGGCGCGCACAGAGCCGTCTCGATCGAGCACAAACATCGGCTCCAGTTCAGGCGATCGCTTGAACATCCGCTCGTAGATCTGGGGCGCCGGATTGCCGACCCGTTCTACGACGATGCCAAGGCTTTCCGACAGGGCGTTGTCTGCCATGACCACTCCAGCGTGAAAGGACGCCCATCCTAGCGCTTGCGCGGGCTTGGGGTCTGATTCGCTGGCGACCGAAAGTCGACGGTGAGTCGAGCGCCCGAAGGCGTTTTTTGTGTCTACTTATTGACGTATTTGCAAGTCGTCCGACGCACTATCGCAGACTGAAGACACACATCCGAAGCATGCCCCGCGCCCCGCTCAACAGAGCGACCGCCTGTCGCTCTCGTCTCAATCGGCCATGACATCTTGCCGTTCAATCAGGCCTCATCTCGAAACTAATCAGATTCTCCGTCGACAGGACACGATGATGTCATCCACACAGTCCGCAGCATCCGGCCCCTTGGCCAGCCAGTCAGCCGCTGACAAGGCCGCGATCGCAAACAGCTCCGACCTGCTCAGGCGCACGCTGGCGCTGATGTCGCGGCACGCCGCCGGCTATTCGCCCGACTCCTATGCGCTCTGGTACGAATACGTGCTGGGCAGCAAGCCCGCGTTGCGAGCAGAAATCGATGCACTGGTGAACAACTGCGAACGACTGTCGCAGCAGGTCACCTTCGATCTTCACCAGAAGCATCTCTCTGAACGCGCCGAGGACTCGGTACGCAGAGCGGGCGCAGGCCTGCTCGAAGTCATGACGACGATGCGCAGCTCGATGGAAGCGGCAAGCTCGGACGCCAATGTGTTCGATGCCCAGTTGGCTGCGTTCGGCGAGAACCTCTCATCAGTGTCGTCTGCCGAAGATCTGACACTGCGGGTCGACACGATGCGCTCCGATGTCGACAGGATGAACAAGTCGATGACCATGCTCAATGCCCGGCTCGAGGCCAGCCACCGCACGGTGGCCTCCCTGCAGACCGAGCTCAAGCTGGCGCGCGAGGAGGCCTCACTCGATTCCCTCACAGGGATCCTGAACCGTCGCGGCTTCGACCTTGAGCTCGCGCGCCACTGTCGTGAATCGAGCGACACCGCAACGCCCTTGTGCCTGGTGATGGTCGACATCGACCACTTCAAGAAAGTCAACGATACCTATGGCCATCCCTTCGGAGACAAGGTGATCCGCGCGGTCGGTCAGGCGATGTCGCAACTCACGCAGCGCAAGGACACTGCGGCCCGCTATGGCGGCGAGGAGTTCGCACTGCTGCTTCCCGAGACTTCTGCGATTGAAGCGCGCGAAGTAGCCGACCGGATTCGCCGGGCGATCTCGCGCGGCCAGATCAAATCCAATGGCATCGAGCCAGTGGGCAACATCACCATCTCGGCGGGTGTGGCCGAGTTCGCTCGCGGCGAGGACCCGACCTCGCTGACCGCACGGGCTGACCGTGCGCTGTATGCCT
>CAMCXH010000137.1 GCA_945883285.1 Bordetella parapertussis | reverse complement strand
ATCGCCACCATGATGGCCGGCGTGCTGCTGGTTGCAATGGGTGCACTGCGCCTGGGCCAGTTGATCCGCTTCATCCCGATCTCGATCGTCACCGGCTTTACCAACGGCATTGCGGTCATCATCGGACTGGCCCAGCTGCGCGATTTTCTCGGGCTGCATATCGAGCGCATGCCGGCCAATCTGCTGTCGCAGATCAGCGTGCTGTGGGCGGCCCGTGCCAGCCTCAACTGGCAAGCACTGGCGCTGGCCGCAGTCTCGCTGGCGCTGATCTTCGTCTGGCCCAAGACCTACCTGCCCGACCATGCACGCTGGCGCCGGTGGGCCGCCCGTGTGCCAGGCACGGTGGTCGTGCTCGCTATCGGCATCATCGCGGTGTCGCTGTTCGGTCTGTCGGTCGACACCATCGGCAGCCGCTTCGGTGGCATCGCGAGCGGTCTGCCGACTTTTGCGGTGCCCGTCTTCGAGTGGGAGACCGTTCAGAAGCTCTTCGGGCCGACGATCTCGATCGCCCTGCTGTGCGCGATCGAGTCGCTGCTGTGCGCCCGCGTGGCCGACAGCATGATCGACGATCGCCACGACCCGAATCAGGAGCTGATGGCCCAGGGCGTGGCCAATCTGGTGACACCGCTCTTTGGCGGCATTGCCGCCACCGGCACGATCGCGCGCACCATGACCAATGTGCGCAGCGGCGCTCGCTCGCCTGTCGCCGGCATCATCCACTCGATCACGCTGCTGGCCATCGTGCTGGTGCTGGCACCGCTCGCGCAGAACATTCCGATGGCAAGCCTAGCCGCCATCCTGCTCTTCGTCGCCTGGAACATGGGCGACTGGGCGGCCTTCGGCAGGCTCGGAAAGTTTTCGGTCAGCTATCGAACAATCATGCTGGCTACCTTTGCCCTGACCGTGATCTTCGACATCACGGTCGCGATCGAGGTCGGGCTGGTACTGGCGAGCCTGTTTTTCATCCATCGGATTTCGAGCCTGACCCGGGTCGAGCCGATCAGGCTGCCAGCCGACATCACGACCCTGCCCGACGGCACACGCACCAAGGCCTGGCGACTCTTCGGCTCACTGTTTTTCGGCTCGGTCGACAAGCTCGAGGGGCTTCTGGACAGCGGCACCAAAGCCGCGGACGTGGTGGTGCTCGAGATGCACCAGGTCATCAATCTGGATACCAGCGGTCTCGATTCGCTTCAGTCGCTGCAAAGCCAACTCAAAAAACGCGGTGCAACCCTGATCATCGCCGAACCGAACGAACAGCCGATGTCGCTGCTGCGTCGCTCGGGTTTCCTGCAGACCATGGGCCCGCACAATGTCTTCGAGCATCTGGACGATGCGCTGGAAGCGCTGCGCCGCCGGCATACGCCGTTGCCCGACTGATCAGACCAGCGCAGTTTGGCGTGGCCTGCGCTGGCGCCCTGTCGCCTCACACGGCGCAGGCCCACCTGCCGGTACAATCGGGGGCTTCCCGTCACAGGTGACCGCGTCATGGCCCTCTATCAGTCCGATGCCACGCATTTTCTGAAGTCACTCAAGGCGCAGCGCCCGGGGCTTGAGGCCCGCCAGCGCGAAGGGCGCGCAATCTGGTGGGATAAACCCGCGGTCGAGCCGGAGGAGTCCAGGCGCCTGCTCGATTCAAAAGTGCCGCAACAAGCCTATCCCTATCAGACCAGAACCTGAGCCGTGACGGTTGTCGATATTGCGGCCGACAGCGAAGCGCCCACTGCCGAGTCGATTCCACCCGAAGCGGTGCTGGCCCGCATCCATGGCGAGCCGCTGCGGCAGATGCCGCTCGATCTGTATATTCCGCCCGATGCGCTTGAAGTCTTCCTCGAGAGCTTCGAAGGTCCGCTTGATTTGCTGCTCTACCTGATCCGGCGCCAGAACTTCAACATCCTCGACATCCCGCTGGCCGAAGTCACCCGCCAGTACCTCGCCTATGTCGAAGAGATCCGCCGGCACAATCTCGAACTCGCCTCCGAATACCTGCTGATGGCGGCACTGCTGATCGACATCAAGTCACGAATGCTGCTGCCGGTGCGCAAGGCCGATACCGGCGAGGAGGTCGAAGACCCGCGCGCCGAACTCACCCGCCGGCTGCTCGAATACGAGCGCATCAAACTCGGTGCACAGCGGCTCGACCAGCTGCCGCAGGCCGGTCGCGACTTCGCGGTCGCCCAGGTCCTGCTCGACCAGATTCAGGAAGCGCGTCTGCCCGAGGTCGAGCTGGTCGATCTGCGTTCTGCCTGGGCCGATATCCTGCGACGCGCCAAGCTTGTCCAGCATCACCACATCAGTCGCGAAGAACTCTCGGTGCGCGAGCACATGACGATCGTGCTGCGCACACTGCAAGACCGGCGATTTGCCGAGTTTCATGAGATGTTCGATGCCAGCCGCGGGCTGCCGGTGGTGATTGTCACCTTCATCGCGCTGCTCGAGCTGGCCAAGGAATCGCTGATCGAGATCACGCAGGCCGAGGCTTTCGCCCCGATCTACGTGAGGCTCGCCTACATCCCGAGCTGAGCCATGGGGCTGGTGCGACAGACCGATGCGCCGCTGCGCGGGCTGAACACCTTCGGCATCGATGCGAGCGCCCGTGTCCTCTGGCGCCTGGAATGCCTCGACGATCTGGCGCAGCTGCATGAGGCGCTGCGCGACGATGCGCGCGATGGGCATCCGCAGCCGCCGCTCATCCTGGGTGGCGGCAGCAATCTGCTGATCGCCGATGATCCGCAGCAGCCGATCGTGCAGATGGCGCTGCGAGGCCTGCGCATCGTGCAGGACGATGGCGACACGGTGATCATCGAGGCTGCTGCCGGCGAAGCCTGGGATCCGCTGGTGCGCTGGACACTGTCGCAGGGGCTGGCGGGGCTCGAAAACCTCGCACTCATCCCTGGAACGGTGGGGGCGGCGCCGATTCAGAACATCGGCGCCTATGGCGTCGAGCTGCGCGATTGCTTCGAGTCGCTTGATGCGGTCGATCTCAGGAGCGGCGTCGCCCGATCGTTTACCGCTGAGGACTGTGCTTTCGGCTATCGCGACAGCGTCTTCAAACAGGTCGACGCCGCCCAATGGCTGGTGACCTCGGTGCGCTTGCGACTGTCGCGCACGGCCGATCTGAAGCTCGACTATGGCGAGATACGCGCCGAACTGAGCGAGGCACACATCGTCGCGCCGACACCGACCAATGTGGCCGATGCGGTCAGCCGCATCCGGCGCCGCAAACTGCCCGACCCGGCGGTTATCGGCAATGCCGGCAGTTTCTTCAAGAACCCGCTGATCGAGCCAGAGCAGGCGCAGGCTTTGCGCGCGCGCGAGCCGGAACTGCCCTGCTGGCCATCCGGCGATCAGGTCAAGGTCTCGGCGGCCTGGATGATCGAGCGCTGCGGCTTCAAAGGCATTCGGGTGGGTGATGCCGGTGTGCATGAGCGCCATGCGCTGGTCCTGGTCAACCACGGACACGCCCGCGGCAGCGACATCCTCGCTCTGGCCAGGCAGATTCGGGGCGCTGTCGAGACGCGCTTTGGCATCCGGCTCGAGGCCGAGCCGATGGTGGTCGCCGCAGCGCAGCTATAATCGCGGCGCCTGGCCTCACAACCCTCTTTACCCAACACGACACGAGCGATTCGATATGGATGACGACAGCAACGAAAACGGCAGCGTGGTGGCCTGGGTCATTGGACTGGCGGTCATGCTGGCTCTTGCGGTCGCAGCGTTCGCCGCAAGCACCGCCTTCCAGAGCGGTCCGGACACCGCTGCGTCCAGATCGACGTCAGCCCCGGGCACTGCCGCTCAAGCGGTCGCACCGTCCGCCGGCGCGTCCTTCACTGCCCCGGGCACCGCTACCGCGGCAGCGCCGCTGCTGGCCCGTGTGCTCTTCGATACCGGCGTCTCGTCGCTGCCGGCCGATGCCGCCAGAACCCTCGCACCCGTCATCGACGCTGCGACGCGCAGCGCCGGCATCCGGTTTGCGGTCTCGGGTTATCACGACAGGACCGGCGACCCCGAAAGGAACGCCGAGCTCGCCAAAGAGCGCGCCATTGCCGTGCGCGATGCGCTGGTCGCCGCCGGCGTGCCACTGGACCGCGTCGAATTGAGCAAGCCGCAGGTCACCGCAGGCGGCACCGACGACACGCTGGCCCGACGGGTCGATATCACCGGCGAATAATCACCCGGCCGGTCGCGCGCCAAGCCGATCGGAAATCAGATGCCAGGGCTCGACTGCGCCGCGCCGCTTGAGTGCAGCCTTGCACGCAGCGCAGCGTCGAGATGGCTCCACACGAAGCGCATGGACGCCGACCGACGAAGTTCGGGATGCGCGCACAGCCATACTTCCTGCGGTTGCCCGAACTGATCGCCCAGAATGCGCCTCAGCCCTGGGCGCTCGGCTGCCACATCCACAAGATAAGCCCCAATACCCAGCCCGGTCTCAACCGCAGCGTAGCGCGCCAGGATGGCGTCGGTGCGCAGCCGAAAGCGGATTGGACGGGCCGGTGCCGCGCCCTTCATCAGCGGACCCAAGGGCACTGACTCCCGGTCGAACCCTGCCACGAAGGCCTGTGCGGGCACTTCAAAGCTGTCTGGCTCGCCGTGGCACGCCAGATAGTCTTCGTGTGCGAACAGGCCCAGCTCGGTATTACCGACATGGCTCGCGATCACGTCGTTCTGCTCGGGCCGGAAGAAGCGCACCGCGATATCGGCATCGCGGCGCAGCAGATTGTCGGCATGATTGGACACCGACAGTTCGATCTCCAGCTCGGGTTGCTCGGCCAGCAACCGTGCCAGGATCGGCGCGATCACATGCGTTGCGTACACCTCCGACGCGGCCACACGCACACAACCCACCAGCACGTCGCGCGCGTCGGCGAACAGGCGCTCGGCCTCGAGTACCGAGGCCCGCATTGCTGCAACCACGCCGTGCAGCGCATGCGCCTGTTCGGTCGGCCTGAGGCGGCCGGGAAGCCGAACGAACAGCGCCTCACCCAGCGAGCCTTCCAGTTCGCGCACATGGCGGCCCACGCTGGGCTGGGTTGTGCCCAGACGGCGTGCGGCTTCGGTCAGCGTGCCGGTCTCGTAGACCGCGATGAACGACCGCAGCAGGTTCCAGTCGTCCAGACTCGGCCCAGCCCGCGGGGCGAGCGTAGGAACCGGGGTCGGTGGCTTGGGCTGTGACATGAGGGCAGTCTCGCACAGCCCCGCGGCCCGTGCTCACAGACGCTGGCGGGCCGGGCGGGCTGCGTCAAGCGCGCAGCATCGACGTCAGATCGCGCCGCGGGCTGGGCCCTGCAGGCGCCAAGGCATAGCCCGCGCGCGCCATCATCTGCACCGGCCCGCTGGCAGGGTCCACATCCAGCGCTCGATGCAGCGCCTCGTAGGACGTACGCACTTCAGGGAATTCCTGCAGGGCCTGCGACAGCGGATGCATGTCCACACCCGCAGCGGTCGCCTGAAGCTGCTGACGGACATAAGCGCGACCGGAATTCAACTGCGTGGTGCGCGCATTGTCTCCACCAGCCAGCCAGAGGTAGCCGCTGCCAGTCTCAAACGGTGCCCAGCGATCCATCACGCGCTGCAAGCTGCTGGCACCACGCTCGGGCACCTGCATCGGGTCGAACATGCCAACGGCATACATCAGGCGCGGCATCGTTGCGTTGATGCTGATGCCATCGCGGTGGGCAGCGATCTGATCCGGGCCGATGCGCATCAGCCGCGCCGACTCCAGCCAGGTGCGTGGTGTCAGGCACTCGATCTCATACGACTCGCGCGTGATCCGGCGGATCGGCGCCATTGCTGCGTCGCCCGCCACGAATCCGGTACGCAGACCGAAAGCGCGTGCGGTGTTGGCCCAGGCCAAAGTCAGGTTGACCGGCAACGCTCTGTCGTCAGCATAGGCGGTCTTGTTGGTGCGGCGGCGCACGATCTGGTCAAACAGCGGGTCAGCACTGGCGCTGCCGGGTGCGCCCAGCGTGAGCGTTGCGACGCGAGTCCCCTTCGGTAGCTCGGTGAGTGCTGGCTCGCCGCGCGGGAAGTTCACGACCGATACCGACAGCCCGAGCTGTGCGGCGGCAATCACGGCCAATTCGACGAAAGCGCCGCAGCCCACCAGGATCTGGCGACCGAAAGGGTCGGTCTCAGGCAGAAGGCGCGTGCCATCGCACACCAGGTGGATGCGTCCGGGCTCGGTGAGGTCGGCGATCCAGGGCTGTCGGTTGTGCGGATTCGGCGCGAGCAGCGCATGGGCCAGCATGAAGCGGCGCGGGTCGCTCTCGGCATCGGCGTTTTGCCAGGGCCGAACTGCGGCATCGGGCATCGCCGTGGAGCAGCCGGTCACAGCGCCGCCGGCTGCGAGCACCATGCCGCCGCCAAGCAGGCGGATGAAGCGTCGGCGCGAGTCCGGGCACTGACGGGTCGGTGAGTTCATGGTCTGATCGTTCCTGGTTGTGGGATCGATGCATGGTCAGACATGTGACGGTGCCGATCCATACCCGTGCGGGCATGGCAGGCATGCAGCGATGCATGGGCCAAGACGGCGCGACGGTGGGCGCGACTGACTCAGGGCGCTTCGCGCCGGAAATACCAGGTGTCGGCGTTCGAGTCGGTGGCATCGAAAGCGTAGCCCTCCTGCGAGAAGGCCTTGAGCCCTTCGGGCTCGGTGATTCGGTGGTCGATGGCATAGCGGGCCATCAGCCCTCGTGCCCGCTTGGCCGAAAAGCTGATCACCTGCCAGCCGGCCTTGCGCCGTTCCTGGAACACCGGCGCAATGATCTTTGCACCGAGCACCTCGCGATCAATCACGCGAGAATATTCATCAGACGCCAGATTGATCAGCACACGGCCACCCGCCTCGCGCATCGCGCGTTTGAGCGCCCGCGCGGGCTTGTCGGCCCAGAAACCGTAGAGATTGCTGCCCCGCTCGGTGCTCAGACGGGTGCCCATCTCGAGTCGATGCGGCTGCATTGCGTCGAGCGGTCGCAGCACGCCATAGAGCCCGGAGAGAATGCGCACATGCTGCTGCGCAAAGGCCAGACCCTCAGCGTCGAGTCGGCGGGCCGCCAGGCCATCGTAGACATCGCCATCGAAGGCCAGCACTGCCGGTCGCGACTGCCCCGATCGGGGCGTGGCGCGAAACGCGGCGTAACGGTCGACATTAAGTTCGGCCAGCGCCGGACTCAATGTCATCAGACTGGCCAGATCCGCGGCGCTGAATTCACGCAGTCGGGCGATCAACTGGCGCGCATCGGCAGCGAACTCGGGACGCGTGGGTTCGAGATCGACAATCGGCGATTCATAATCCAGGGTCTTGGCGGGCGACAATACGATCAGCATGCGGGGCCTTCTTCTGTCGAGCCGCGCGCGCCGCTCGTGGCGCAAATTCATGGCGCAATCTCGTGGCGCGATTATAGGGGCCGACTTGACACTGATCCTGGATACCAATGTCTGGCTGGCCTGGCTGGTCTTTGCCGATCCGCGCCTGGGCGCACTGGTCGAGGCCATCGAGCGCGGCCAGGCGCGCGTGATCGCCACACGCTCGATGCTCGACGAATTCGCCGAGGTCGCAGCGCGCCCGATCTTCAAGCTGTCGCCCGACCAGCAGGCCACGGCCCGCGAACGGCTGAACGATTCGGTAGTCCTGCTCGCGGATGCACCCGACTGTCGTCTGCCTTGCAGCGATCGCGACGATCAGGTCTTCATCGATCTGGCGGTCGCCCATCGTGTCGACTGGCTGCTCTCGCGCGACAAGGCCCTGCTGCGGCTGCGAAAACTCGCTGCGCGCCGCTTCGGGGTGCGCATCGGCTTGCCCGAGGACTGGCGCGCGCAGATGCCGGCCGCAGCACCGGGCCCCGAGACGCGACGCCTATAATCGGGCAGCCCTGAGGAACCTCTCCATGAATGCATTGGCCGCCCCGCCCACGCCTGCCCTCGAATCGAAGCTGCCCAAGGTGGGCACGACCATCTTCACTGTGATGTCGGCACTCGCCACTGAACACAAGGCGGTCAACCTCGGGCAGGGCTTTCCCGACTTTCATTGCGATCCGGCACTGGTCGATGCGGTATCGGGCGCCATGCGCGACGGCCTCAATCAATACCCGCCGATGACCGGCATCGCGCCGCTGCGGCAAGCCATCAGCGCCAAGGTCGCCACGCTCTACGGCCGTCACTACGATCCGGATTCCGAAGTCACGGTCACCGCCGGCGCCACGCAAGCCATCCTCACCGCGATCCTGGCGATCGTGCGCCCTGGCGACGAAGTCATCGTGATCGAGCCGGCCTACGACAGCTACCTGCCCAATATCGAGCTGGCCGGCGGCGTCGCGGTCTGTATCCCGATGACCGACGCGTTTCGCATCGACTGGGACGCGGTCGCAGCAGCCGTCACCCCGCGCTCACGCGCGATCCTGATCAACTCGCCGCACAACCCCAGCGGCATGACCCTGTCGGATGCCGACATGCGCAAGCTCGAGTCGATCGCCATCGAGGCGGGGCTGTTCGTGATCTCGGATGAGGTCTATGAGCACATGGTGTTCGACGGCGAGCCGCACTGCTCGGCCTGCCGCTATCCCGCGCTCGCGGCACGCAGCTTCGTGATCTCGTCGTTCGGCAAGACCTACCATGTCACCGGCTGGAAGGTCGCCTATTGCGTGGCCCCGGTGGCACTGTCGACCGAATTCCGCAAGGTCCACCAGTTCAACGTTTTCACCGTCAATACCCCGGTGCAGTACGGTCTGGCGGCCTATATGGCCGATCCGCGCCCCTACCTCGAGCTGCCCGCCTTCTACCAGCGCAAACGCGATCTCTTTCGTGCCGGCCTGGCGGGCACCCGCTTCAAGCTGCTGCCCAGCCAGGGCACCTATTTCCAGATCGTCAACTACTCGGCGATCTCGAACCTGCCGGAGGCCGACTTCGCCAAATGGCTGACCACCGAAATCGGTGTCGCGGCCATCCCGCTGTCGGCCTTCTACGATCAGCCGGTCGAGCGCAGCATCGTGCGTTTCTGCTTTGCCAAGCAGGACGCGACCCTCGAACTGGCGCTCGAGCGGCTTGCCAGGCTCTAGTTCAACGCCACACACGCCGACGCCCACTGCGATGCCCATCCGCACGCCGGCAGGGGCGAGCCCGGGCCCGCGCTGGGATGTTTTTTGCCGGGTAGTCGACAACCTGGGTGATGCCGCGATCTGCTGGCGCCTGGCCCGACAGCTTGCCAACGAGTACTCACTTGCGGTGCGCCTGTGGATTGATCAGCCACAGGCCTTGAGCCGCCTGGTGCCGGGCGCCAGCCCCGGGCAAGTGCAGGATCGGGTCAGCATCGAATGCTGGCGTGACGATGACCCCCGGCTGAGCCTGACCGAACCCGAGCAACTGGCCGACGTGGTGATCGCCGGGTTTGCCTGTGAGCTGCCTGTGGGCTATCGCCGTGCCATGACATCGCGCCCCCCGGTCTGGATCAATCTCGATTATCTGTCGGCACAGGCCTGGATTGACACGCACCACGGTCTGCCTTCGCCCAAATCGGATGGCCTGATCGAATCCTTCTTTTTCCCGGGCTTCACGCCCGAAAGCGGCGGCTTGCTGCGCGAGGCCGATCTGATCGATCGGTGCGAACGATTCAATCGCGATCCCTCGGCACGAATCGATTTCCTGCGTTCGCTCGGCATCGACGCCAAACCCGGCGAGCGCTTCATGTCGCTCTTCTGCT
>CAMCXH010000136.1 GCA_945883285.1 Bordetella parapertussis | reverse complement strand
TTGTATTTGGCGTTATGTGTCTCTGGTCTGCGAGGACCGCAAAGGAATGGCTTGGGGCCGGGCACCGCATACGGAGTACCGGAAAATCGGTGCCCGGCCCCAAGCCTTTCCGTCGCTCTGTGCCTACTTCAACGCTCAGAGTCTAATGGGACCCTGATCGCTCAGCACACCCATGTCATTGAAAGAGCAAGGGGCGGGTGACGATTTTCGGTACCCCGTTATGAGGAACCCGCCCCTTGCCCTTTCAATGACCGCCTCCACTCAAGGCAGAACATAGAAACGACCAGCCACACAGCCACCAACAGACGCCCAACAAACACCATGCAGTTGACAGGGGAAGGGGCGGGTGACGATTTCTGGTACCCCAGCATGAGGAACCCGCCCCTTCCTCTGTCAACTGCCGCCCCCAGAAATGGAAGCGGCAGTCAATCAAAGATTCAACGTATCAGTTGAAGCGAACGTAATCAAAGTCCACGGGCTGACGGTTGATGCCCATGACGGGGGGCGCGATCCAGTTGGCGAACTTGCCTGGCTCGACGACACGGCCCATCAGGCTGGCCACATAGGCGCGGTCTTCGTTGGTGGGCAACCACTCGCCCACTTTAGCCATCCACTCGGCATCGGTGACCACACGGCCATCGGGCGTGATCTTGGAACCCGACAATGAGCCGATGTTGCGGTGGAACGCCTTGTGGGGGGCGGTCAAGGTGAAAGGAATGCCAGCCTTGCTGATCACACGGTTCCAACGGTCGATGCCGCCTTTGGAATCGGTGATGTAGTCGTCGCGCAGCACTTCATTCAAAGCGTTGAGCATCGGCACTTCTTTTTCAACCAGCTTGCCGTCTTCGACCGACAGGATCTTGTAGCTGTTGCCCTTCAAAACGTGGTCGTCGGTGCGTTTGCCTTCTTCGTAACGGCCCTTGAGGCCAGAGCTGTAGAAAGTGGCGGCGTTGGACGACTCGTCGGCGCCGAACAAGTCGATGGTCACCGAGAAGTGGAAGTTGATGTAGCGCTGGATGGTGGGCAGATCGATCACGCCAGCAGCACGCAGCTTGCCCACGTCGTCGGTCTTGAGCTGGTTCATGACTTCGCAGGTGCGTGCGATCACCCGCGAGATGCCCGACTCGCCAACGAACATGTGGTGCGCTTCTTCGGTCAGCATGAATTTCGTGGTGCGGGCGAGCGGATCGAAGCCGCTTTCGGCCAGCGCGCACAGCTGGAACTTGCCGTCACGGTCGGTGAAGTAGGTGAACATGAAGAACGCAAGCCAGTCGGGCGTCTTCTCGTTGAAGGCGCCCAGAATGCGCGGATTGTCTTCATCGCCCGAGCGGCGCTCGAGCAGGGCCTCGGCCTCTTCGCGACCATCGCGCCCGAAGTGCTTGTGCAGCAGATAGACCATCGCCCACAGGTGACGGCCCTCCTCGACATTGATCTGGAAGAGATTGCGCAGATCGTACTGGCTGGGCGCGGTCAGACCGAGATGACGCTGCTGCTCGACCGAGGCCGGCTCGGTGTCGCCTTGCGTCACGATGATGCGGCGCAGATTGGCGCGATGTTCGCCGGGCACATCCTGCCAGGCGGCCTCGCCCTTGTGCTCGCCGAAGTTGATCGTGCGGCCTTCTTCGCGCTGGTTCATGAAGATGCCCCAGCGATAGTCGGGCATCTTGACATGACCGAAGTTGGCCCAGCCCTGCGGATCGACGCTGACTGCGGTGCGCAGATAGACATCGAAGTCATTCGAGCCCTCGGGGCCCATGTCCTTCCACCAGTTGATGTAGTTGGGCTGCCAGTGCTCGAGCGCTCGCTGAAGCGTCTTGTCTTCCGAGAGGTTGACGTTGTTCGGGATCTTGTCGGTGTAGTTGATGGCGGCCATGTCGAGACTCCGGTGGGCAGGCTTCAGGGGGCTGTAAGGGACAAATTGGGAGAGGCGAAAAGGGGGGTGGTGAGGGACGTGATGAGGGAAGTGGTGAGGGGCGTCGATCGATTCAGACCCGATTGCGGTCGAAGTGCGGCTTTTCGCCCTTGCCATAGAGCTTGAGCGCGCCCTTCTCACCGACCGCATTCGGCCGGTTGAAGATCCAGTTCTGCCAGGCGGTCAGCCGCCCGAAAATGCGGGTGGCCATGGTCTCGGTGCCATTGAAGCGCAGATTGGCCTCCAGCCCGGTGAGCGCATCGGCCGACATCGCCGCCCGCTCCTCGATCGCAATGCGAATCTCGTCGGCCCAGTCGATGTCGTCGGGCGCCGAAGTGACCAGACCCAGGGCCATGGCAGCGTCGGCATCGAGCGACTCGCCCAGACGGGTGCGAATCGCATCAAGCGCCGGCGCCTCGTCGCAGAAGCGACGGGCCAGTCGCGACTGGTCGGTGGACATCGGATAGAGCGCGAAGTTCACCTCACCGACGACCATGGTCGGCGCAGCCGCCGGATCGTCGGGCAAGGCCAGCATGTAGATGCGGTCGCAGGCGAGCGCGAGTTCGAGCAGGCTGCCGGCAAAGCACGAGCGCGGCTCGATCAGCGCAAACAGCGAGCGCGACGACACATCGAGGCGCGAGAAGGTGCGGCGCATCAGGCCGATGGTTTCGCGCACCAGCCAGTGCTGCTTGTGCGCAAGCAGGACCGCATCGACCGCCAGCACCGCGCTGGCATCGCCCTCGGTCTTGAGCAGCCAGGTGCCGATGTCGAGCTCGTTGGTGCGCATCTGCAAAATCGCATCGTCGAGTTCGCGGGCCATGGCCAGCGGCCACCAGGTCGCGCCGGCGGCGACGATCGCCTCAAGGGACTCGGGCTGTGGCGTGCTCGGCGCGGCCACGGTGAAGGTGGCGACCCGCCGGCTGCGGTCGATGGCGACCTGCACATGACGATAGCGCAGACCATCGCCGTCATAGGCGCATTCGAGCGGCGCAAGGGCGATGCCCTGCGCCTGCGCCGGCCGATCGCTCGAGCGCCCCATTTCATGGGCGCGTTCGCTCACCGAGCGCCCAAAGACCGCCGGCTTGGCCAGCGCATCGACCAGACGCCAGTCGAGCGCCTTCTGGCCGCGCACCCCCTCTGTCGTCGTGCAGAAGATATCGGCCAGATCGTGACGCATATGACGCTTGTCGGTCAGGCGGGTGAGTCCGCCGGTGCCGGGCAGTACGCCCAAAAGCGGCACCTCGGGCAGCGACACCGACGAGGACCGGTCGTCGACCAGCAGGATCTGATCGCAGGCCAGCGCCAGCTCATAGCCACCACCGGCACAGGCGCCATTGACCGCCGCCAGAAAGCGCAGGCCCGAGTGCCGGCTGCTGTCTTCGATGCCGTTGCGGGTCTCATTGGTGAACTTGCAGAAATTGACCTTCCAGGCGTGACCCGAAACACCCAGCATGAAGATGTTGGCGCCGGAGCAGAAGATGCGCTCCTTCAGGCTGGTGATCACCACGGTGCGCACCGTCGGATGCTCGAAGCGGATCCGGTTGAGCGCGTCATGCAGTTCGATATCGACACCGAGGTCGTAGCTGTTGAGCTTGAGCTGGTAGCCCGGGCGCAGGCCGGCGGTCTCATCGACATCCATCGCCAGGGTGGCGACGGCCCCATCGACGCTCAGCGACCAGTGGCGATAAGCCGATGGCGCGGTGCGGTAATCGACGCGAGCAAATTCAGGGGCAAGTTCGGTGTCAAGCGGAGCATTCAAGGACGGTCTCCTGGAAATCAGCAAGCGGTAGGCACCATGCAGGATTGTTCACCGACAGCGCCATTTGTTTTGTGCATCATACTGCTTAAAACAGCCGTGTCAAGCTGCAAGAAGCACTTTAGTGCACATCACACCTCCTCGTCAGGACCGATCGCATCACGCAAGCCTTCGCGCAGCTGGGTGAAGGCCTCTTCCAGCGTGCGGCCACTGGTGTCGATCTGCAGATCGGCACGGGCATAGAGCGCGGCGCGGCCGTCCAGGATCCGTCTCAGATCGGCCATCGCCTCACGGTTGCCCGCCATCGGGCGCAGATCACCCTGCGCCATCACCCGTTGCATATGCTCCTGCGGCGAGGCCTTGATCCAGACGGTGAAGCAGTGCGACAGCAGCAGATTGAAGCTCGCCGGGTCTGAGACGATGCCGCCGGGCGCAGCAATCACCGCACGGGAGTGGTCCTGGAGCGTGGCCTCAAGTGCGCGCCGCTCATAGCGTCGGTAGGCGGCTACGCCGAGCAGGCTGTGAATCTCATCGAGGTCGCAACCGGCCACGCGCTCGACTTCGCGATTCAGCTCGATAAAGGGCACTGCGAGTTGCTCGGCCAGCTTTTGCCCGAGCGTCGACTTGCCGGCACCCCGCAGTCCGATCAGGGCAATCCGCGCAGATCTGGACGCCGGATGACCGGCGACACCGAAGAGTTCGACCAGCGCCAGGCGAGCGCGGCGCAGATCGTTTTCAGTGCGACCGCGCAGCAGGTCTCTGACCAGCAGGCCTTCTGCGGTGGCGGTGGTTTCGTCGCCGATCAGTTCGGCCAGCGGCGCACCGAGCGCATTGGCCACCTGACGCAACACCAGGATCGAGGCATTGCCCACGCCGAGTTCGAGATTGGCCAGATGGCGCTCGGAAACTTCGGAGGCGCCGGAAAGGGCGCGGCGGGTCATGCCGCGGCGCGCCCGCAGCGACCGGGCCCGCTCCCCGAGCGCCACCAGAAAAGGGTCGCGTTCGGGCGGGGAAGATTCGGGATCGCGCGCCGGATCAGCAGCGTTATGCATTATAGTGCTTGACAGGTCGACAACAGATCTTTAAGTTTGGTTCATGAACTAGATTGCCGCAAGCCCGGCTTGCGAGGAGACCCCCGATGACTTTGCACAGCGCAGCCTCGCTGCCGCCGGCCCCTTCCGAGCGCTTCAACTTCGCCGCCCATGTGAGTTCACTCAACAGCGCCCGCTCGGCAAGGCTGGCCTACATCGACGACGCCGGTCGAATCACCTATGGCGAGCTCGCCGAACGGGTCGCGCGCTTTGCCGGCGGACTCGCCGCACTCGGCCTGCGCCGCGAAGAACGGGTGCTGCTGCTGATGCAGGACTGCATCGACTGGCCGGTTGCGTTTCTCGGCTGCCTGCAGGCCGGCGTCGTGCCGGTGGCGCTCAACACCCTGCTCAGCGCCGACGATTACCGCTTCATGCTGTCGCACTGTCGCGCCCGTGCGGCGATCGTCTCGGCCGGCTTGCTGCCGGTGCTGGTCCCGGCGCTCTCGATGCCCGGACAGTCGGTCGCCCAATTGCTGGTCTCCACACGCACAGGCCCGATGCCGGCAAGCCTGCCGCTGCCGTCGCACGATCTGACCGACTGGCTGCCCCGGCAACCCCCCGCCGCGCCCGCCGACACCAGCGCCGACGACATCGCCTTCTGGCTCTACTCATCGGGCTCGACCGGTCGCCCCAAGGGCGCGGTCCACACCCATGCCAATCTCTACTGGACCGCCGCGCTCTATGCGCAACCGGTGCTCGGGCTGAGCGAGAACGATGTCTGCTTTTCAGCAGCCAAACTGTTTTTCGCCTACGGCCTTGGCAATGCGCTGAGCTTTCCGCTGTCGGTCGGCGCCACCACCGTGCTGATGGCCGAGCGGCCAACGCCGGCAGCGGTCTTTGCGCGCTGGCAAGCCCATCAGCCCACGGTCTTTTTCGGTGCTCCGACCGGCTATGCCGGCATGCTTGCCTCGCCCGACCTGCCCCCGCGCGAGGCGGTCGCCCTGCGGCTGTGTTCGTCGGCCGGCGAAGCCTTGCCGCGCGAGATCGGCGAGCGGTTCACTGCGCAGTTCGGCTGCGAGATCATCGATGGCATCGGCTCGACCGAGATGCTCCATATTTTTCTCTCGAACCGCCCGGGCGATGTGCGCTATGGCAGCACCGGCAAGCCGGTGCCGGGCTTCCGGGTCGAGTTGCGCGACGAGGCCGGCGCGCCAATCGAGGCCGCTGACACCATCGGCGACCTTTTCATCGACGGCCCCTCGGCCGCACTGATGTACTGGACCGATCGCCAGCGTTCGCTCACCACCTTTCTGGGCAACTGGACCCGCAGCGGCGACAAGTACTTTCGCGATGCCGACGGCTACTACGTGTATGCCGGACGCGGCGACGACATGCTCAAGGTCAGCGGCCAGTATGTCTCGCCCTTCGAAGTCGAATCGACGCTGATGCAGCACGCGGCGGTGCTCGAGGCGGCGGTGATCGGGGTCAATGACGAAAACGGTCTGACCCGCGCCAGGGCCTTCGTGGTGCTCAAGGACGCCAGTCAGGCGAACGACGCCCTGACCACCGAATTGCAGGCCTTCGTGAAGTCGCGGCTGGCCCCCCACAAGTATCCGCGCCAGATCGACTTCCTCACCGAACTGCCCAAGACCGCCACCGGCAAGATCCAGCGCTTTCGGCTGCGCGAGGCACAGCAGCAGGCCGGCCAGCGCAGCGGCCAATCGCCCCGAACGTGAGCACGCAGCGCCGCACGGTCGCGATCGCCGGTCTCGAGGATGCCGGTCTCGAGGATGCCGGTCTCGAGATCGAATACGACTGGATCGATGCTGACGCCGGCGCGCCAGGCGATGCGCCGCTGATGGTCTTTCTGCACGAAGGCCTGGGCTCGAGCGCCATGTGGAAGGACTTTCCTGCGCGGCTGTGCCAGGCCCTGGGCTTTCGCGGTCTGGTCTACTCGCGCCCGGGTTATGGCCGCTCCACGCCGCGCGCGGCCAACGAGCGATGGTCGACCGATTTCATGCACCGGCAGGCGATCGAGGTCCTGCCGGGACTGCTGGAGGCGCTCGGGGTCGAGCAAAGCCGGCAGCGGCTGTGGCTCTTTGGACACAGCGACGGTGCCTCAATTGCGCTGATTTATGCCGCCCGCTTCGCGGATCGGCTCGCCGGCGCCGTGGTGCTGGCGCCGCACAGCTTTGTCGAAGACATCGCGATTGCCAGCATCGAGCGCGCCTGCGATGCCTATGTCAATCAGGGCCTTCGCGCCAGATTGGCCCGCTGGCACGACGATGTCGATTCGGCCTTTTACGGCTGGAGCCAGGCCTGGCTCGAGCCGGCCTTTCGCGACTGGACCCTGATGCCCGAGCTCGATTCGATTCGCTGTCCGCTGCTCGCGATTCAGGGAGTTGATGATGAATATGGCACGATGGCCCAGATCGCGATCATCGAGCGCGCCGTCCCCGGGACAACCGTGCTGGCACTCGACGCTTGCGGCCATTCACCCCACCGCGACCAGCCCGATGCCGTCATCGGCGCTGTCGGCCGATGGATCGCCACTTCTTTCAACCCGCCTGCGACCTTACCGCAATGACTGGAGACATGATGAGCACCACCCCCGATACAACCGACAGCCCCGTCAGCCGCCGCCGATTCATCTCGCTGTCGGGTGGCGTTGCCGCCGGCGCCGCCCTGTCGGCGCCCTTCGTCCAGGCCCAGCCGGCCAGGATCAAGGTCGGCATGATGCTGCCGGCGACCGGCACCTTCGCATCGCTGGGCACGGCCATTACCAATGGTTTTCGCATGGCGGTGGGCGAGCGCGGCGGCAAGCTCGGCTCACGCGAGATCGAGTACTTCGCAGTCGACGATGAATCCAACCCGGCCAAGGCACCCGAGAACACCAACCGCCTGGTGCAGCGCGACAAGGTCGATGTGCTGGTGGGGACCGTCCACTCGGGCGTGGCCCTGGGCATGGCCAAGATCGCCAAGGAAACCGGCACCCTGCTGCTGATTCCGAATGCCGGCGCCGATGACATCACCGGCCCGATGTGCTCACCCAATATTTTTCGGACCTCGTTTTCCAACTGGCAGCCGATCCATCCGCTGGGCAAGGTGATGGCCGAACGCGGTCACAAGACCGTGGTCTGGATCTCCTGGAAATACGCCGCCGGCGACGAAAGCGCGCGCTCGTTCAAGGAAGGCTTCGAGAAAACCGGCGGCAAGGTGGTCAAGGAGCTCGGCCTGCCCTTTCCGAATGTCGAGTTTCAGCCGCTGCTGGCCGAGATTGCCGCGATCAAACCCGACGCGGTCGCCTGCTTTTTTGCCGGTGCCGGCGCAGCCAAGTTCATCTCCGACTATGCCGCGGCCGGCCTGAAAGACAAGATCCCCCTCTATGGATCGGGCTTTCTCACCGACGGCGTGCTGCAGGCGGTGCAGGCGCAGGCGCAGGGCGTCATGACCACGCTGCACTATGCCGATTCGCTGCCCAGCAAGCGCGACCAGGAGTTCCGTCTGGCCTATGCCAAACAGTTCAAGATGCAGCCCGACGTCTATGCAGTGCAGGGCTATGACACCGGTCTGCTGCTCGCTCAGGCGATGGAATCGGTCAAGGGCGACTTCGGCAACAAGGCCGCGCTGATCAAGGCGATGGAAGGCGTGAAGATTGACAGCCCGCGCGGCGCCTGGACCATGTCGAAGGAACACAATCCGACCCAGGACATCTATCTGCGCAAGGTCGAAGGCGAGCAGAACAAGTTCGTCTCGGTGGCCTGGAAAGCGCTGGCTGATCCGGGTCGCGGTTGCCGGATGGGCTAAGGCCTCAACACGCCAAGGCATCTGCTCACGATGGATCACATCGCCCCGATTCTCATCCAGGTACTCAACGGACTGCAGTACGGCCTGCTGCTGTTCCTGGTGGCATCGGGGCTGACGCTGATCTTCGGAATCATGGGCGTGATCAATCTCGCCCATGGCAGCTTCTACATGATCGGTGCTTATTTCGCCTGGTCGCTGGCGTCTTATTTCGGCAATCTGCTGACCGCAATTCTGGTGGGCATCGTCCTGTCGGTGCTGCTCGGTCTCGCACTCGAGCGGCTGCTGATCCGGCACTTTTATGGCCGCGACCATCTCTACCAGGTGCTGCTTACCTATGGACTGATCCTGATCTTCGAGCAGCTTCGCTCGCTGATCTGGGGTGATGAAGTTCAAGGGGTCAAAGTGCCCGAACTCTTCAATCACTCGATTGCCCTGACCGACACGTTGTCGTATCCGGTCTATCGACTGGTGATCTCGGCGGCGTGTGTGGCGATTGCGCTCGGGCTGCACTGGCTGATCCGGCACACGCGTCTGGGCATGATGATCCGTGCCGGTGCCCATAATCGCGAGATGACCGAGGCGATGGGCATCAATGTGCGGATGCTCTTTGCGGTCGTGTTTTCACTGGGCGTGGCGCTGGCAGCGCTTGCCGGCATGCTGGCCGCCCCGGTGTCCTCGGTCTATCCGAACATGGGCAGTCAGGTGCTGATCATCTGCTTCGTCGTGGTGGTGATCGGTGGCATCGGTTCGGTCAAAGGCGCGCTGGTGGGCGCCCTGCTGATCGGTCTGGCCGATACCTTCGGTCAGGTCTACCTGCCGCAGCTCGCCGGCATGGTGGTCTACCTGTTGATGGCAGCGGTGCTCGTCTTTCGGCCGGAAGGCCTGTTTCGAAAGACCTGATCGATGGACGCTCACTTGCCAGGCATGGCGCAAGCCAACCCGCGCGCGCTCACGATCATGTTCCTGGTGGCGCTGGTGGGTCTGGTGCTGTTTCCGCTCACCGGCAGCGTCTTTTACCAGCAGCTCCTCACCAAGGTCATGATCCTGTCGATCTTTGCGATGAGCCTCGATCTGCTGATCGGCTATACCGGGCTGGTGAGCCTGGGGCACGCGGCCTTCTTCGGTCTGGCCGGCTATGCGCTGGCGCTGATCCAGCCGAAGTACGACCCGATGTCGATCTTCATCACGCTGCCGGCGGCGCTCGCGATCTGCGCGGTGTTTGCGCTGATTACCGGCGCGCTGGTGCTGCGCACCCGCGGCATCTACTTCATCATGGTGACGCTCGCCTTCGCGCAGATGGTCTATTTCGTCTTTCACGACACCGCACTGGGTGGTGGCTCCGACGGCCTGTATCTCAACAACAAGCCGCTGGTGGGCTGGGGCGAGGTCAAGCTGCTTGATCTTGAGAACCGCACGACGCTCTACTACCTGGTGCTGGTGCTGATGGTCGTCATCT
>CAMCXH010000135.1 GCA_945883285.1 Bordetella parapertussis | reverse complement strand
CACGAAACCGATTTCACGATCGCCGATTTCGTGGCCGATCTGCGCGCACCGACCCCGACGGCTGCGGCGGTGTGCGCGGTACCCGATCGGCTCGAGCAGCTGGCTGTGCTCGCTCGCGACCGTCATCGCCTGATGCAGGCCTGGCGTCGCCAGAGCGACCAGCGCGAGCAGCGCCTCGATACCGCCACCCGGCTCTTGCGCCCGCCCTCGCTGCAGTGGGCTCAGCGACTGACTCGCCTCGAGCAGCTTGCCCAGCGGCTCGCCACGGCCGGGGTGCGCAGTACCGACCTGCGACAAGCTCGGCTCATGAAGCTCGCCTCGGCGCTGCGGACCCCGCAGCTGGCTGCGCCGCGCTCCCGCCTGGAGGCGGCGGCCCGCGCCCTGGCGTCGGCGGCCAGAGTCGGGACCGAGACCGCGACGCAGCGGCTGCTGCACGCCGGCACCGCCCTCGAACTGGTCAGTCCGCGCGGGGTTTTGCAGCGCGGCTATGCGATCGTCACGCTGGCCGATGGCCCGATCGTGCGCAGCGCAGCGACGCTGTCGAAGGGCGATCAGGTGACGATCGCGCTGGGTGACGGGGCATTCGATGCCACGGTCGACAGGCCGCATACCGACGCCGATGCCCGACGCCAATGAGGCCCGGATCCCTCAGGGGCCTGCCTGGCCGCTGTCCGACCTTCTCGAAGCGATCCGAGGCGGACATCCCACTCAAAGGCCCTGATTGAGCTTGGTCGTGCCGCTGGCCTACAATCGCGGCAGCCTGCAGGAGCCGGCCGGCTACTGATTCAATGCGTCGCGCCGTCGGCGTCGACATCTTCCCAACACTTCTCATTCTGGATGCGACCATGGAACACACCCTACCGCCCTTGCCCTATGCCATCGATGCCCTGGCGCCGCACATCTCGAAAGAAACCCTCGAGTTTCATTACGGCAAGCATCATCAGACCTATGTCACCAACCTCAACAATCTGATCAAGGGCACCGAATTCGACGCGATGAGCCTCGAAGACATCGTGCGCAAATCCAGTGGCGGCATGTTCAACAACGCTGCCCAGATCTGGAATCACACCTTTTACTGGCATTCCCTGTCGCCCAAGGGTGGCGGTCAGCCAGCCGGCGCACTCGCTGCGGCCATCAACGCCAAGTGGGGCTCCTTCGATGCATTCAAGGACGCCTTCACCAAGTCGGCGGTCGGCAATTTCGGCTCGAGCTGGACCTGGCTCGTGAAAAAAGCTGATGGTTCACTCGACATCGTCAACACCAGCAATGCCGCCACGCCGGCCACCGGCGCCGACAAGCCGCTGTTGACCTGCGACCTCTGGGAGCACGCCTACTACATCGATTACCGCAACCGTCGCCCCGACTACATGGCTGCGTTCTGGAGCCTGGTCAACTGGGATTTCGCCGCCAGCAACTTCGCCTGATCGTCGGCTCAGGTCAGTTGCGAGCCGCGGCCCCGAAAAGCCGCGGCTGCACCAGCCGGGCGCCGGCTTTCACACCGCGCCTGGCAAACCATCCCTGCTCCATCTCAAGCGCATATCGCACAGCCCTCACCGGGCAGTGGCTGTCTTCGGTTTGCGGCTTCATATCCTCGATGTTCGTGATCGTGCCGTCGTCATCCAGAAAGGCGATCGACAGTGCGACCAGGGTATTGCGCATCCAGAAGCAGTGACCCGCCTTATCGGGAAAAACGAAGATCATGCCTTCGTTCGCACCGAGGCGCTCGCGCATCATCAGGCCTTTGGTGCGGGTCGGGCCATCAGCCGCGACCTCGGCCTTGATCAGGTGCATGCCGGCCTTGATATCGATCTGCTCGAGTCTGGGATTGGGTGTCACCCGCTCCCCGGTGCTCTGTGCGTTTGCATGGCGGACGGCACCGCCCAACGCAAGCAGAAGGGTCGCAAGCACAAGGCTGGCAAGTACCGTCTGAACCCTTGTGACAGCATCGCGGTCGCGATGCGGGTAGGGCGAGCCCGGTTCGAGAGGTGTCATGAGAGGTCCCTTCGGTCGATTGTTCAATTCATTACTCACGATAGCCGCAAAATCTTTTCACGGTCGACTCCGGAAGTCTGTCGCGATCGCGGGGCGCTGCCCGGGGCGGGGTGAATCGGTCGCCTGATTAGCCTTTATACTGCGAAAGATAAAGGCACATCGGCAAAGCCGGCGTAACAACTGTCAGTGTTTCGAGTGCCAGTTTTTCGAGTGCTTTACGTCCCCTCGCAGGAGTTTGTTCACCATGTACCAGCACATCAAGGTTCCGGCCGTCGGCGAAAAGATCCGTGTCAACGCCGATTTCACGCTGTCAGTGCCCGATCAGCCGATCATTCCCTACATCGAGGGCGACGGAACCGGTTTCGACATCACGCCGGTGATGATCAAGGTCGTCGATGCGGCTGTGGCCAAGGCCTATGCCGGCAAGCGGCAGATTCAATGGATGGAAATCTATGCCGGCGAGAAGTCCACCAAGGTCTATGGCCCCGATGTCTGGTTGCCTGAAGAGACGCTGCAGGTCCTCAAAGATTATGTTGTTTCGATCAAGGGGCCGCTCACCACCCCGGTCGGCGGCGGCATCCGTTCCTTGAACGTCGCGCTTCGCCAGGAACTCGATCTTTACGTCTGCCTGCGTCCGATCCAGTATTTCAAGGGCGTTCCGTCGCCGTTGCGCGAGCCGGAAAAGACCAATATGGTCATCTTCCGTGAAAACTCCGAAGACATTTACGCCGGTATCGAATTTGCGGCCGAGTCCGAACAGGCCAAGAAGCTGATTGCCTTTCTGCAGACCGAGCTCGGCGTCAAGAAGATCCGCTTTCCTGCAACCTCAGGCATCGGTGTAAAGCCCGTCTCGCGCGAAGGTACCGAGCGCCTGGTTCGGAAGGCGATTCAATACGCGGTCGACAACGACAAGCCTTCTGTGACGCTGGTTCACAAGGGCAACATCATGAAGTTCACCGAAGGTGGCTTTCGCGACTGGGGTTACGCGCTCGCGCAAAAAGAGTTCGGCGCGGTGCCCATCGACGGTGGCCCGTGGTGCAGTTTCAAAAACCCGAAAACCGGCACCGAGATCGTGATCAAAGACTCGATCGCCGATGCCTTCTTGCAGCAGATTCTCCTTCGTCCCGCCGAATACAGCGTCATTGCAACGCTCAACCTCAACGGCGACTATATTTCAGACGCGCTGGCCGCGCAGGTCGGTGGCATTGGTATCGCTCCCGGCGCCAATCTGTCCGATTCGGTCGCGATGTTCGAGGCGACTCACGGCACGGCGCCGAAATACGCCGGCAAAGATTATGTGAACCCCGGTTCGCAGATTCTGTCGGCCGAGATGATGCTGCGTCACATGGGATGGGTTGAAGCTGCCGACCTGGTCGTCTCTTCGATGGAGAAATCCATTCTCAGCAAGAAGGTTACCTACGACTTTGCCCGTCTGCTTCCCGATGCGACACAGGTCTCCTGCTCGGGTTTCGGTCAGGTCATGATCGATTTCATGTGATTCTGGTGGGTCGTTCCTGCTGTCGACTCGACCGGACAGCAGGCACAAAAGAAAACGCCGGCATATGCCGGCGTTTTCTTTTTGTCCTGAGGTGTCAGGCAGGGTTATTGTGGTTGCTGAATATTTGAGGCCTGCTTGCCCTTGGGGCCCTGCACAACGTCAAACTGCACTTTCTGGCCTTCTTTGAGTGATTTGAAGCCGTTCATCTGGATCGCGCTGAAGTGCGCGAACAGATCTTCTCCACCATCATCCGGGGTAATGAATCCAAATCCCTTGGCATCATTGAACCACTTGACTGTACCGCTTGCCATACCTTTATCCCCTCGAAAACATTTTATGAGTTGTTGCGCTCGCCAGGAAACCCCCGATGTCGCAGGGGCAGTCTTTGTCAAAGCGAGCCATTCGTCAAGCAGTCGCGAAAAATCGGTTCATCTGCCTGTGGTGATGCAGTGTGACAGTCGATGATCGGGTCCCGGTCGATGCACAGCTTGTGAAACGCTGCACAATCCCCATCAAAGAATTGTCGCGGGTCGTTGCGTCAGGGTCGCTAGCCGCTAGAATGACAACGCTATGGCAACTTCGACCGATCCGACCAACATCCTGGAGAAGCAGGATGCCCGTACCAAACCGCCACCGATGTTCGAGGTGGCTTTGCTGAATGACGACTACACGCCAATGGAGTTTGTCGTCGAAGTTCTCCAGCGCTTCTTTGGGATGGGGCGTGAGAAAGCGACTCAGGTGATGTTGAAGGTCCATCGAGAGGGTCGCGGCGTCTGCGGAATCTATCCGCGCGACGTGGCCTCCACGAAGGTTGAACAGGTCAGTGAATATGCGCGCCAGGAACAGCACCCCTTGCAGTGCGTGATGGAGGAAGCATGATTGCTCAAGAGTTAGAAGTCAGTTTGCACATGGCTTTTGTTGAAGCCAGGCAGCAGCGCCACGAGTTCATCACGGTCGAGCATCTGCTGCTTGCCCTGCTAGACAATCCGACGGCGGCCGAGGTGCTGAGGGCCTGTGCGGCCAATATCGACGACCTTCGCAAGAATCTCGGCAATTTCATTCGTGAAAACACGCCGGTTGTTCCGGGCAATGAAGAAATTGATACGCAGCCGACACTCGGGTTTCAGCGGGTGATCCAGCGCGCCATCATGCATGTGCAGTCAACTTCCAACGGCAAGAAGGAAGTGACCGGTGCCAATGTGCTGGTTGCGATTTTCGGCGAGAAGGATTCGCACGCGGTTTATTACCTCCATCAGCAGGGCATCACCCGGCTCGATGTGGTCAATTTCATCTCGCATGGCATTACCAAGACGCCCCAACCCAAGGAGCCATCCAAGGAAGAAGCGCCTGAGCAGGGTGAAGAGCCGGCGGCAACTCAGCAAGGTGCGCTTGAGCAGTTCACGACCAACCTCAATGTGTCTGCACGCGAAGGGCGTATCGACCCGCTGATCGGGCGCGAGTCCGAGGTTGAGCGAGTCATCCAGGTGCTTTGCAGGCGGCGCAAAAACAATCCTCTGCTGGTGGGTGAGGCCGGCGTCGGCAAAACTGCCATTGCTGAAGGCCTGGCCTGGCGCGTGACTCAGGGCGATGTGCCCGAAGTGCTGTCAGAGGCGGTTGTCTATTCGCTCGACATGGGTGCCTTGCTGGCAGGCACCAAATACCGCGGCGATTTCGAGCAACGCCTCAAGGCGGTGCTCAAGCAGCTCAAAGCAAACCCTCACGCGGTCCTCTTCATCGATGAGATTCATACCCTCATCGGTGCCGGTTCTGCTTCCGGAGGCACGCTCGACGCTTCCAATCTGCTCAAGCCGGCGTTGTCGTCCGGGCAACTCAAGTGCATCGGGGCGACCACCTTCAACGAGTATCGCGGTATTTTCGAGAAGGACCACGCGCTGTCGCGTCGGTTCCAGAAAATCGATGTGGTCGAGCCGACGGTCGAGCAGACGGTGCAAATTCTGCGTGGCTTGAAGTCGCGCTTCGAAGAGCATCACGGCATCAAGTATTCGTCGTCTGCGCTGACGGCTGCAGCCGAGTTGTCGGCCAAGTTCATCAATGATCGCCACCTGCCCGACAAGGCCATCGATGTGATCGACGAAGCGGGTGCCGCGCAGCGCATTTTGCCGAAGTCGAAGCAGAAGAAGGTCGTGGGCAAGGGCGAGATCGAGGACATCGTTGCCAAGATCGCGCGCATTCCGCCGACCTCGGTATCGTCCGACGATCGCAGCAAGCTGCAGCATCTCGAGCGTGATCTTCGCAATGTGGTGTTCGGTCAGGACGCCGCCATCGAGGCGCTCGCCGCCGCAATCAAGATGGCCCGATCGGGTCTCGGAAAACCGGAAAAGCCGATCGGTTCATTCCTGTTTTCGGGTCCGACCGGCGTCGGTAAGACCGAGGTCGCCAAGCAGCTGGCTTTCCTGATGGGCATAGAGCTGATTCGCTTCGATATGTCCGAATACATGGAGCGCCATGCGGTGTCTCGCCTGATTGGCGCGCCCCCGGGCTATGTCGGCTTCGATCAGGGTGGTCTGCTCACCGAGGCAATCACCAAGAAGCCGCATTCGGTGCTGCTGCTCGACGAGATCGAGAAAGCCCATCCGGACATCTTCAACATCCTGTTGCAGGTCATGGACCACGGCACCCTGACCGACAATAACGGTCGCAAAGCCGACTTCCGCAATGTGATCATCATCATGACCACGAATGCCGGCGCCCATGACCTTCAGCGTCGTTCGATCGGATTCTCCGACAACAAGCAGGCCGGCGATGAGTTGCAGGAAATCAAGCGGATGTTCACGCCTGAATTCCGTAACCGCCTCGACTCGATCATTTCCTTCGGCAGCCTCACCGAAGAAATCATCATGCGAGTGGTCGACAAGTTCCTGATGGGTCTCGAAGAGCAGTTGCATGAGAAGAAAGTCGATGCGGTGTTCACCGATCGTCTGCGGGCGCATTTGGCGAGCAAGGGTTTTGATCCGCTGATGGGTGCCCGCCCGATGCAGCGGCTGATTCAGGACACGATTCGCAAGGCGCTCGCCGACGAGCTGCTGTTTGGCAAGCTTGTGGGCGGTGGCAAGGTGACGGTCGATCTGGATGCAGACGGCAAGGTCGCTTTGTCCTTCTTCGAATCCGCACCGCCTGCAGCGCCGAGCGAGGGTGAGGAGCAGATCGAGGTTCTGCCCGCCTGAGAGGTGGGCCTGAGGAGGATATGGCGATGAGAGGAAGTCGAGGCCGACTGATGACGGCCTGCACAATGCTGGCCCTGCTCTATGTGCCCGGGATGACGCTTGCCCAGGAACGTGAGGCTGCTTATGTGTCGGCCAATTGCGCGAATTGTCACGGGCCACAGGGGCGCGCTGCCGGCGCGGTTCCGAGTCTTGCTGGCTTGCCCAGCCGCTACATCGTCGAGCAGATGCAAGCCTTCAAGGCCGGCACCAGGCCGGCGACCATCATGCATCAGCTGGCCAAGGGCTATACCGACTCGCAAATTGAACTCATGGCGAGCTATTTCTCGAGCTTGCCCAGGCCTTGAGGCGCATTCAGATGTCTAGCTCCGACACTCCCTTCAATCCGTCTCGGCGTCGACTCGGGCAAGCTCTCGGGGCAGGCGCCGCGCTCGCTGCGATGTCCGGCTGTGCGACGCAGCGTGTCGCTTCCGGCGGGCGGCCGCCCGCAAAGGTGCTGGTTGTCGGCGGTGGCTTCGGTGGCGCGACGGCAGCCAGCTATCTCAAGCGCTGGGGCGGGGATTCAGTGGAGGTGACGCTGGTCGAGCGAAATCGCCGTTTCGTTTCTTGCCCGATGTCCAACCTCGTCCTCGGCGGTTCACGCCGTATCGAGGACTTGAGCTTCGGCTATGGGGGTCTGGGTGCCCGGGGCGTGAACCTGATTTATGAAGAGGTTGTCGAAATCGATCCGGTCCGCCGCAGGGCACGACTCCAGGCTGGTCCGTCGATGCAGTATGACCAGCTGATTCTGTCGCCGGGTGTCGATTTTCTTTTCGACGAAGTCGCCGGCTTCGATCGCAAGGCGCAAGATTCGGTGCTGCATGCTTGGAAGGCCGGCCCGCAGACCGTGGCGCTGCGTGCGCAGCTCGAGACTATGCCCGATGGCGGCACCTTCGTCATGAGCATTCCCAAGGCGCCTTATCGCTGCCCGCCCGGGCCGTATGAGCGCGTCTGCCAGGTTGCCAGCTATTTCAAGGCAGCCAAGCCTCGAGCCAAAATCATCGTCCTCGATGGCAACCCCGATATCGTCTCGAAAAAGGCGCTTTTTCTGGCGTCCTGGAATGGGCCCTACAAGGGGATGATCGACTACCGCGCGAACGCGCTGGTGACCGAACTCGATGCTGGCACCCGCACCGTCACGACCGAACTGGGCGATCGGGTCAGAGGCGACGTACTCAATGTCATCCCGCCGCAGCGAGCAGGTGATCTGGCCAAAAGCCTCGGGCTGCTCAATGCCAACGGTCGCTGGGCACAGGTCGACTGGGCGAGCATGCGCTCGACCGCTGTGAGCGATATCCATGTGATCGGCGATGCCACGTTCGGCGCACCGGCCATGCCCAAGTCGGGTCATATGGCCAATCAGCACGGCAAGCTCGCGGCAGCCGCGATCATTGCGCAGCTCAATGGCAGTTCGCCGGTGATTCCGGTCATGGCCAACACCTGCTATTCCTTCGTTGACGACCGCAGCGCAATCCACGTGGCTTCGGTTCATCAGTGGGTCCCCGACAAGAAGACCCTCGAGCCGGTGGCGGGCGCGGGCGGGCTGTCGAGCGCAGCCAGTGAGCTGGAGGGCCAATATGCCTTTGCCTGGGCCCGAAACATCTGGGACGACATGCTTTCCTGAGCAGGGCTAGCCGTCTGTCGGTCACCGCGCGCCTGCGGTCCGGCCTGCCTCAAAAGTAGCTGTCCGGCTGCCGACAACTCAGGGAATCGTTCGACTTTCCCAAGGTGTGCGTTATGGCAGCGTTAGATGCTGGTCAGCTGAATCGTCTGCTTCGTGACCTTGAATTCACCGCATCAGTGGCGATGCGCAAAGCCGCTCCGAAGGCGGTTCAGCATCAGTGGCTGCAGGCTGCGGTGCATCGTGTCGACGTCAGTCAGGACGAGGTGTTTCAGCAGCGTCTGGCCAGTTATGTCGGCCTGCGCGGCAAACTGCGGGCCAACAAGCAGGCGCTCTTCAACTTGCTCGAAGATGTGAAGTCTGTGCGTCCGCTTGGCTTCGAAGTCTTGCTGCGCCAAGTCAGCGAGCTGACCGGTCAGCTCGAAAAGTCGGTGGCCTCCGCGATGCTGGGTCTGCTCGATCCCTCGCAAGCGGCAATCGACCGGGACCTTCGCGAGCTGCTGCCGCGATACGGTTTTCCCCTGCTGGCCGAGGCGCCAAGTTTCGATGAATGCGTGCGCTGGCATGCCGACCTCGGCAGACTGTTCGAGCAGGTGATTGCCTCGCCGCGCTGGCAAGCCATTGTGTCCAGGCTCGACAGTGTGCTGCCGGTGTCGGCAGGCGCGGAGCTGAGCGACGTCTGCAAACTCGGGCTTCATCTGAGTCAGGCGCGTCGTGTGGTGGCCCTCACGCCAGCTCCGTCCCGGTTCGTCGCTCCGGTTGTCAAGCCGGAGGCTCGCCCAGCCCTCGGTGCTGCATTGCCTGCCGAGGGTGTACCTCGTCCTGGGGCGGTGCGCTTGCACCTGTGCCGCTGAGCGCTCGGGGCGCTTAAACCCTGCCCAGCAGAATGAATTCCATCAGCGCCTTTTGCACATGAAGGCGGTTCTCGGCTTCGTCCCAGACGACTGACTGCGGTCCGTCGATCACGTCGGCCGAGACTTCCTCGCCGCGGTGAGCCGGCAGGCAATGCATGAACAAGGCATCGGCCTTGGCCTGGCGCATCATGTCTGCATCAACCTGCCAATCGGCGAAAGCGGCAAGCCGGTCGCGGTTTTCGGTCTCGAACCCCATGCTGGTCCAGACGTCGGTGCTCACCAGGTCTGCGCCGGCGCAGGCTTGCATCGGATCGTCGAGGATATCGACATGGGCTGCATCGTGGCTCGACACCCGTGACGGGTCGATCCGGTAGCCGGGTGGCGTCGAGATCCGGATCCGAAAGCCGAGCAGCCCCGCTGCCTGGATCCAGGTATAGGCCATGTTGTTGGCATCGCCGACCCAGGCGACCGTACGCCCGGCGATCGGACCTCTGTGCTCGATATAGGTGAAGATGTCGGCCAGCACCTGACAGGGATGGTATTCATTGGTCAGGCCATTGATGACCGGCACACGCGAGTTGGCTGCGAAGCGTTCCAGGATCGATTGCTCGAAGGTGCGGATCATGACCAGATCGCACATGCGCGAGATGACCTGCGCAGCGTCTTCGACCGGCTCGCCACGGCCGAGCTGAGAGTCGCGGGTATTGAGGAAGACTGCGGCGCCGCCCAGATGCTGGATCCCCGCCTCGAAGGACAGCCGAGTGCGGGTCGACTGCTTCTCGAAGATCATCACCAGCGTACGGTCGGCCAGCGGGTGATAGGGCTGATAGCGCTTGTAGAGATCCTTGATGATGCGACTGC
>CAMCXH010000134.1 GCA_945883285.1 Bordetella parapertussis | reverse complement strand
CGGACATCCGCATCTCCTTTCTCTGTGATTTGAGTCGATTCTAGTCAGCAGACCTGACGAGCGTCTACAGAAATTATCGTATCGAGAAAATATATTTCGTATTACGGGAAGGCGTGGCAGCCTTGCGACGAAGCTGTACCGGGACAGTGTCAGGAATAAGCGCAGCAGGCGCTCATCCAGTCAGGGCCGTGTTACTATTTGAGGCTTAGCGCCCGTAGCTCAGTTGGATAGAGTACTTGGCTACGAACCAAGGGGTCGTGGGTTCGAATCCTGCCGGGCGCGCCAGTCAGACCAAAGGGTCAGCTCTCTCACTGAGCTGACCCTTTTTTTTCGTCCTGTATCGGAAGCGGCACTGCCCAAGCGGGCATATCGTCTGCCAGCCGGCCCATGACGGTGCCTGTCGAGCCCGCTTGAAACACCGGCAGGCAAGACGCCCGACGTTTCAGCGGGCCCTACACTGACCGACGTTTCCCCGCGATAATCAGTGGATGAACATCGTCCAGACCGCCCGCGACCTGTCCCCGAGCATTCAGGCCTGCATCCCTGAGCTCGAACGCAACCGCACCCTGCCGCCCGAGCTCGCCTCCCAGCTCGCCCGGGCGGGGCTCTTCAGAACGCTGCTGCCGCGCAGCCTCGGCGGGCTCGAGCTCGAGCCGCAGCAGGCGCTCGACACCATGGAGGCGATCGGCCGGGCCGACGCATCGGCCGGCTGGTGCGTGATGATCGGGGCCACATCGGGCATGAGCGCGGCGTGGCTCGAACATTCGGTAGCCGCCAGCATCCATGCCACACCCGAGACCGTCACCGCCGGCGTGTTTGCGCCGATGGGTCGTGCGACCGAACAGGGCGATCATTACACCGTCGATGGCAAATGGGCCTGGGCCAGCGGCAACGCCCATTGCAGCTGGATCGCCGGCGGCTGCGCCATCATCGAGGATGGCAAGCCCAGGATGCTGCCCAATGGCATGCTCGACTCGCGCATGGTCTTTTTTCCCTCAGATGCGGTCACGCGCCTCGACGGCTGGCATGTGAGCGGGCTGGTTGGCACCGGCAGTGGCGAGTTTTCGGTCGAAAGCCTCAAGGTTCCGAGTTCGCATTCGGTCTCACTGATCTGCGACTCGCCGCGTGAAACCGGGGCGCTCTATCGCATGCCGATCTTCGGACTGTTGGCCCAGGGGATTGCCGCAGTCATGCTCGGCAACGCGCGGGCGGCCATCGACGACCTGGTGGCACTGGCCGGTGCCAAGCGTCCGCAGGGCAGCCGCCGGACCCTGGCCGAGCGGGCCAGCGCACAAACCGACCTCGCCCGCGCCGAGGCCTCGCTGCGCTCGGCAGGCGCTTATTGCCGGGAAGCGGTCGGCGAGGCCTGGCGGCGGGTGTCTGCCGGCGAGCCCCTCGACGCCGAGGCTCGCGCCCAGCTCAGGCTGTCGGCGACCCATGCCACGCGCGCCGCAGCCGAGGTGACAAGCAGCATGTACGAGCTCGGTGGCGGCTCGGCGGTCTATCTGTCGAGTCCGCTGCAGCGCCGGTTTCGCGATGCGCATGTCGGCACCCAGCACCTCATGGTCGCTGCGCCCACCTGGGAGCTCGCCGGGCGGGTTCTCATGGGTCTGCCGACTGATGCCACCTTGCTCTAGACCGGCTGCTGCCGGCGGTCATCAGTGCTAACGTTGCCCTGACCATGGTCCGTCGCGCCCTCTACAGCCGTACTCTACCCTCCCGACCTGCGGGCGAAGCGCGTTCCGATGGGCGTTCCGATGGGCGTTCGCACGCCACGCCCGATGCCGCTGCGAAGGCCTCGCGGTCCACGAACAGCAGCGGACAAGCGACTGGCACTGCGCCTGCGACACCTCCCGATCGCTCGCCCGCACCCTCACTCGGGCGCTTCGCCCGCCTGCGACGCATGATCGCCGGTCTCAGCACGCGATACGAGCGATTCCTGCTGATCGCACTCGGCATGGCCACAGCGCTCGCCGTGGTCGCAGTGTCGCAGCGCATGGCGCCGGCTGCACCGGGGCTCGACCAGAAGATCATCGACGCTGCGGTGCTGCGCACACTCGAGACCGCCACCCTGCCCTCACCCGCCGCCCGGGCATGGGAGATCATCCAGGCTTCAGTTGTCCGCGTGCGGCGCCTGGGCCCGCCCAAACCGGGCAAGGACGGCCAGAGCGACCGCGAAGGCGAAGACATCGGCGTCGGCAGCGGTGTGGTCATCGTCGAGTCGGGCCTGATCCTGACCAATCTGCATGTGGTCGAGGGCGCGACCTCGATCAAGGTGGTCTTTGCAGACGGCCTGGTCTCGGACGCCGACGTCGTGCAGACCCAGCCCGACCAGGATCTCGCCGTACTCAAGGCCCGAACGCTGCCGGATGATTTGCAGGCCGCAACACTGAAATCAACCGCCGATCTGCGCCCAGGCGATACCGTGATCGCGGTCGGCTTTCCCTTTGGCATCGGCCCGTCAGTGACGTCCGGGGTCGTCTCCGGTCTCAAGCGCGAATTCCGCACGCCACAAGGCCAGCGACTGCTGACCAACCTTATCCAGTTCGATGCCGCGGTCAACCCCGGCAGTTCGGGCGGGCCGCTGATCACCCCCGAAGGCGAGGTGATTGGCATCGTCACCGCCGTGCTCAACCCGACCGAGCAGCGAGTCTTCGTCGGCATCGGTTTTGCCGTGCCGATCGAAAATGCCGCTGGCGGCGCCGGAATGTCACCTTTCTGACGCGCAGCATTGTTCCCTGCAAGAAGGCCTTTCAGGCCCACTGAGACCATCGGACAATACAGCCCATGAACGATCACCCGACGCAACACAGTGCCCACCACGGCGCCACCACCGGGGCCGACGTGTCGGCGCTGATGGAGCGCATCCTCTTCGAGGTCAAGAAGGTCGTGGTCGGTCAGGACCATTTTCTCGAGCGCGTGCTGGTCGCCATCCTCGCCCAGGGCCATCTGCTGGTCGAGGGCGTGCCGGGGCTGGCCAAGACCCTCACGGTCAAGACACTTGCCACCACCATTCAGGGTCATTTCAGACGGATCCAGTTCACGCCTGACCTGGTGCCGGCTGACCTGATCGGCACGCGCATCTATAGCCAGAAGACCGGTGAATTCAGTACCGCGCTCGGCCCGGTCTTCACCAACCTGTTGCTGGCCGACGAAATCAACCGTGCACCGGCCAAGGTGCAGAGCGCCCTGCTCGAGGTCATGCAGGAGCGTCAGGTCACGATCGCCGGCGAAACCCATTTCGTGCCCGACCCCTTCCTGGTGATGGCCACGCAAAACCCGATCGAAACCGAAGGCACCTATCCGTTGCCAGAGGCTCAGGTCGATCGTTTCATGATGAAGGTGCTGGTCGGCTATCCGACCGAAGAAGAGGAGTTCGTGATCGTCGACCGGGTGACCGGCCCGGCCATCGCGACTGGCGCGGTCGCGACCACCGAGCAGCTCAGTGCGCTTCAGCGCGCCTGCCGTCGCGGCTATGTCGATCCGACGCTCATGCAATACGCGGTCAGGCTGGTGGCTGCCACCCGCGAACCCGAACGCTTCGGCGTCGCCGATACCGCGCGGCTGCTGACCTTCGGCGCCAGCCCTCGTGCCTCGATCGCGCTGGTCGAAGGCGGGCGCGCCCTGGCCTTTCTGCGCGGACGCCCCTACGCGCTGCCGGAAGACATCGCCGATATCGCGCCCGATGTGCTGCGCCACCGGCTGGTGCTGTCCTACGAAGCCCTGGCAGAGGGCGAATCGGCCGACGCCATCGTGCGCCGGATCATGCAGCAGGTGGCACAACCTCCCCGCCCGCTTCAGAGCCATGTCGAGCTCGAGCCGCGACCCTGAGGCCCTGCTGCGCCGCCTCGAGTGGACGGTGATCCGTCGGCTCGATGGTCTGCTGCACGGCGACTACCGGACACTGTTCCGGGGCTATGGCCTGGACCTGGCCGATCTTCGTGAATACCAGTTCAACGACGATGTGCGGCGCATCGACTGGAATGTCACCGCCCGGATGCAGACACCCTATGTCCGCGAGTATCACGAAGACCGCGAAGTCTCGGCCTGGTTTCTGGTCGATCTGAGCGGCTCGATCGGCTTCGGTTCGGGTGCGCAGACCAAGCACATGCTGACGGTCGATTTCGTCGCCGTGATGGCCCGTCTGCTGTCGGGTCACGGCAACGCGGTCGGCGCGATGTGCTATCGACAGCGGGTCGACCAGGTGATTGCCGCACGCACCGGTCGCAGGCATGTCCTGCATCTGATCCAGCAACTGCAAGCGCATGGCCAGCCCTTGCCGGCCAGCCGGCAAAGCGCCTGCCTGCCGCGGCCGCGCAGCACCGGCACCGCAACCGATCTGGGCGAACTGCTGCGCGCGGCGGCGAAGCTGATCAAGCGGCGTTCGCTGGTCTTCGTCGTCTCCGACTTCATCAGCGAGCCAGGCTGGGAATCGGCGCTGGCACAACTGTCGCAGCGACACGAGGTGGTCGCCATCCGCGTACACGACCCGCTCGAATCGAGCCTGCCGGATCTGGGCCTGATCACGGTCGAGGATGCCGAAACCGGCGATCAGCTTTTCGTCGACACCGGTGACCGCGCCTTTCGCCGGCGCTTCGAGGCGATTGCCGCAGCGCGAGAAACCGCCTTGCACGATGCCATCGCCCGCGCCGGGGTCGATACCCTGGAGCTGTCGACCGATGATGATCTGGCCGACGGTGTGCTGCGTTTCGCCGATCTGCGCAGACAGCGAAGCCGGCGCAGTGCCGGCAGGACGATGCCCGGCCATCTGAGTGCGGCAGGCGCCGCGGCCCGATGAGCTTCGTCTGGCCCCAGATGCTGTTCACGCTGGCGGCCCTGCCGCTTCTCGCAGGCTTTTATGTCTGGCGTCAGCGCAGCGCACGCGCCGCGAACCAGAACCTGTCCGGCCTCTCGGGCGCAACGGCCTCCGGGCAGGCCTGGCGCCGCCATCTGCCGCCAGGCCTGTTCATGCTCGGTCTTGCGCTGATGCTCTTCGCACTGTCACGCCCGGCCATGACGATCAGCATGCCGACCAGCCACCAGACCGTGATCCTCGCGCTCGACATTTCGGGCAGCATGCGTGCGACCGATCTGCAGCCGACGCGGCTTGCAGCCGCACAAGCGGCCGCTCGTGCCTTCATTGACGCCCAGCCCTCCAGCACCCGGATCGGCATCGTGAGCTTTGCCGGTACCGCATCGCTGGTCCAGGCACCCACCGGCAATCGCGAAGACCTGAGTCAGGCCCTCGATCGCCTGCAGCCCCAGCGTGGCACCGCCATTGGGAGCGCCATCGTCGTCAGTCTGGCCACGATCTTTCCGGGCGCGGGCATCGACCTGAAGTCGGTCGGCCAGCGCCCCGCCGCGCCTGCCGGCAACGGCACACGGGAAGATCGACGCGACGCCGCCCGAAATTCCCCGGGACAGACCGAGCCGGTCCCCGCCGGTTCATTCGAGTCGGCAGTCATCGTGCTCATGTCAGACGGGCAAGCCAACACCGGACCGGATCCGGTCGGCGCAGCAAAACTCGCTGCAGATCGGGGGGTGCGTCTTTACACGGTGGGCATCGGTTCGACCAAGGGCGAAGTGCTGCGCACCGATGGCTGGTCGATGCGCGTCGGGCTCGATGAAGCCTCACTCAAGACCATCGCGGACATCACCCGGGGCGAATACTTTCAGGCAGCCAGCACCGATGAACTCAAGCGTGTCTATGCCTCGATGAACAGCCGCTTCGTGGTCGAGCGCAAGGAACTCGAGGTCGGGGCGCTGTCTGCAGGCGCCGGCCTCCTGATGCTGCTGATCGCCGCCGCATTGTCGGTGGCCTGGTACGGCCGGATCCTCTGACCGCAGCATCAGATGAGTCAGAACGCATCGGCCTCGGCGCCGATCGGCTGCCGGATGATCTGCGCAAGTGTGTCGGCACTGAAAGCACTCGAGCATCCGATGGGTCGATCAGCAATTCACGATAAAGTCATGCCCATGAGCGAATCGAATCAGCCGCACGCCAGCTGGGATGTCGTGGTCATCGGCGGTGGCAACGCGGCCCTGTGCGCCGCGCTCACAGCTGCCGAAGGCGGTGCACGCGTGATCGTTCTCGAGTCGGCACCGCAGTCGTGGCGCGGCGGCAATTCGGTCCACACCCGCAACATCCGCTGCATGCACGATGCGCCGCAGGACGTGCTGACCGAAGCCTATCCTGAAGAAGAGTTCTGGCAGGACCTGCTCAAGGTCACCGCCGGCAAGACCACCGAGGCATTGACCCGGCTGGTGATCCGCGAGTCGGCCACCTGTCGCGAATGGATGCGCCGCCACGGCGTGCACTTTCAGCCCTCGCTTTCCGGCACGCTGCATCTGTCACGCACCAACGCATTTTTCATGGGTGGCGGCAAAGCGCTCATGAACGCCTACTACCGCAGTGCCGAGCGGCTCGGTGTCGCGATTCGCTATGACACACCGATCGACCGGATCGAATTCGACGGCAAGCGTTTTGTGGCCGCCTGCTCGGGCAGCGAGCGATTTGAAGGCCGCACCTGCGTGCTGGCCTGCGGCGGCTTCGAGTCGAACCTCGCCTGGCAGCGCGAGGCCTGGGGACAAAACCAATGGGGCGAATGGACGGCCGATAATTTTCGGATCCGCGGCACCCGTTTCAACATGGGCGTGATGCTGCGCCATCTGATCGACCAGGGGGCCGATACCATCGGTGACCCGACGCAGGCGCACTGCGTGGCGATCGATGCACGGGCGCCGCTCTTTGACGGTGGCATCTCCACCCGCGTCGACTGCGTGTCGCTGGGCATCATGGTCAACAGCGACGCCAAACGCTTTTACGATGAAGGCGAAGACTTCTGGCCCAAGCGCTATGCGATCTGGGGCCGCCTGGTGGCCGCGCAGCGCGGCCAGATTGGCTACGCCATCATCGATGCCAAGGCAATCGGCCGATTCATGCCAGCGGTTTTTGCACCCGAAAAAGCCGACAGCCTCGCCCAACTCGCCTCGCAACTGTCGCTTGACCCCGATACGCTGGTCAACACGGTCGCGGCCTTCAATGCAAGCTGCCGCGAAGGCCGCTTCGATCACGCAGTGCTTGATGACTGCCACACCGAGGGTCTCGAGCCGCCCAAGACGCATTGGGCCCGTCCGATCGACACGCCACCCTTTTTTGGCTACGCCCTTCGCCCCGGCATCACCTTTACCTACCTTGGCGTCAAGGTCGACGCCCAGGCAGCGGTGCATTTTGCCGGCGAGCCGAGCCCCAACCTTTTTGCCGCTGGAGAAATCATGGCGGGCAATGTCTTGGGCCAGGGCTACACCGCCGGCGTCGGCATGACGATCGGCACCATCTTCGGCCGGATTGCCGGCGCGCAAGCCTTGCTGGCTGCGCAACATTGCGACCACACCACCGATGTCGTCGCTTGAATCACTCACCGCACTGACTCGCGAAGCCAGTGCCCTGGCCGGGGGCTTGCCGATGGTGCGCCTTGGCCCTGCCGAAAGCGAAGTCGCCCGCCAGATGCAGATCTGCAATGCCTGTCGCTATTGCGAGGGGTTTTGCGCTGTCTTTCCGGCAATGACCCGCCGACTCGAATTCGATGCGCCCGATGTGCACTACCTGGCCAATCTGTGCCACAACTGCGGCGCCTGCCTGCATGCCTGCCAATACGCGCCGCCCAATGCCTTTGCGGTCAATGTGCCGCAGGCGATGGCCCGGGTGCGTCACCAGACCTATCAGACCTATGCCTGGCCGCGCGCATTCGGTGCCCTCTATCAGCGCAACGGGGTGGTGGTTGCGATCGTGCTCACACTGGCGCTGGCCGCCTTTCTGGCTGCGACGCTGGCCGCGCGCGGCACGCTCTGGCAAACGGTCGAGGCCGGCAACTTCTACGCCATCTTTCCGCACGGCGTGCTGGTCGGCATGTTCGCGCCGGTGTTCGGATTTGCCTGCCTGGCGCTGATCCTCGGGCTGCACAACTTCTGGCGCGATGTGCGCCCCCTGTCGCCATCAGGTACTGCAGCGCCAATCGGTGCGGCAGCCGGCGCGCAAGCCGCCCATGACGCAATGAGCCTGACCTATCTCGGCGGCGGACACGGCGAGGGCTGCCCTGAATCCGACGACGGGGCGACCCGGTGGCGCCGGCGGTTTCATCATCTGACCGCCTACGGTTTCGGACTGTGCTTTGCCGCCACCAGCGTGGCCACCCTCTATCACTACGGCCTCGGACTGATCGCGCCCTATCCGTTTCTGAGCCTGCCGGTGCTGCTCGGCACGATCGGCGGAATCGGCCTGATGATCGGGCCGGCCGGCCTGTTCTGGCTCAACCTCAAGCGCCACCCCGACCATGGTGATGTCTCGACCCGCCCAATGGACCGCGCCTTCATCGCGCTGCTGGGTTTGTGCGGAGCGAGCGGCATGGCCTTGCTGGCAGCACGCAGCGGCCCGGGGCTGCCGCTCACACTGGCGATTCATCTCGGCGCGGTGATGGCGTTCTTTCTCACCCTGCCCTACGGCAAGTTTGCGCACGCCCCATATCGCGTCGCCGCGCTGCTCAAGTACGCCGTCGAAAAGCGCCTGCCGAGTCGCCTGCGACTGGGCAGCGACTGATTGCCGAGCTCAACGCGATGAATCTCCCGCTGTCCGATGTCCCGAGCGTCTCCAGATCGGCGACAAGAACGTCGAGAGGTGCCGGTGCTACGGTATCGGAGTGCCTGCCGGCACGCCGGATGACCTGCCTGAGTTTTTTCTGCTCGCCCCCCAACACCTGACCCTGAAAGGACACACCACCATGCTGACCCTGTTGCACGAGCAGCGCGAAACCACGCTGCCCAATGCCCATGCCAGCGGCGACGCGTTATGGCTCGATCGCCATGACATCGAAGCCGCCACCGGCTGGGCCTGGAAGCCCGAAGGCCTGTGCCGCGATGACATCTGTGTACCGCTGCCTCGCGACGCGGCACATCCGATGGTCAACCAGGACAAGCTCGACCTGGCGGCGATGTGGCGGCACATGGGCCAGCCGGTGGCCCGCGATGCGACCGCCAGCACCTGGGTATTCGGTACCGGCCCTGCGCAACGCGACTCGGCGCTTACCAGCCTCAACGCGCCCGACTTCGAGCTGCCCGATCTCGACGGCAATCTGCACCGGCTGTCCGACTACCGCGGAAAAAAAGTTTTTCTGGCGACCTGGGCGTCCTGGTGAGGGTGTCGAGCCGACCTGTCCGTGTGGCAGGCACTGTTCGAATCCCTTCAGGGGCAAGGCATCGTGGTCCTGGCCATCGCGATGGACAACGCGCAAGGAGCAAGACCCTGGATCGAGGCGGCCAAACCGTCCTATCCCTGCCTGATCGACCGTGATCATCATGTTGCCGACCTGTTCAACCTGGTGAACGTGCCGCAGGCAATCTGGATCGACGAGACCGGGCATATCGTTCGTCCGCCCGAAACCGCCGGATCGACCGACGTCCTGCGCATGATGGACCGCAGCAACGGTGCCCTGCCCGAGCCGATCATGGCTGAGCGCAAGCGCATCAAGGCGCTCTATCTCGATGCGGTGCGCGACTGGGCGCAAAAAGGCGCTGCAAGCGAGCATGTGCTTGAGGCGGGCGAGGCCAGCCAACGTCTGGTGCCTCCCGATCCGGCGATTGCTCAGGCCCATGCCTGCTTCCGGTTGGGTCAGCACCTGCTCAGAGGCGGCCAGGCCGACCAGGCGCGAGTCCACTTCGATGAGGCCATCCGCCTGCACCCCGACTCCTGGAATATCTGGCGTCAGGCGGCAGAAAAGGATGCGCGCGGGCTCGCCGCCGGGCCCGATTTCTGGGCTCGGGTCGATGCCCTTGGCGAGAAAGCCTACTACGCGCCGATCGAGATGAAAGGCGTGGGTCCTGCAGGCTGAGGGGCTAGAGCCCGCGCAGAAAGTCCAGGAGCAGCCGGTTCACTTCGGCCGGCCGCTCCTGCTGCACCCAGTGGCCCGGGCCGTCGATGATGTGACTGCCGCGCAAACCAGGCAGCGTGCGCGGGAAGGCTTCGATCTGCTGCATCGAAGCCGGAAACTTGAGCACGCCGTCACGGCTGCCGGCGATGAACATCGAGGGCTGCCCGATCGGCTGGCCTTGCCAGGCTGAGGACAGACGCCAGTTGCGCGTGAGATTGCGGTACCAGTTCAAACCACCGCGAAAACCGGTGCGACCGAATTC
>CAMCXH010000133.1 GCA_945883285.1 Bordetella parapertussis | reverse complement strand
CAACAGGCCGACACGATGGATCACCAGCACTTCGTCAAGCTGCCAGCGTGCCTTCGCCTGAGCGACGATATCCGTCAGCGACTTGTCGGTCATGCCGGGATAGTGCTCGAGCGTGAGCGAGGAAACGCCGGTGCCCTGATTCAAGTCGCGCACCGTACCGACAAAACTCACCACCGCGCCGACGCCAGCGCGACCTGCGCGCAGCGCCGCAATCTCGGTGCTCAGATCGAAGTCGTCGGTCTGGATGCGAACGGACATATCGGAGAAATCTCAGCCGATCAGCCGCCGGTCACCGGCGGAAAGAAAGCGACTTCAGCGCCCTCGTGCAGCCGCGTTGGAGGCAAGGCCACCGATTGATCGATGGCCACCCGCACCGCAGCCCCCTCGGCCAGCGCCTTGGCCCAGACACCCCCTCGGGCGCAAAGATGCGCGCGCAGGTCGGCAGCGGTTGCAACCGAGCCCGGCAGATCGAGCGCCTCGCGCGCCAGGCCCAGGGTTTCGCGCAGGCTCGCGAAGTAGAGGACGACGACCTTCACAGCAGTCTCTCCATTGGCAGAAAGTTGACAAGGTCACCGCGCCGGATCGCCTGCAGCGGCGGATTGTCGATCAGACCATCGGCCCAGACCGTCGAGGTCAGCACACCCGAGCCCTGGTTGGGAAAAATCTCCAGACCACCGGCCTCATTGAAGCGGGCCCGCAAAAACTCACGACGCCGATCGGGTTTGGGCCAGTCGAAATCGGCGCGTACCGCGATCGGTCTGGGCAGGCGGTCGGCGGCCCCCTGCAGTCGCAGGATGAAGGGCCTCACGAAGAGCAGAAAGGTCACGAAACTCGAGACCGGGTTGCCGGGCAGGCCAATGAAATGGGCCGATCCGCCGTCGGCACGGCGCACCGCCCCCCAGGCGAGCGGCTTGCCGGGTTTGATCGCGATCTGCCAGGTGCGCAGCGACCCTTCGGCCTCAAGCGCCGGGCGCACATGGTCCTCCTCACCGACCGACATGCCGCCTGAGGTGACGATCAGATCGCAGCGCCGAGCCGCTTCGCGCAGCGCGCTGCGGGTGGCCTCAAGCGAATCGGGCACGATTCCGAGATCGGTCAGATCGCAACCGAGCCGGCGCAGCAGCGCCACCAGCACAAATCGATTGGAGTTGTAGATCGCGCCCGGTGCAAGCGCCTCGCCCGGCATCGCGAGTTCGTCGCCGGTGAAAAAACACGCCACCCGCAATCGCGGGCGCACCGGCAGCGCTGCCAGTCCGACCGAGGCGGCCAGACCGAGCGCCTGCGGCGTGAGCCGGGTCCCGGCGGTGAGCACGACGCTGTCGCGGCGGATATCTTCGCCGGCACGGCGAATCCAGTCGCCGGCCGCCGGCACCATGTCGAAGCGGACCTGCTCGCCGTCGAGCACCGCCTGCTCCTGCATGATCACCGCGTCAGCGCCTGGCGGGACCATCGCGCCGGTGAAAATCCGGGCGGTCGTCCCGACAGAAAGCGGCTCGGGCACTCCCCCCGCGGCAATCCGCTGGGAGACCGCCATCGGCTGACCGGCAATCAGGTCGGCGGCGCGCACCGCATAGCCGTCCATCTGCGAGTTGTCCATCGGCGGTACGTCGAGCGTCGAGACCTGATCCCGCGCGAGCACCCGATCGAGGGCTTCGTTCGTCGGCAGGAACTCGACATGGTCGTCGCGCAGCGCCAGCGGCTGGGCCAGCTCCAGGAGCTGGCGCCGCGCCTCATCGAAGTCGAGCAATGCCGGACGGTTCATGGCTGAGGAGGATGCTGGCCTTGCGCAGCGGCCTCGCGGATCACGAAAGCCGTGATGGCATCATAGTCGTTGAGCCTGAACTGCGGCAGTGCGATATCCATCGGCACATCGCTTGCCAGCGCCACGATATCCGGGTCTTGAGGTGACAGCAGCGGCTTGCCGAGCTCAGGCCGGTGGACTTCGATCTTGGGAATGCGGGCCCGCTTGTAGCCCTCGACCAGCACCAGATCGCAGGGCGCAAACCGTTGCAGCAGCGTCTGCAGATCTGGCTCTGGCTCGCCGCGCAATTCATGCATGAGCGCCCAGCGCTGATCGGAGGCGATCAGCACCTCGCTGGCACCGGCTTCACGATGACGCCAGGAGTCCTTGCCGGGCTTGTCGATATCAAAGCGGTGATGGGCATGCTTGATCAGCGACACACGCAGACCGGACGCCACCAGCCGCGGAATCAGACGTTCGATGAGCGTGGTCTTGCCTGCGCCCGAAAAACCAGCGAACCCGAAGGCGCGCATCGCTCAGGTCACGCGTGCCGCGATGTACTGCTTGAGCATGCCGACATCGGCGGGCATGCGCGTAAAGCGCTGGGCAGCCTCCTCGATACCGTCGTAGGCCGCGGGTCGGCGCGGACCATGACCGAGTGCCTCGACAATGATGTGCGCAAACTTGGCCGGCAGAGCGGTCTCGAGGCAGATCATCGGCACACCGGGTTCACGCCAGGCCTGCGCCACCGCCAGACCATCAGCGGTATGCGGATCGACCACTTCGCCGTACCGGCGCTCGACCTCGCGGATCGTGTGGAGGCGACGCGCATGACTGCTGGCTCCCGAGACAAAGCCGAAGTTGGCGATGCGGGCAAATTCGCCGGTGCTGGCCAGATCGAAAGCGCCGCGCTCATCGACCTCGCGCCAGAGCGCTGCCACGCGCGCGCCATCGCGATCGACCAGGTCCCAGACAAAGCGCTCGAAGTTGGAGGCTTTGGAGATGTCCATCGACGGGCTGCTGGTCTGGAAGGTATCGGCGGTGCGTCGCGGGCGATAGATGCCGGTCCGAAAGAATTCGTCGAGGACATCGTTTTCGTTGGTCGCCACCACCAGGCGCCGGATCGGCAGGCCCATGCGCCGCGCAATATGGCCGGCCAGCACGTTGCCGAAATTACCGCTTGGCACGGTGAACGACACTTCCTGCGGTGCACCGCGGGTGACAGCAAACCAGGCTTTGAAGTAGTAGACCACCTGGGCAATGATACGGCCCCAGTTGATCGAATTGACCGTCCCGATGGCGTGGCGCGACTTGAAGGACAGATCGTTGGAAACCGCTTTGACCATGTCCTGACAGTCATCGAAAACGCCGTCGACCGCGATGTTGAAGATGTTGTCATCGCGAAGCGAAAACATCTGGGCGGCCTGAAAGGGGCTCATGCGCCCGTCGGGCGAGAGCATGAACACACGGATGCCCTTGCGCCCGCGCATGGCGTACTCGGCTGCGCTGCCGGTGTCACCCGAGGTGGCCCCCAGAATATTGAGCGCCCGCCCCTCGCGCGCAAGCACATACTCAAAGAGATTGCCGAGCAACTGCATGGCGACATCCTTGAAGGCCAGGGTCGGGCCATTGGACAGGCGCAGAAGATGCAGATCGGGCTCGAGCGTTCGCAGCGGCACGATCTCGGCTGAACCGAAGACCTGCGGGGTGTAGGTGCGCCGCACCAGCTCGTGCAGATCGGCGTCGGGAATATCGTCGCAATACAAGCGCAGCAGCACAAAAGCCAGATCGGCGTAAGGCAATGCTCGCCAGCGCTCGAGCGTTGCCGGATCGATCAGCGGATATCGCTCGGGCACCACCAGGCCACCGTCGGGTGCCAGGCCACCCAGCAGGATGTCGCTGAAACGCTGAGCGGGCATATCGCCGCGAGTCGAGAAGTAGCGCATCAGTTGAGGTCTTCGAGGCGGATCCGGGTTGCCTTTGACACCACGGTCGGCAAGGCCTCGATGCGGGCGATTGCCCGATCGCATTGCTTCTCGATGGTCACATGCGTGAGCAGGATGATGTCGGTCTGGTGTTCGCCCTCGGCCGGCTCACGTTGCAGCACCGCATCGATCGAGATCTGCGCATCAGCCAGGATCCGGGTGATATCGGCCAGCACACCCGGTTCATCGGCCACCCGCAGCCGCAGGTAGTAGGCGCTCTCGACCTCGCTGATCGGCAGAATGGGCAGATCGGCCATCGCATCGGCCTGGAAAGCCAGATGCGGCACGCGGTTGCCCGGATCGACGGTGAGTGTGCGGGTCACATCGACCAGATCGGCGATGACCGCGCTGGCGGTTGGCTCGGCACCGGCGCCTTTACCGTAGTACATGGTGTGGCCCACGGCATCGCCCTTGACCCAGACCGCGTTCATGGCGCCTTCGACATTGGCGATCAGGCGGCGCGCCGGGATGAGCGTGGGATGCACGCGCAGCTCGATGCCGTGGTCGCGCCGACGCGTGATGCCCAGCAGTTTTATGCGATAACCGAGCTGCTCGGCATAGCGGATGTCGGTGGCCTGCAGCGAGGAGATGCCTTCGACATGGGCGCGTTCGAACTGCACCGGGATGCCAAAGGCAATTGCCGACATGATGGTGACCTTGTGAGCCGCGTCGACGCCTTCGATGTCGAAGGTGGGGTCGGCCTCGGCATAGCCGAGTTGCTGGGCTTCTTTCAGAACAGCCTCGAAGGACGAACCCTTGTCGCGCATCTCGGACAGGATGAAGTTGGTCGTGCCGTTGATGATTCCGGCGATCCAGTCGATGCGATTGGCGGTCAGCCCCTCACGCAGCGCCTTGATGATCGGAATACCACCTGCGACCGCCGCCTCGAAGGCGACCATCACACCCTTTTCGCGAGCGGCCGCAAAGATCTCGTTGCCGTGCACCGCCAGCAGCGCCTTGTTCGCGGTCACCACATGCTTGCCGTGAGCGATGGCTTCAAGGACCAGCTTGAGCGCAATGCCGTAGCCGCCGATCAGCTCGACCACCACATCGATCGACGGATCGCGAACCACCGAGAAGGCATCGTCGCTGACCCTGACCGCCGCACCCTCATGCTCGCCAACCAGACTGCGCGCCCTCGCGGTATCGAGGTCGGCCACTGCAGCAATCTCGATGCCGCGCCCGGCGCGCCGGGTGATTTCGAGCTGATTGCGCGCCAGCACATTGAAGGTGCCGGCACCGACCGTGCCGATGCCCAACAGGCCCACTCGCACCGGACCCAGCCTGGAGGCGCCGAAAGACCTTGCCTCACCTGAAGAAACCGTCATCACCACTCCTCAGGCCGCAGCCTTGGGCATCAGGGCGTCCTTGCGGAACATCTCCTTGATGCCGCGCACCGCCTGGCGGATACGCTGCTCGTTTTCAATGAGTGCAAAACGCACATGGCTGTCGCCGTAATCGCCAAAACCGATGCCGGGCGACACGGCGACCTTGGCATCGGCCAGCATCCGCTTGGCAAATTCGAGCGAACCGGCAGCGCGGTAAGGCTCTGGGATTTCGGCCCAGATATACATCGAGGCCTTGGGGATCTCGACATTCCAGCCGGCCTCGAGCAACCCCTTGGCCAGCACATCGCGACGGCTTTGATAGGTCAGGCGGATGTCCTCGACGCAATCCTGAGGACCATCGAGCGCAGCAATGGACGCGACCTGGATCGGAGTGAAGGTGCCATAGTCGTGGTAGCTCTTGATGCGCGCCAGGGCATGGACCAGCTGTTTGTTGCCGACCATGAATCCGATACGCCAGCCGGCCATGTTGTAGCTCTTGCTCATGGTGAAGAATTCGACCGCCACATCGCGGGCACCCGGCACCTGCATGATCGAGGGCGCCTTGTAGCCATCGAAGGTGATGTCGGCATAAGCGAGGTCGTGGACCACCAGGATGTCGTGCTGACGAGCCAGTGCCACCACCCGCTCGAAAAAGTCGAGATCGACGCACTGGGCGGTCGGATTGCTCGGAAAGCCCAGGATCATCATTTTGGGCTTGGGAAAAGACTCGCGAATCGCACGCTCAAGTTCGTCGAAGAAGTCGATGCCTGGCGTCATGCGCACCGAGCGGATATCGGCCCCGGCAATGACCGCCCCGTAAATATGGATCGGATAACTCGGGTTGGGAACCAGCACGGTATCGCCGCGATCGAGGGTCGCGAGCATCAGATGCGCCAGGCCCTCTTTGGAGCCGATGGTGACGATCGCCTCGGAGTCGGGATCGAGCTCGACCGCATAGCGGCGCTGATACCAGTCGGTGATCGCACGCCGCAGGCGCGGAATGCCCTTTGAGACCGAATAACCATGGGTATCGAGCCGGGTCGAGGCTTCGACCAGCTTGTCGACGATATGCTGGGGCGTGGGGCCATCCGGGTTGCCCATACTCATATCGATGATGTCTTCGCCGCGACGTCTTGCGGCCATCTTGAGCTCGGCCGTGATATTGAAGACGTAGGGAGGAAGCCGACTGATGCGGGAGAAATCGCGCTCTGCGCTCATGGGAATTCCTGCTCGAGCGCTGGCAATCAGAGGGACCGCACTGCTCGTGAATAAACCGCTAATGTAGCGTATTTGCCGAATCAGAAAATGAAACTCCATCCAAACCGACCATCGGTCCTGAACACCATTACCGCCTACGGCCCCGGCTTCATCGAGGTCAATGCGCAGCGTATCGAGCATGCCCTGCTGCTGATGCCCGAGCAGCCGATCGCGCCGTGGGCGCCGGCACGATTCGAAGATCTCGTGGCCTCGCATTTCGAAGCCTTGCTGGCGGCCGAGCCGGAAGTCGTGCTGCTGGGGACCGGCGCACGGCAGCGCTTTGCCCATCCGAGACTCACCGCCGCACTGACCGCCAGGCGGATCGGCGTGGAGTCGATGGATACCGGCGCTGCCTGTCGCACCTACAACATTCTCATGACAGAGGGTCGCAAGGTGCTGGCGGCGCTGTTGCCGGTCTGACCCCTGCCATCGACTCGAAGACCGCGACCTGGTCAGGCGCAATCCGTACGCCATCCATGGCGCGACAAGCGCCTCGATCGGCGGTCAATGGCCTGTGCTATCGTCGATCGATCCCTCTGCAAAAGGCGAACAACGTGTCGGTCAATCTCGGCAAAAACGTGGGCGATTTCAGCGCCGCATCCACTGGTCAGCCTTTCAGTCTCGCTGCCCAGGCCGGCAAGGTCGTGGTGCTCTATTTCTATCCGAAAGACAGCACGCCGGGCTGCACCACCCAGGGTGGCGACTTTCGCGATGCGATCGGCGGCTTCACCCAGGCTAACAGCGTCGTCTTCGGCGTCTCGCGCGACAGCCTGAAATCGCATCAGAACTTCAAGACCAAGATGGCCTTCCCCTTCGAGCTGATCAGCGACCCTGACGAAGCGGTCTGCGAGCGCTTCGGCGTGATGAAGATGAAGAACATGTACGGCAAGCAGGTTCGCGGTATCGAGCGATCGACCTTCGTGATCGGTGCCGATGGCACGCTGCTGCGCGAATGGCGCGGCGTGAAGGTTCCCGGCCATGTGGCCGAGGTGCTGAGTTTCGTCGAATCACTCTGACCCCGTCCGAACCTGCCGCAAGTCGATCCCGATAAAGCCGAAACCACAACATGCCGCTGCCCAAGCCACCCACCAAGCCCGCCACCCTCCTCGATCTCGACACCGCGCCACTGGCACGGGCCACGCGCGCCAAACCCCGCATCCAGCCCGATGCCGCCCCGCCGGCGGCCGCACCACACATCGCGACAGTCGGCCCGAACCGCAAGGCAGCGCTGTTGCAGGCCACGCCGGTTGGCGCATTCGCCGACCTGACCGAAGCAGGCTCGCCCGCAACCGCGCCGATCAGCCCGCAAGCCGACGCAGGCGCTCGCGTGGCTGCTCCGATCACTGATGCACAAACCGCGAGCAACAACACGCGTTCGTCGCGCCCGGCTCGCAACGCCAGGGCGGGCGCCAACGCACGGCCCGAGCAAAATGCAGTCGCGACCACCGTCGCGCAGCCGGTGACGCCAACGCCACGCCCGGCGAAAACCGGCCGCGCTGCGCCCCCGCGTGCAGCGCTGTCGCCCGAGGCGATCAAGCTCTTCGTGCTCGACACCAATGTGCTGCTGCACGATCCGTCGAGCCTGTTCCGATTCGAAGAACACGACATCTTCCTGCCGATCGTGACGCTCGAAGAACTCGACAACAACAAGAAGGGCATGTCCGAGGTCGCCCGCAATGCGCGTCAGGTGAGCCGCTCGCTCGACGGACTGGTGGGCGATGTCGACGAGGGGATCGAGCAGGGCATCCCGCTCGACAAACTGGGCAGCCGCGATGCGATCGGGCGCCTCTTTCTGCAGACTCAGGCACTCGAAACCTCCCTGCCCGAGACCCTGGCGGCCGGCAAGGCCGACAACCAGATTCTCGGCGTGGTGCAAGCCCTGCAGCGCAAATTCGCTGACCGGCAGGTCGTGCTGGTGTCCAAAGACATCAACATGCGGATCAAGGCGCGCGCGCTCGGACTGCGAGCCGAGGACTATCACAACGATCAGGTCATCGAAGATCTCGACCTGCTCTATGGCGGCACACTCGCGCTGTCCGCCGACTTCTGGGACCGACACAGCAAGGGCATGGAGTCGTGGCAGCAGGGCGGCTACAACTTCTACCGTATCAGCGGACCGGCGGTCGCGAGCTTCATGCTCAATCAGTTCGTCTACCTCGAAGGCGACATGCCGCTCTCGGCTCAGGTCAAGGAGCTCAACGGCAAGACCGCGGTCCTGCAGACCCTGCGCGACTATGGCCATCCCAAGCATGCGGTCTGGGGCCTGACCGCCCGCAATCGCGAACAGAATTTCGCGCTCAATCTGCTCATGAATCCGGAGGTCGATTTCGTGACCCTTCTCGGTCAGGCAGGCACTGGCAAGACACTGCTGGCCCTGGCGACCGGACTGGCGCAGACGCTCGAGCACAAGCGCTACTCTGAAATCATCGTGACCCGCGCCACGGTGCCGGTCGGCGAGGACATCGGCTATCTGCCTGGTACCGAAGAAGAAAAGATGCAGCCCTGGATGGGTGCGCTCGAGGACAACCTCGAGGTACTCAATCAGGGCAGCGGCTCAGGCGGCGAATGGGGCCGTGCCGCCGCGACCGATCTGATTCGTTCGCGTATCAAGGTGAAGTCGATGTCTTTCATGCGCGGGCGCACCTTCATCAACAAATTCCTGATCATCGATGAGGCTCAGAACCTCACGCCCAAGCAGATGAAGACCCTGGTCACCCGCGCCGGCCCCGGGACCAAGGTGATCTGCCTCGGAAACATCGCGCAGATCGATACACCGTATCTCACCGAAGGCTCGTCGGGCCTGACCTATGTGGTCGACCGGTTCAAGGGCTGGGCGCATGCCGGACATATCACCCTGCAGCGCGGCGAGCGTTCGCGGCTGGCCGATTTTGCGGCCGACGCACTGTAGGCAGGCCGATCCTGCGGCGGCACCGCGGCAGCGCAGATCGGCACTCGTCGGCGCTGCGGCGAGATCAGACCAGCGCTTTCGCGAGGGTGCGCAGCATCTGGCCGATCGGCACCTCGATCGCCAGCACCGCCAGCATCGGCAAGGCCGCGGGCACCAGCACCGATAACAATGCCGGAAGGCCCAGCGGCACCAGCCGCATGCGGCCGACCGCCTCGTAGAGGGTGGCCGCATCGGCGGCCGAGCCGATCTCGGGTGCGCCGAGCAGCGGATCATCGACCGCGGCACCCTCGATCCATCGTCGGTGCACCGCATCGCCGTGGCGCGCCACGAGCGCACCATAGTCAAGGCGCGCCCGTTTTTTGGCCCGACTCATCGGCCCAAGGAGCACACCCAGCGGCGCCAGGAAAATCGCTGTCAGCAGACCGACCGCCGCGGCCATCTCGGCACGCAAGGCATCAACATGAAGGCCATGCCAGTTGACATCGTGGGCCCAGCCGGCCGCGATCACCGCAGACAACCCGAACGCCGTCACGCCGAATCCGACCGTCAGGGAGCTTGCGAAACCGAGACCGCCGGACCGGTCGGGATGCGTCGGCACCAGCCGCAGGCCCGAGTGAGCGAGCTGGTAAAGCGCAATGCCGAGCAGCACAACGCGCCAGAGCCAGGTCGCCACAAAGGACAAAAAGATCGGTAGCGCGACCCACAGATACCAGCGCACCCCGAAACCGGATCGTCCGTCTTCGCCGGCCCAGGCAAGCGCGTGCGAGGCTTGTGCGGCGACCGACTCGTACCAGCCCAGCAGCCAGCCAAGTGCAACGCCCGCGGCCACCACCCAGGGATGCACACGGTCACGCAGCCTGCACAGTCCGTCAATCACGTCGCGCAGCCGGTCTGGATCGGCGTGCAGCACGCCGCTGGCCGCGCAATCCCGGCCCAGTCTGATCAACGATCCGGCCAAAACCGCCTCGGCGACCACCATGATCGGCACCGCAAGGAGGAGCCGGGCGGTCACGCCGAAATGCGCAAGGAGCGACTCG
>CAMCXH010000132.1 GCA_945883285.1 Bordetella parapertussis | reverse complement strand
TAACCCATGTAGAGCATCGGCGGATGGATGACCATGCCCGGATCCTGCAGCAGCGGATTGAGGTCGCGACCATCGACCGGCCCGGGCAACTGGCGCATGAAAGGGTTGGAGGTAAAGAGCATGAAAGCCAGAAAACCGGTGGCCACCAGACCGAGCACCCCGACCACCCGCGCCCGAAATGCGGTCGGCAAGGCCGTGCCGAAGGCATTGACTGCGGCCGTCCAGCCGGCCAGCATCAGGGCCCACAGCAGCAGCGAGCCTTCATGCGAGCCCCAGCTTGCGGCAAAGCGATAGGGCGTCGGCAGCTTGGAGTTGGAGTTGCTGGCCACATTGACCAGCGAGAAATCGTTGTCGATGAAAGACGTGGCCAGCGCCGCGAAGGCAATCACCACCATCAGGCATTGCGCATTGGCGGCATTGCTGCCGGCGCGCATCCAGGCGGCGTCTGCCCGGGCAGCTCCTGCGAGGCCGCCTGCCGCCTGCACCAGGGCGAGCGCCATCGCCAGCCAGAGTGCGAAGTGACCGATCTCGGCGATCATGGCTGCGACACCGTATTCGCGCCGACCGGCTTGCCGGCGCGCTTGAGCGCCTCGGCCGCTTCCGGGGGCATGTAGTTTTCGTCGTGCTTGGCGAGCACCTCATCGGCCTTGAAGATGCCGTCAGGGCTGACCTTGCCTTGCGCCACCACGCCTTTTCCTTCTTTGAACAGATCGGGCAGCGTGCCGCGATAGACCACCGGGATGGTTTTGACGGTATCGGTCACCCGAAAGCGCACATCAAGACCATCGCGCACCACACTGCCGGTCTCGACCATGCCGCCGACCCGAAACGCTCGGCCCTGGGGTGCTTCATTGGCAGCGATCTGGGTGGGGGTGAAGAAAAACACGATGTTCGATTTCAGCGCGTAGAGCACCAGCCCGACCGCGACCGCCAGAATCGCCAACCCGATCGCAATCCAGATGAGGCGCTTGCGGCGGATCATCGGGCCGGATGAGAGTTTTGCCTGCACTGCACTCATGGATTGGCTGCCTTGTCGGTTGCTGGCGCGATCGTCTCGCTGTCGTCGGGGTCAAGGTCGAGTTCGCGTCTGACCTGTTCGATTGACTGGCGCCGGGTGCGCAGCAAGACCACGCACTCGATCACAATGGCCGCGGCGGTGAAGCCGTAGGCTGCTGCAAGATAGCTCAGATGCGATTCGGACATGGCAGTCTGTGCAGCTCAGGCCAAAAGCTGCCGCACCCACCGGGTGTGACGCTCGCGCTGGAGGATGATCGATCGCACGCGGTGTAGTGCCGCGGCGATTGCGTACATCCAGGCGGCCAGGCTCATCAGCAGCATGCCGGTCAGCATGGTGCTGGCCATCTTGGGCGAGGTGGTCAGACTGACGCTTGCGCCCTGATGAAGGGTGTTCCACCAGCGCACCGAAAAATAGATGATCGGCACATTGACCACCCCGACCAGCAGCAACAGCGCGCCTGCCCGGTCAGCGCGGGTGGTGTCCTCGATGGCCTCCACCAGCGCCATGTAGCCGAGGTAGAGAAAGAGCAGGATCAGGGTCGAGGTGAGGCGGGCATCCCAGACCCACCAGGTGCCCCAGGTGGGCTTTCCCCAGACCGCACCGGTAAGCAGCGCGATGACCGCCATGATCGCGCCGGTGGGCGCCAGCGCCCGGCACATCATCGCCGACAGCTTCGATCGCCAGACCAGGGTCAGCACCGCATAGCCGGCCATCACCAGATAGATGAACATCGCCATCCAGGCGCTTGGCACGTGAATGAAGATGATCCGATAGACCTCGCCCTGCTGGAAATCGGTGGGCGCAATTCCGAATCCGACATACAGACCGGCGATCGTCAGTACGATGGCCGCCGCCGTGAACCAGGGCAGCAGACGTCCGGCGAGCGGATAGAAAACAGGCGTGGCGGCGAAGCGAAAGGGGTTCATCCGGGCAGGGTCATTCGACCGAGATACGCAGGGCGAGCGCGGCAACAGGCGGTGCCATCAGCATGACCGCCAGCATACCAGCGCCCAGCAGCGCGAGATGGGCCAGGGGCGAGAGCCCGGCAGCCTGAGCTTCGACCGCACCGGCGCCAAAGACCAGTACCGGGACATAAAGCGGCAGGCACAGCAGGGTCATCAGCACCGGACCCGATTTCAGGCCGAGCGCGAGCGCGCCGGTGATTGCGCCAATGCCGATCAGCACCGGCGTGCCGAGCACCAGGGAGCCCACCAGCACCGGCAGACTCGAGGTCGGCAAATTGAAGGCCAGCGCAAGCGCGGGAGTCAGGGCGAGCAGCGGCAGGGCGGTGACCAGCCAGGCAGCAATCAGCTTGCCGGCGATCAATGCCCATAGCGGGCGGCCGCTGGCGACCATGGCATCGAGCGTGCCGTCGGCATGGTCGTGCTCGAAAAGCCTGGGCAGCGCCAGCATGACCGACAGCAGCGCGGCCACCCAGATCACCCCGGGGCCGATGCGTTGCAGCCACTCGCGTTGCGGGCCGATGGCCAGCGGAAACATCGAGCAGGCCAGCACGAAAAAGCCGAGCACGTTCAGGATGTCCCCGCGCCGTCGCATGGCGAGCTTGAGGTCTCGCCGCACCGACCAGGCGATGGCGCCGAATTCGGTCACGGTGCCAGCTCGGCCAGGCTTTCCCGGACACGGCGCGGCGCGAAGGGTTCGAGATGCAGTTCGCGCACCACGCCCTCGGACGGCGCGATCGGCAGGTGGGTTGCAACGATTGCTGCGCCGCCGCGCGCGAGATGGCGACCGAGCAGGCCTTCGAGCACCGACAGCCCGCTCGCATCGAGCGCGGCGCTCGGCTCATCCATCAGCCAGAGCGGTCGATCGGCCGACTGCAGCGCGATCGCAAAGCGCGCCAGATTGAGCCGCTGTTTCTGGCCCTGCGAAAGGCGCCTCGTCTCGATGTGCCGCTGACGCGCAAGACCCACCTCGTCGAGCGCGGCATTGAGAAGGCGGTCGGCCTCGTTACCGGCCTCAATGTCAGCGAGACTGCTGTCGAGTTCGGCCGCCAGCGTGAGATTCTCGATCGCGGTCAGCTCGCCTTTGGCGCCATGGGCGTGGCCTTGATAAAGGGACTGAGCGCAGACCTCACGCGGGGCGAGCGGCTGATCGGCGGGTCCTGCAAGCAGTTGGCCTCTTGCCAGCGGTGTCAGGCCGAGCAGCGCTCGCAGCAGGCTGCTCTTGCCCGCACCGTTGGGGCCAAGAAGCCTGAGCAGTTCGCCAGGTGCCAGTGCGAACGAAAGATTGGTAAAAAGCGTGCGCTCGCCCCTCACGAGGGCAAGTGACACTGCCTTCAGACCGCCAAAGGACCCGAGATCGATGGGGGCCCCGCCAAGGCTCACGGCGCTTCCTTGCCGATCACGACAGTCAGGCCGCTGGTGCCGGGCTTGATCGGGTCGGAGCTGCCTTGCAGGTCACCGCTGCGGGTGGCGGCTTCGCCGGAGCGCGAGATTCGGGCGATCACTTTCACCTGGGTCCCGGGCGCCACGCTCGACAGCTTGGCCATCGGGCCCATGGCAAGCCGGTCATCGAGCGTGAAGGCAAGCGGCAGATCGGCGCCGCGCGCCCTGAGCACTGCCAGCGGCGGACCGGACGGCTGGCCTTGTGCGTCGAGGCTGCGCGCCACGACAAAGAGCGTGTCGTCGGGTCGCAGCTTGCCGGCGAGTGCCGCATCGATTTCGATGCGACCGCTGAGCGCGCCGGCCCCGGGATCGGCGGATGCTGCGCCGCCCGAGGCGGCCTGCCGACTGCCGGTCTCGGCTGCTGCCGGCGTGGACGGCGTTGCCGCCGCGGCCGGACCGACCCGAGGCGCCCGCCCGGCTTCGAGGTCGGCCACCAGGCCGACAATCTGGCGCGCCTGATCGGTATCGGGCGGCAGCACCGTCAACAAGGTTTTCCAGTTGGCCAGTGCGGCGGCGGTGTTGCCCTGTCGAACCTCATAAGCGCCGGCGAGCGCGAGTGCCTTGGAATTGCGCGGCTCGCGGGCCAGTGCCTCGCGGATCAGCGCAATCGGACGGCCCTCGAGGACCGAGCCTTGCGTCTGCGCGATCGCGTCGGCGAGGTCGACTTTGATTTGGGCATTGTCCGGCGCCAGCAAGAGCGCCTTGTCGAAAGCCTCACGGGCCGGTTGCGCATTGCCGCGCGCCAGTTCGGCACGCCCCAGCATCTGCCAGCCTTCGACGTCGGCGGGCGAATCGCGCAGGCGGGTGCGCAGCCTGTCGATCAGTTCTTCCAGGCTCGCCGGCTCGCGCATCGCCCGAAGCTCTGGCGATGCTGCCTCGGGCAGGCCGGCCAGCCAGTAGAGCCCGAAGGTCGGCACGATCAGCGCCAGGGCGATGAGCGCTGCCAGCCGCGGCTGACGTGAGCTTACCGGCGCAGTCGGATTCGCAGCGCGGTGCTCGCCGGGCAGTTCGGACTCGGCCTGCATGGCGAATTCGGCCAGCGCTGTGCGTCGCTCGGGTGAATCGGGGGGCAGATGAGCCAGCGCGGCGTCGAGTTCGCTGCGGCGCTCGCGCAGGACTGCCAGCGCGACCGCGGCAGCATCCGGCTCGTCGCGCAGGGCCGGCCCGGCGATCAGCGGTCGCAGTACATACGCCGCGACCACCAGGGCCACGATCAGCAAAACCAGCAGAAGAAGGATGGGCTCGGACACGGCGGAGGCGGAATTCAACAGAGAGGGTCGCACACGCCCGGATGGCGGCGGGGCGATTCTCCCATGCCCTCAGGGGCGGCACCAATCAGGCCGCAGGGCGGGGCGGTTCGCGCAGTGCTGATCCGATATAGGCCGTGGCCGCACCGCGCAGCGCCGCCCAGGGCGATGCCATCAGATCGAGCGGAATGCCAGCGAGCCAGGGGCGGTAACGCCCCTTCGCCTCGAAGCGGGTGCGCAAGCCCTCAAGCGGTAAAACGCGGGCGAGCCGAGGCATGAGCCCGCCGGCAATCACGACACCGCCGCTGGCCTCGTAGAGCAGAGCCAGGTCGCCGGCGAAGGCGCCGAGCAGCTCGATGAAGCTGCGAGCGGCCCGCAGGGAAGCCGCATCGGCGCGGCCGAGGGTCTCGATGACCATGGCCGAGTCAAGGGTATCGGGGACCCGACCCGCCTCGATCAGGGCGGCATCGCGCAGCAGCGCCAGGCCCGGCCCGCTCAGCAGCCGCTCCCACGAGACATGGCCGAATCGTGCGGCGGCGAGCTGTGCCGCGGCGTACTCGAAAGGCGTCTCGGGGGCAAAGCTCACATGGCCGCCCTCGGTTGCCAGGGGGTGCCAGCGGCCTGCAGACCGGATCATCGCGGCCACGCCCAGCCCGGTGCCCGGACCGACCACGACCCGGTTGCCATCGATCGAGCCCGCCGGGCGCCCGCGGCCGGCGAGCTCGGCAGCACTGCCCGGTGCGGCGATCAGTTCGTCAGCGTGCAATGTCGGCAGCGCCCAGGCCAGCGCGGCAAAATCATTGAGCAGATGGACTCGGCCTGGGCGCAGTCCCAGCGCATCGGCGAGCGACTGCGGATCGATGACCCAGTTGCCGTTGGTCAGTGCGATCTGGCCCTGCTGCAGGCGTCCTGCAGCACCGAGCGAGACCCCGTCGATTCTCAGCCCGGCGCCGTGACGATCGAGAAAATCACCGCAGGCGTCGGCCAGGTCGGTGAAGCGCTCGCGGGCAAGCTCCTGGGGCACACCGAGCAGCACTCCGTTGCGAGCCAGCACCAGACGCACGAAGGTGCCGCCCACATCGCCGGCCAGCACGACATGCTCGCTGCGTTCGTCATGAAGGGTCGGGCCGCCGTGATCCATCCGATTGATTGTACGGGCGTGGTGCCGACCGATGGCTGTCAGCGTGCAGGAAGCCGGGCATCCCCGATCGCGGCATCGCCAAGACGCGCGCCGCCGTCTGCAGGGGTCAGATGGCGACGCAGCTGATGGAATTCGGCAACCGAAGGGTCGTGCGCGATACTGATGACGGCGGCATCGGGCAGACGATCGATCAGCAGCTGGTAGAGCGCCCTGCCGGTCGCCTCATCGAGCGCCGAGGTCGCTTCATCCAGAAAGAGCCACTGCGGACGATTCAGCAGCGCGCGTGCGAAGCCGAGCCTTTGCTGCTCGCCGGGCGACAGGCGCCGGTCCCAGGCACTCGACTCATCGAGCTGGCCGCTCAACTGAGGCAGCCGGCAGTCGCGAAGTGCCTCGATGATTGCTGTATCGCTGAAGTCCTCGGGAGGCGAGGGGTAGCTCACGCAGGCCCGCAGGGTCCCGATCGGCAGATAGGGTTTCTGGGGCAGAAAGAGGAGCTTGCCTGCCGGCTGTTCGATCACCCCGCTGCCGTAGGGCCAGATGCCCGCCAGTGCTCTGAACAGGGTGCTCTTGCCGCTGCCCGACGGGCCGGTCAGCAGCAGCCGGTCACTTGGGGCGACCACCAGATCGGCATCGGCCACAATCGGTGCGCCGCCCGGTGTGTCGAGTCGAACGCCATGCAGTGCCGGCGAAGCCCCCTCGACCGCATGCAGCAGCGTCGCTGCCTCGGCATGCAGCTGCGCCAGCGTGTCGTCGAAGCTCAGCAGTCGATCGGTGGTGGCCTTCCAGAGCGCCACGCTCGAATAGGCATCGACAAACCACGACAGCGCATTCTGCACCTGGCCGAAGGCATTGGAGATCTGCATCAGATCGCCGAGTTTGAGCGGCCCGTTGAAGTAGCGCGGCGCGGCCACCACGAACGGGAAGATCACCGCCAGCTGCCGATAGAAACTCTGGGCCCAGATCAGCTTTTTCTGAGCACGGATCAAGGTCCAGTAGTTGGTGATGACCCGGCCGAATCGCTCGAGCAGGCCTGCGCGTTCGGCGCCTTCGCCGTGATAAAGCGCGATGCTCTCGGCGTTTTCGCGCACCCGCACCATGCCGTAGCGCAGATCGGCCTCGAGTTTTTGCTGCTGGAAATTCAGCCCGATCAGCGGGCGGCCGATCGCGTGTGTCAGCCAGCTGCCGGCAATCGCATAAATGACCGCCACCCAGACCATATAGCCCGGAATCGTGACTTCGGTGTTGCCCAGCAGGAAGGTGAGCGGCCCGGAGACCGTCCACAGGATCGTGATGAAGGAGCCGAGCGTGACCACGGCATTGAGCAGACCCATCGACAGAAAGACCGTGAACTCGGTGAACAGTCGCACGTCTTCGGCGATACGCTGATCAGGATTGTCGGCCGGTGTGTCAGCCGTGGCATTGCCGGTGCCGGCGAGCTCAAGGCGGTAGTAGGCACGTCTTGAAAACCAGCCGTCGATGTAGCGGGCGGTCAGCCAGGCGCGCCAGCGCATCTCGAAGAGCTGGGTGAGATAGAACTTGTAGGCCGCTACGACGATGAAAGCGCCGGCCAGTGCGCCGAACCGCCAGAGCTGGCGCCTGAACTCGGCATAGTCGCGTGACTCGAGCGAATTGAAAAATTCGCGCTGGAACTCGTTGAGCAGCACGTCGACATAGACGGTGATCAGATTGAGTGCGATCACCGCACTCAGCAGCCCGATCGCCTGCCAGCGCATGTCGCTCGTGAAGTAAGGCTTGATCAGCCCCCAGGCGCGGGCAGCGAACCGGCGATTCATGATCCGGTCACCACGACAGCAACGCGCCAGCACGGCGCCTTATGAATCGCGGAATCACGAGCACCGCGACCATGACGCACAGCAGCGCAAGCGACAGCGGGCGGGTCACGAAGACCGACCAGTCGCCTTGTGAAATCGAGAGCGCATTGCGCAGCTGCTTTTCGGCCATCGGCCCCAGGATCATGCCGACGATGACCGGCGCAACCGGAAAGCCGTAGCGACGCATGGCCAATCCCATCAGCCCGATGATGCCGAGCAGCATCAGGTCGAAGGTCGACTGGCGCAGGCTGTAGGCGCCGAGTGTCGAGAAGATCAGGATGCCGCCATAGAGCAGTGGCGTGGGAATGCGCAGCACGCGCACCCACAGGCCGATCAGGGGCAGGTTGAGCACCAGCAACATGACATTGCCGATATAGAGCGAGGCAATCAGCGTCCAGACCAGCGGCCCGGAGGTCTGCAGTAGCGCCGGTCCGGGCTGCAGGTTGTAGTTCTGGAAAGCCGCCAGCAGGATCGCGGTGGTCGCCGAGGTGGGGATGCCGAGCGTCAGCAGCGGCGCCAGCGCGGCGGTGACCGTGGCGTTGTTGGCAGCCTCCGGGCCGGCGACGCCCTCGATAGCGCCTGGCCCGCCATTGGGCGAGAACTCGTCGCGGTGTTTCGAGAGCTTCTTCTCGGCGGCATACGAAAGAAAGGTTGGAATTTCGGCGCCGCCGGCCGGGATCAGCCCGAAGGGAAATCCGATCAGCGTGCCGCGCAGCCAGGCTGGAAATGAGCGACGCCAGTCTGCGCGGCTCATGTGGGTCGAACTCATGCGGTTCATGGTCGCGTCTGCCCCGCGGTAGATCACGCCATATAGCGCTTCGCCCACCGCAAACAGGCCCACTGCGACCACCACGACATCGATACCATCGAAGAGTTCGGGCACACCGAGCGTATAGCGGGTGGTGCCTGACACCGCATCGATCCCGATCAGCCCGATGCCCAGGCCGATGAAGAGGCTGGTCATGCCTTTGAGTACCGACTGGCCGATCACCGCTGAGACCGTCGTGAAGGCCAGCGCCATGATCATGAAGTACTCGGCCGGCCCGAAGTTGAGCGCAAAGCCTGCCAGCAGCGGCGCAAAGAGCGTGAGCAGCAGTGTGGCGATGGTGCCTGCGACAAAGGAGCCGATCGCGGCGGTCGCCAGCGCCGGCCCGGCCCGGCCGCTGCGCGCCATGGCGTTGCCTTCCATGGCGGTGACCATGGTGGCCGACTCGCCCGGAGTGTTCATCAGGATCGAGGTGGTCGAGCCGCCGAACATCGCGCCGTAGTAGACACCGGCAAACATGATCAGGGCGGACGACGGGTCGACCTTGGCGGTGATTGGCAGCAGCATCGCCACCGTTAAGGCCGGCCCGATTCCCGGCAGCACGCCGATGGCCGTCCCGATGAAACAGCCGATCAGCGCCCAGGCGAGGTTGACAGGCGACACTGCTGCCGCAAAGCCGCCCATCAGCGCGTTCAGGGTATCGATCATGACTTCAGCAGGGGCAGCAGCGGCAAGGAAATGCCCATGACCTGCGAGAACAACGCCCAGATCGGCACGGTCACCGCCAGCGCCACGATCGCATCGCGAAGCGGCCGGCGACTGCCATAGCCGCGCGCGACAAACACCATCAGCAGGGTGCTGGCGGCAATGAAACCGACCCAGCCGATCAGGATCATGTGCAGCACCAGGCCCGCGATCAGCCAGAGCAGGTCAGTGCCGGCGGTGGGCGACAGCGGCGCGGCGTCGCCGGTCACCTCGAGTTCATCATGACCGGCCACAAAGCGGCCGCGGACGGTCTGCACCAGAATCATCAGACCACAGAGCGCCAGTCCTAGGGCGACCACGGTCGGCATGAAACGGGGTGACAGGCCCGAGTAGCCGCCTGCGCCATCGATTGCCAGCAATCCGATGCCGAACGCGATCGACAGGCCGATGACGGCTGCCCCGATCGCAAAGCCTGATTTCAAGCCGGACTCTGTACGGCGTTTGATGCCCGGGTCACTTGGCCAGACCGAGATCGCGAAGGATGCCGCCCAGGCGCTTCGATTCAGATTCGACATAGCTGCCGAATTCGGCGCCGGTCTGAACGAAGGGTGCCCACTCGTTGCGCGCCAGCGTGTCTTTCCATTGCTGGGTCTGAGTCCCCTTGACCACTGCGTCGATCAGCACCTTCTGCTGATCGGGCGTGATCCCCGGCGGGCCCCAGACACCGCGCCAGTTGTAGATCTCGACATTCAGGCCGAGGTCCTTGAGCGGCTTGATTCCCTGCACCGGAAAGCTCGACGACACCGCGAGCGCCCGCATCTTGCCGTCCTTGATGAAGGGCAGGAACTCCGAGACGCCCGCGATGCCGACCGTGACCTGATTGCCCAGAATTGCCGCGGTCGCTTCGCCGCCGCCGGCAAACGCGATGTAGTTGACTTTTGTCGGCTCGACACCCGACTCCTTGGCGATCAGCCCGGCGAGCATGTGATCGGTCGAGCCGCGCGAGCCGCCCGCCCATGACACCGCGCCAGGGCTCGCCTTGAGCATCGTGACCAGATCGGCCATCGACTGGAGCTTCGAGCCGGCCGGCACCACCACCACCATGGCATCGGCAAAGAGCCGCGCAATCGGGGTTCCGTTTTT
>CAMCXH010000131.1 GCA_945883285.1 Bordetella parapertussis | reverse complement strand
CCATGTGGTGGTCGAGGCCTTGCGAAGCCGCACACCTGTGCTGGCCTCGGGCATCGACGGCAACATCGGGCTGCTCGGCCCTGACTACACAGGCTATTTTCCGGTTGGCAACGACCTCGCACTGGCCAGCCTGCTCGAATCAGCGCGCGACCTTCCCGGTATGCTCGCAGGCTTGAGAGCCGAGTGCGATGCGCGTGCGCCCCTGTTCGAGCCGGCGCGTGAGCGGATCGCCGTGCAGAGCCTTGTAACATCCCTCATCAGGCATCCCTCATCAGGCATCCCTCATGAAGCGCCAACCGCCCGTCGATCTGTGAAGGAGTCAACATGAATTCGCCCGAAACGCTGACCGAGCCGCGCCTGACCTCGTTGTCGCATGGCGGCGGTTGCGGCTGCAAGATCGCCCCCGGCGTGCTGTCCGAGATCCTCAAGGGCACGGTGGCGATGCCGGTGCCGAAGGAGTTGCTGGTCGGCATCGAGACCGCCGATGATGCGGCGGTCTATCAGCTCAATGACGAGCAGGCGCTGATCGCCACGACTGATTTCTTCATGCCGATCGTCGATGATCCGTTCGACTTCGGGCGCATCGCAGCAACCAATGCGATCAGCGATGTTTATGCCATGGGCGGACGGCCGATCATGGCGCTGGCGCTGGTCGGCATGCCGATCAATGTGCTGTCGACGCAGACCATCGGCAAGATCCTCGAGGGCGGCGCATCGGTCTGTCGTGCTGCCGGTATTCCGATTGCAGGCGGTCATACCATCGATTCGGTCGAAGCGATTTATGGGCTGGTGGCGATCGGCCTGGTGCATCCGAAGCGTGTCAAGCGTAATGCCGATGCGCGCCCCGGTGATGTGCTGATCCTTGGCAAGCCAATCGGGGTGGGTGTGATGTCGGCAGCGCTCAAGAAAGGCGAGCTTGGCGAGGCCGGTTATGCGCAGATGATTGCGACGACGACCAAGCTCAATACTCCGGGCCCTGATCTGGCTGCCTTGCCCGGGGTTCATGCCTTGACCGACATCACCGGTTTTGGTCTGGCCGGGCATACACTCGAACTGGCACGTGGTGCCCGATGCGAAATCTCGATCGACTGGCGATCAGTGCCGCAGCTCGACGGCGTGCGGGCGCTTGCCGCTCGAGGCTTTATGACCGGTGCTTCAGAACGAAACTGGGCCGGCTATGGCCACGATGTCGTGTTGCCGCAGGGTTTCGACCCGGTCGATCGGGCCTTGCTGACCGATCCCCAGACCAGTGGCGGGCTGCTGGTGTCATGCGACCCTTCTGCAGTCGATGCGGTGATGGCGGTTTTCCAGCGTCATGGCTTCGAGCAGGCGGCGGTGGTCGGATCGGTGAGGGCGGCAGCGGGATCGCCGCGACTCGTCCTGGTCTGAGCGACGGTCGTTGACGAACCGGCCCCATCATCAGGAACACGAAAAATGAACAACATTACGACAGTCGATTCCACCGGCAGCACTACCGGCGTCGGCGCCGGCGCGATGGTCCATGCCACAGCATTGAACGCACCGGTGGTGCCTGGCCGACGCGCTTTCTTTACCTATCGTGATCTGATGGTCGCCGCGGCCACCGGCGGCAAGCTTCGGGCTCAGGTCATGTCATCGAGCCAGGGCTTGTCGCAGCCGACTGGCTGGCATTACCACGTTTGCGAGGCGCAGTTCATTTATGCGCTCAAGGGCTGGGTCGATCTCGAGTTTGAAGATGGCAGAACCATTCGGTTGCAGGCCGGTGAGTCGATGCTGATTCCGGGTGGCATGAAGCACAATGAGATCGCCACTTCCAGCGAATTTGAATTGCTCGAGGTCACCTTGCCTGGCGACATGGGCACGGTGCCCTGCGACAAGCCTTCGGGGCTTGCCTGACTGAGCAGCAAGCCCATGCCCTCCAATGTTTCACGCGCCTGCCATGATCAAGCTCACGTTCTGTCTTCGTCGTAAACCCGGGCTCACCTGGGATGAGTTCTCCACCTACTGGCGCGAGGTTCATGCTCCGCTGGTAAGGAGCCATGCAACCGCGCTTGGTGTGCGGCGCTATGTGCAGTTGCGGACTCTGCAGGATCGCGAACAGATGGCCCGCATGCAGGCGAGAAACGGCGGCGCTCCCGAGCCCTTCGATGGCGTGGCCGAACTCTGGTTTGATGATCAGCCCGTGCCCCGTTCGCCTGAAGGCAAGGCGGGTGCGATCGCATTGCTGGAAGACGAGCGCCGGTTCATCGATCTGCCTGCCTCGCCGATGTGGATGAGCCGCGAGTGGGAAGTGATCTCGATGCGTTAGCGCGGACACCACCGCATCGGTGTTGCGTGGTCAGCCGAGCTTCGTGAACTTGAGCAGTTGCTGCGCGGATTCAGCGCCCGAGATCGGTAATCCGCTGCCATCGATCAGGCCGATCTGCTTGAGGATCGAGGCCTGATCCCAGTAGATGTGCTCATAAGCGACCTTGCCTTCCTCGAATCCGACAATGACCACGAAGATCACCGACACCGGCTTTCCGGTCGGTTCGACGCCCGGCAGGATGTGAGTCATCTTCTGGGTATGGGTGAACGAAATCACCAGCTCATCAACCAGTCGGTTCTCGCCATGCGTGCGCGAGATCGACTTGAAGCTCACGTCCGGCGGGAAGAACTGGCCGATGAGATCGTTGGCATAAAAGTGCCGCACCGCCTCCTGGCCTTCACCACCACGCAGGGAAGGGCCGTTGAGAATATGCGGATTGGCTGACATCGTGGCCATTGTCTTATCGAGGTCACTCGATAATTCGGCGTCCATATGCTGGCCGAACAGTGCGTCCATCTGCTCCGGGGTAGTCGTCATTGTCATGTCCTGAGTCGCCTTAGTTGGGTGTGTTGAATATGCCGCCGTACTGCTTGCGCAAATCTGTTTTTTGCACTTTGCCGGTACCGCCAACCGGCAAGGCGTCCAGGAAGACGACGTCATCGGGTACCCACCACTTCGCGACCCGCGCGGCCAGAAAGCTCAGGATCTCGTCCTTGCTCACCGCCTGACCGGGCTTTCTGACGATGAACAGCAGGGGGCGCTCATCCCATTTGGGATGCTTGACACCGATTACTGCTGCCATCTGCACGCCGGGGTGGCCGACTGCGGCATTTTCCAGGTCAATCGAGCTGATCCACTCGCCACCGGTCTTGATCACGTCCTTCGTGCGGTCGCGAATCTGCATCACGCCATCGGGTGCAATGACCGCGATATCGCCGGTGGGGAACCAGCCGTCCACCAGAGGCGATGCCTCGCCCTTGAAATAGCGCTCGAGGATCCATTGGCCACGCACCATCAGTTCGCCCTGCGAGCTGCCGTCACGTGGCAGGGTGGCGCCGGTGTCGTCCACCACCTTGATCTCGATGCCGAAGACACTCTTGCCCTGCTTCGCAATGAGTTCGTGGCGCTGCTCAGGCGTCCATTCAGCCTGTTGCTGCGCGGTGATCACGCCCATCGTGGCCACGGCGGTGGTCTCGGTCATTCCCCAACCATGGCGAACGTCGACGTCGTATTGATCGTTGAATTTCGCGATCAGGGCAAGCGGCATGGCCGACCCGCCTGTGGCGGTGCGCCGCATCGTCGAAAATTTGAGTCCGTGCTGGTCGAGGTGGGCGATCAGGCCCTGCCAGATGGTGGGCACGCCGGCGCTCACCGTCACCTTCTCGGCCTCCATCAGTTCGTAGAGCGACGGGCCATCGAGCTTGGGACCGGGCAACACCAGCTTGGCGCCGGCAATCAGCGTTGCGTAAGGCAGGCACCAGGCATTGATATGAAACATCGGTACGACCGGCAGGATGGCCTCCTGCGGAGACAGACCCAGTGCGCCCGGAATGCAGATGGTGATCGCATTGAGCACGATGGCCCGATGCGAATAGAGCGCACCCTTGGGGTTGCCGGTGGTACCGGAGGTGTAACACAGCGCCGCAGCGGTACGCTCGTCGAAACTTGGCCAGGCAAAAACCTCGCTTGCTGGGGCGATCAGGTCCTCGTAGTTGAGGATCTTCGCAACGCCCTCGATGGCGGGAGTATTGGCCGCATCGGCCAGGCACACCCAATGGCGCACCTTGGGACAATGCGCGGCGATACCCTTGATGATCGGCGCAAAGGTCGCGTCGAAGATGACGGCTTCGTCTTCGGCGTGGTTGATGATGTAGATCAGCTGCTGCGGGTGCAGGCGCGGATTGCAGGTGTGCATCACCATGCCGCTGCCCGATACCGCGTAATAGGCCTCAAGGTGGCGATGGTTGTTCCAGGCAATCGAGGCAACCGCACTGCCGGGTGCGAGACCCAGGCCAGCCAGTGCATTCGCAAGCTTTCTTGCACGGACCGCGCATTCACGGGTGGTATAGCGAAAGAGCGGTCCGTGGGTCTCACGCGAAACGATTTCGGCATCGCCATATTGGGCCGCCGCGTGTTCGATGATGCCGGAAAGCAGCAGCGGCATATCCATCATCAGGCCTGGTTGAAGCATCTTGCGTGGTTCCTAAGGGGGTGAGTGGTGGCCGCAGGTGTGGCGGTGACGCATCCTATCAACAGCCGGTCTGCCGAGGGCGCGGTAGGGTGGCTGCGCGATGGGACTTGCACCGCGGTTTTGGCTGATCGACGCGATCGGTATTCCCCCCAATTTCCATCGGGGCGAGAAACAGACCGTTTATGCGGCCATTGCCAGCCGCTGCTCAGGTGTCAACACAACAAAACTACTTGGTCGATCCTGAACGACTACCTTCAAACTCACCGGTAGTCATAACCACCTCAAAGTCGCTAGCTTTGAAACGACTAAGTCCTTCAAGACCCTTTATCCTTGGGTCGGGCGCTACACTCATCCGCATATCTCCCCCATTGTCGGCAACGAACATTCCGAATTCCTGCAAACCCAGAGCGACCGCTCGAGCGTGCTTGCTCAGGTCAGACAGATTGACATTGGGCCGTAGCCTGAATCGTTGACCCATAGCAGGCAAATTGCTGTCTGTAATGCGGCTAGCGTAGTGTCTGGCCGGATAGATAAATAATCTGCGAGTGGTCTGAACAGTAAACCGCATTGCGTGCTCCACAAGCCCGCGCTCAACTTCATCGAATCGCACGACTGCCGGGAAAATTGGTAATCCAGCAGCATCAGCGCTCGTCCAAGTCGCGGGTCTCATTCGATTCGTATTCAGATCAAAAATCGCTGAAGCACCAGCTTCCCAATAGCCGTCACGCTTGTAGGCTTCACCCAGTTCGTACAGTTTCTGATTCCAGGGGTCGACCACCAAAACATGCCTGTCGCCTTGACCTTCTCGCTGCAACTGGGATAGGTCGCTACCATCCATTGGCCAATTTTCAATAGGCGCGTTATCCGGAATAGGATATGGTCCAGCATCTGATTCTTTTGGATATCCCACAACTTTCAATGGAACGAAGGGCTGTCCAGGCGGGATCAAAACGAAACCCATGTCGTAGTTGACTTTAAGTCGTTTGTCTCTTCCGATTCTCTCAATGATCGAGTCGCTCAAAACCGACACTGAATTTGATGCGATCGATTCATTCCATGGGCTATTGACCGGCATTATTTGCATCGCCGCCAACACTCTATCCGCTTCGGTCGAATTAAACAAAATTGGTGAGTTAAAAGAGGGAAGTGATTCAAGTTTTCGCCCTGCATGATTAAGCTTCTGACTCAAAGCTTGACTGGCAACCGTGGTGGGTACCTTGGCATTGGTAGGGAGCGTTCCTGCAAATGTGATTGAAGAAATACTCTTGGCGAATGAACGGCGATCCATGGTGAACGGTGTATGACTAGATAATCGATAAATCGGCAGGATTAAAGATTCCAGGGTATTCCCCCAATTTTCATCGGGGCGAGAAACAGACCGTTTATGCGGCCATTGCCAGCCGCTGCTCAGGTGTCATTCCGCCCAGTGCCATGTGTGGGCGGTCACAGTAGTTGACGCCAACCAGGAAACATAAAGCGAATTCCCGAGTCCGACGATTGTCCGTCTGGCGGATGAGCCGATGCACGATCTGTTCATTCTCGGCATTGGTCTTTGACGCGTACCTGCAGCACGAGTGGCTAATCCTGAGTATCTCCCAGGCCAGCCGAATCGATACTCCGCACTCCCTGACCGCATGTTCAGTCATCTCGCGTCGCCGAGATGGCTTCACCACTTTTTTGCTGGCGCCTTCGCCACGATCTCAGACTTGAGTTTCTCATCGACATACATCCGCCGCAGACGCCGATTCTCTTCCTTCAACTCCTTCAACTTGGACATCATCGAAGTGTCCATCCCCCCGAACTTGGCACGCCACTTGTAGAACGTCGCCGTGCTGATTCACGACTTCCTCCATGGATGCGGCACAGAGATCCCCGACTCCGCGCGTTTGAGTGCGTCCATGACCGCGTTGCTCGTAAACCGAGATTTCTTCATTTCCGTAGATTCCTTCCAATGGGAGGAATTCCACTTCTCAGCCCCCCGCCGGATTCTCTTGGGGACCACCATGGCCCACAGTACAAGCAGGTACAGACGGTCCCAAGTGGCTTCGCGGCTAGCTTGTGGCACGCGTAGGCGTTTTGAATCAGTCAGAAATCTGATCCGCTCGCTGTTTTCGGGCCGCCGTGCGATGCGTCTGCAGGGGTCGCCGAAATCGCGTGGAGCGATCCGCTTCTTGATTGCCCAGGTAAGCAGTCCGCCGAGGGTGGCGGCATAGCGATTCACGGCGGCGGACGTCATGGCTGCGCCCTTTGCCTAGATGATCGGCTTGCTGTCTGCGTTGATTCCCGCCCAGTATCGACCGAGCTTACTTGCCGGTTCTACGAGCGCGAAATAGACGTGGTACCACACTGGGGGGTCCGTCTTTTCACCGGCGGACCCGGCGAGGCGTCCGAAAAGCAATGACAAAACCAGGATTTGGCTCCCCGACCTGGACTCGAACCAGGGACCTGCGGATTAACAGTCCGTCGCTCTACCGACTGAGCTATCAGGGAACAGCCCCTAAGTATATCTCAACTCTCATTAGACGCCAGCCAGCGACAGCCCGTCCCGGCGGATTGGCGGCAGCCACGGTAGGATCCGCGGTTACACAGACAACCTGCGGGAGACGCAATGGCATCGCACAACAAAGTGGCCCTGATTACCGGGGCGGGTACAGGGGTCGGACGCGCTGCGGTGCTGGCGCTGCTGGCAGACGGCTATCGAGTGGTGCTGGCGGGTCGGCGTATTGATGCGCTCGAGCAGGTCATTGCCGAGTCGGGCGTTGCCGCGGGTCAGGCGCTTGCAGTGGCGACCGATGTCTCGAATCCCGAGTCGGTTGCGGCGCTGTTCGAGCGCACCGCCTCGACCTTTGGCCGGCTGGACGTGCTCTTCAACAATGCAGGGGTTGGTGCCCCGCCGATCAATCTCGAAGATCTGACGCTGGCTCAGTGGAAGGCTGCAGTCGATACCAATCTGACCGGCGCATTCCTGTGTACGCAGCATGCCTTCCGGATCATGAAGGATCAGACGCCCCGCGGCGGGCGGATCATCAACAACGGATCGATCTCGGCGCATGTGCCGCGGCCTAATTCGGCACCTTATACCTCGACCAAGCACGCAATTACCGGGCTGACCCGGTCGACCTCGCTGGATGGTCGCAAGTACGATATCGCCTGTGGTCAGATCGATATCGGCAACGCAGCCACTCCGATGACCGCGCGGATGGCTACTGGTGTCCCTCAGCCCGACGGCTCGGTTCGCGCAGAAGCCACGATGGACGTCACCCATGTCGGTGAGACGATCCGGTATATGGCCGCACTGCCGCTGGACGCCAATGTCCAGTTCATCACGGTCATGGCAACAAAAATGCCCTTTATCGGCAGGGGCTGAGCGGCGCCTGCCGGGTCACGCCGATCTGGCTTGAAAAACAGCTAGTCGGCGATGACCGCAGCAATCGCATCCGCGATCGCATCGATGTTGCGGCTGTTGACCGAGGCCAGGCAAATACGACCGGTCGAGATGGCATAGATGCCGAAATCGTCACGCAGGCGATCGACCTGCTGGGACGTCAGGCCGGAATAGGAGAACATTCCCCGCTGCCGGGTCACAAAGCTGAAGTCACGCTTGACGCCGCGCTTGGCAAGACGCTCGACCAGGCCGGTGCGCATCGCACGGATTCGATCGCGCATGACCGCCAATTCGGCCTCCCATTGAGCTCGCAGCTCGGGGGTCGTCAGGATTGCCGCGACCACCGAGCCGCCATGCGTTGGCGGATTCGAGTAGTTGGTGCGAACGACCCGCTTGAGCTGGCTCAGGATTCGGGCGGCCTCGTCCTTGTCCTGGGCGACCACCGACAAGGCGCCGACGCGCTCGCCATAAAGCGAGAAAGACTTCGAAAACGAACTCGACACGAGAAAGTCGATGCCGGCCTTTGCAAACTGTCGCACGACTGCCGCGTCAGCCTCGATGCCGTCGCCAAAGCCCTGATAGGCGATATCGAGGAAGGGCACCAGCTTGCCATCAACACAGGCCTTGATGACCTGATCCCAACGGTCAGCCGACAGATCGACGCCGGTCGGGTTGTGACAGCAGGCATGCAGCACGACGACCGACGCCGCCGGCAGGCTGCGCAAAGACGCGAGCATCTCGTCGAAGCGAACGCCGTGCGACTCGGGGTCGTAATAGGGATAGTTGTTGACGGTAAAGCCGGCGCTCTCGAAGAGGGCGCGATGATTTTCCCAGCTCGGGTCACTGATCCAGACTTGCGCTTCAGGCACGAAGCGACGCAGCAGATCGGCACCAACCTTGAGCGCACCGGTACCGCCGAGCGCCTGCACAGTGGCTACCCGCTGGTCTTTGATGAGCGATGAATCGCTTCCGAACAGCAGCGTCTGAACCGCGAGGTTGTACTTCACGATGCCATCGATCGGGAGGTAGCCGCGCGCCATGCTCGCTGCATGCAGTTGGGCTTCTGCCTGCTTGACCGCACCAAGAAGGGGGATCTTTCCGGCGTCGTCGCTGTAGACGCCCATCCCCAGATTAACCTTGGTTGGACGTGGGTCTGCCGCGAAGGCCTCGTTCAGCCCGAGGATAGGGTCGCGGGCAGCCATGGGAAGTGAAGTAAACGGTGAGAAACTCATCGTAACGTTTTGTAATTTAAAGTGATTTACTCATTGGGCTGAGCATTGATAGAAAATTAATTGCCTAAAAAACAGGCAGGATACTGGCTTTTCCGGAGCGCTCAGGCGATAATCTTCGGATGGAACACGACAGATTTGTTGCAGCGCAAAGTCTAGCATGTGGCGAGTTCCGCCGACCCCAGTGAGCAGCGTGCAAGCGACCCCCGAACTTCTTTGCCATCCCGGCAGCCCTTTCCAGTTGCATCAGCCGTTTGAGCCGGCTGGTGATCAGCCGCAGGCAATCGCGAGCCTGGTCGAAGGGATCGACGATGGCCTGGCATTCCAGACGCTCCTGGGCGTGACCGGGTCGGGCAAGACTTACACGATGGCCAATGTCATCGCCCAAACCGGGCGCCCTGCGCTGGTGCTGGCCCCGAACAAGACGCTTGCAGCCCAGCTTTACGCAGAGATGCGCGAGTTCTTTCCGAACAATGCGGTCGAGTACTTCGTTTCCTACTACGACTACTACCAGCCCGAAGCCTATGTGCCCTCTCGTGATCTTTATATCGAGAAGGACTCTTCGGTGAATGAGCACATCGAGCAGATGCGCCTGTCGGCGACCAAGTCGCTGATGGAGCGTCGCGATGTGGTGATCGTCGGCACCGTGTCCTGCATCTACGGCATCGGCAATCCGTCCGACTATCACGCCATGGTCATGACTTTGCGTGTGCACGACAAGCTGTCGCAGCGCGATGTGCTCCAGCGCCTGGTCACGATGCAATACAAGCGCAACGAGACCGATTTCGCGCGCGGCACCTTCCGGGTTCGGGGCGACACCATCGATGTCTTTCCTGCCGAACACGCCGAGCTCGCCGTGCGTATCGAGCTTTTCGATGATCAGGTCGAGTCGATCCAGCTCTTCGATCCGCTGACCGGACGGGTCCGCCAGAAAATTCCGCGCTTTACTGTCTACCCGTCTTCGCACTACGTGACGCCGCGGGCGACGGTCTTGCGCGCGGTCGAGTCGATCAAGATCGAATTGTCTGCACGCCTCGACGAGTTGCGTGCCAGCGGCAAGCTGGTCGAGGCCCAGCGACTCGAGCAGCGCACCCGCTTCGACCTCGAAATGCTCTCCGAGCTGGGGTTCTGCAAAGGCATCGAGAACTACACGCGGCATCTGTCTGGGGCCGCACCGGGTGAGCCCCCGCCCACGCTGGTTGATTACCTGCCCTCGGATGCGCTCATCATCCTCGACGAGTCACATGTGACCATCGGACAGCTCGGCGGCATGTATCGAGGCGACCGTGCGCGCAAGGAGACCCTGGTC
>CAMCXH010000130.1 GCA_945883285.1 Bordetella parapertussis | reverse complement strand
CACCGACCCGGCGCTGACCGCAGCGATCGTCAACGGCTTTGCCCGGGCTTATGTCGAGACCGGGCTGGAGCTCAAGACCGAGCCGGCGCGCAATTTCAGGCTCTGGTTCGAGTCGCAGAGCAAGGACTACCGCGAGCGGCTCGAGGACGCACAAAAGAAGGTGTCGACCGCGCAGCGCGCCAGCGGCATCCTGGCCAATGATGAGCGCCTCGATGTCGAGAATGCCAGGCTGAACGAACTGTCGACGCAGCTTGTGATGGTGCAGGCCGCGCTGGCCGAAAGCCGGTCGCGCGCGCAGACCGCGCAGCGCGGCGCGAGTTCGATGCCCGAGGTGGTGGCCAATCCGCTGCTGCAGACGCTCAGCGGCGATCTCGGTCGTGCCGAGGCGCGCCTGAAGCAACTCGCTGCCCGGCTTGGTCCGGCGCATCCCGAGTACCAGGCGGCCCAGGCCGAGCTTGATCAGCTGCGTGCGCGGCTGCAGACCGAGATGGCGCGGGTGGGCAGCAGCATCAATGCCGGCAATGACGTCAATCTGCGCCGCGAGGCCGAGCTGCGCGGACTGCTTGAGGCGCAGCGCGCCAAGGTCGCCGGCATCAAGTCGGCGCGCGACCGTCTGCAGGTGCTCGAGCGTGAGGTGCAGGGCTCGCAGCGCGCGCTCGATCTGGTCGCCCAGCGCTTTACCGAGACCAGCCTCGAGAGCCAGGCGCGTCAGTCCAATGTCAGCATCCTCACGCCGGCCTCGGTGCCGACCATGCCGTCGCGTCCGCAGCCGATGCTCAATGCGCTGATCGGCGGGCTGCTCGGTCTTTTCGTGGCGGTGCTGGCCGCGCTCACCCTCGAGTCGATGAACCGGCCGCTTCGCACCGCCGACGATCTCAGTGCGGCATGCGGCGTGCCGGTGCTCGCGGTCGTCCCGCAAGCCGCCACCCGCCGTGCGCAGCGACTGATCGGCACCTCGGGGCCGGGCGCCGGTCTGCCGCCGACGCTGCGCCTTGGCAACTGATCAATCCGATACTCAGGAGGGGCGCGCAGTGAACAACACCGGTGTGGTGCACAGAATGAATCCGATGCCGGCCAGCACGGTCGGTGTGGAGGCCGCAAAGGCTGCGGCCGACATGCGCATCGGGCAGATCCTGTTTTCAAGGGGTCGGCTCACCGCGGCGCAGGTGGCCGGCGTCCTGACCGAGCAGGGTGGCTCTGCCCATCGCTTCGGCGAGATTGCGCTGCGTCTGGGGCTGGTCGCCCGCAAGGACATTGACGACGCGCTTGCCCTGCAGTTCGGCTACACCGCGATCGAGTCGGTCGACAGCAAGCTGCCCTCGAAACTCGTGACCGCGTCCAATCCGACCTCGCCCTTCGCCGAGGCGCTGCGGGCACTTCGCAGTCAGCTGATGATGCGCTGGTTCGACGGTACGCCCGGGCAGACCGCGCTGGCGCTGATCAGCGTCGATCGCGGCGATGGCAAGAGTTTCATCGCGGCCAATCTCGGGGTGGTCTTCGCGCAGCTGGGCGAAAGGACGCTGATCATCGATGCCGATCTGCGTCAGCCGACCCAGCACCTCAATTTCGGGCTGCCCAACCGCATGGGCCTGTCGGGCATCCTGAGCCATCGGGCAGGGCTCGAGGAAATCGTACCGATCAATGGCATCGGCAGCCTGTCGGTGCTGCCTGCCGGGCCGCAGCCGCCCAATCCGCAGGAACTGCTCGGTCGCCCTGAATTCGCGCGGCTGCTTGATGAGCTCTCGAGCGCCTATGACGTGATCCTCATCGATACCCCGTCGGCGCAGCAGTCGTCGGATGCGCATGTGATCGCCCAGCGGGCGGGCGCCGCGATCGTGGTGGGCCGCAAGGGACGCACGCGCAGCTCGGAAATCGGGCAACTCGCATCGATCATGACCCACTCGGGCATTCGCATCCTGGGTACCACCCTGAACGAGCTGTGACCCCGGGTCACACCCTCTGATCACGAGCAGGCGACGACGTGCTCAACTGGCTGCGATCACATCCTGCCCTGTCGGCCCACCGGCTGATGCCGCTGGCGGTCGGTGCCGGCTTTGCCACCGCGGCCGCGATCGGTGGTGTGGTCGTGGCCTCGGGCAACCTGATGATGATCGGCCTTGCGGTCGGCGCGATTTTCGGCGTGCTGCTGCTGACCGCCGTCCAGCAGACCATCTGGCTGGTGCTGGTCGGCACCCTGGTGCTGTGCGGGCCGCTGGTCATGCACTTTCCGGCACTTTCGCGGCTGCCCTGGCTGTTCTCGATCCTGGGATTTCTGCTGCTCGCGGCCTCGGTGCTGTACGAGGGCACACGGCGCGACGCGCCCGGGCAGTCCAATCCCGGCTTTGTGGCGATTGCCGTGGTCTTCATGGTCTATGCGACCGGCATGAGCCTGCTGAGCGATGCGCCGGGGGATCAGGTCATGGCCGCCTTCAAGCGCTATTTCCAGTACTGGGGGCTGATGTTTGCGCTGGCGGCCGTGCCCTTTGCCGCAAAGCAGATCCGCACCTGGCTGCTGTTCATGGTCGGGCTGGCCGCGATCCAGCTGCCGTTTGCGCTTTATCAGCGCATCGTGCTGATGCCGCTGCGCCTGAACATGCCCAATCAGGTCGTGCCGGTCGATATCGTGACCGGCACCTTCGAGGGGTCGATCTTCGGCGGGGCCAACAACAATGTCATGGTGTTTCTGCTGGTTGCAGCGATTGCCGGCCTGCTGGCCGCGCGGCGCGAGTCGATCATTGCAGCGCGCTATTTCTGGCCGCTGCTGGCGGTGATTGCCGCGCCGCTCGCCCTGGGCGAAACCAAGATGGTCGCGGTGTTTCTGCCGGTTGCACTGGCAGTGGTCTATGGCGATCTGGCCCGGCGTCGGCCGTTTGCCTTTGCATCCGGCGCGGGGGTGGCCGCGGTGCTGATCGCCGGTCTGATGGCCTTCTACATCCAGTACCAGGCAACCGAGGGTCGCACCGAGATGACCTTCGAGCAGCGGGTCAAGGAGAACCTTGACTACAACGTCGGCAACCGCGGCTACTTCGGTGGCGCGAGCCTGAACCGCAGCAATGTCGTGCCCTTCTGGTGGAGCCGCCACGGCCTGGACGACCCGATCGGCACGGTCTTCGGGCATGGTCTGGGCGCCTCGCACGGCTCGCGCGGCACCGAGCAGCTCGGTCATGTCGATCGCAAGTATCCGGGCTATTCGATCGGTCTGACCGCCTTCGCCGGCCTGCTCTGGGATGTCGGTCTTTTCGGCGTGGCCCTCTACCTGCTGATGCTGGGTGCCGCGTTCAGGGCGGCGGGGCAACTGGCGGCCAAGGCTGCGCCGGGCCTGGATCGGGCGATGTGCCGAACCCTTCGCGCGGTGGTCGTGATGACCGTGCCGGCGGTGCTGGCGCTCGACGTGATGCTGATCGCGCCCAGCCTGCAGGTGCTGGTGGCCTTTACGCTCGGCCTGATAGCCTGGCGATGGCGCGCCGGCCAGAGCACTGTCACCGCATGAGTTCGACCATGGGTTCGACCATGAGTTCGACATGAGCCCGGGCCTGCGCATTCTGCTGGCGAGCGCCGAGACGCATCCCTGCGCGCGGCCCGATGTTCGCGTGCTGTTCGGTCGAGCGTTGCCGGCGCTCGGCGTGCAGATCGATCTGCTTGCCCTCGCCGAGACGCCGACCGAGGGCGTCACACCACCCCCCTGGCCGGGTGGCCAGGCCTTTCTGCGGCCGGCGCGCACACGACTGCGGCGACTCCTTGGCGATCTGCAGCAGCAGTTGTCGCTGTTTCGGCTGTGCAACCGGGGCTATGACGCACTGATCGTGCGCGACAAGCCGGTGCTGGGCATCATCGGCTTTGCGGCCGCACGCCTTGCGCGCATCCCTTTTTGCTACTGGATGTCCTATCCCTTGCCGGAGCAATACCTCTGGCTGGCGGGCCGGCGCGACGGATCGGTGGGTCTGGCGCGTCGAGCCTGGCTGTGGCTGCGCGGCTGTCTCGGCCGACTGTGCCTCGAGCGGCTTCTCGTGCCGCATGCCGACTGGCTCTTCGTGCAGTCCGATGCCATGGCCGCAGCCCTGCGTCGCGGACCGCTCAGGCACGAGCGTGTGAGCGCTGTGCCGATGGGCGTCGAGGCCACCGCGATTGCGCCCGCCGCGGCCTCGCTGCCCCGGCCTCTTGAGGGCCATCCGGTAGCGGTGTATCTGGGCACCCTCGATCGCTACCGGCGCCCGGAGGTGATGATTGACGCTGCAGCACTGGTCGGTCGGGTCATGCCCGAGTTTCGACTGATGGTGATCGGTGAGGCCGACGAGCCGAGCGACCGGGGCTGGCTGCAGCGTCATGCGGTCGAGACCGATGCGGCGCGCTGGGTGCACTTCACCGGCCGTCTGCCCTTCGATCAGGCGCTGGCGCTGGCGCAATGCGCGCAGGTCGGGCTGTCGCCGGTGCCGCGCAGTCCGCTCACCGAAGTCGGTTCGCCGACCAAGGCGGTCGAGTACCTGGCCTGCGGCCTGCCGGTGATCTGCAACGATCAGCCGGATCAGGCCTGGGTCATCGAGCAAAGCGGCGGCGGGCGGGTGGTCGCGCTCGATGCCCGGGCCTTTGCCGACGCGATCATCGCAACCTTGTCCGATCCGCTGGCTGCGCAGGCACAGGCCGACGCCGGTCGCCTCTGGGTGAAGGCCCATCGTGACTATGACGTGCTGGCGCGTGGTGTCGAGGCCCGACTGCGGGCGCTTGCGCCGTCGTCGGCCCAGTCACGCCAGACCGGCATCGGTGAACCGACATGAGCGCCGCCTCGGAGCCGACGGTCGACGCCGCCTACGGGGCGTCCCGGATCAGGGCAAGCCTGATGGCCTTTGCGGTGGGCAAGGCGATCAGCGCGCCCTTGTCGCTGCTGCTGATCCTGATGCTGGCGGCGGTCATGCCGCGCGCCGAATATGCAAGCTATGTGGCGGCGACCGCGATGCTTGAGATCGGCATCGTACTCGGCCCGCTTGGCATCGAGTGGGTGCTGCAGACCACGATTGCCGGCATCCGGGTCCATGGCAACGCGGCGCAGTTGCGCCGCGCGATTCTGCTGCTGGCGCCGTTGCCGTTTCTGACCTACGGCGTGCTGGCGGCAGTGATCTTTCTGCTGGCCACCCCGATCTCGACGATGCTGGGCGGCGTGGCACCGCCCGAGGTGCTGCGTCTGTATGCGCTGGTGCTGGCGATCGAGGGCCCGACGCGCGTCTTGCGCGACGGTGTGATGGCGGCGCTGCTGCTGCAGCGGGCCGCGCAGATCTCGCTGGTGCTGCGGGTCGCGCTGGTGTTCGCCATGACCGGTGGCATGGCGCTGGTGGGTGAGCCGATCGAGGCCGCCGATGTCGCCCATGCCGAATGCTTCGCCTCGCTCGTGGCCCTCTTGACGGCACTGATCGCCCTGGCGATCCATCTGCATCGCGCGCGACCGCGGACCCGGATGAACGCCGAGATCGGGGCCTGGCTCGGCTGGCGATCGGCGGGCTTTGCCTCGCATGCCTACGGCAGCATCGTGCTGATGCTGCTGATCGGCACCGATGTCATGACCGCACTGGTCGCCCGCTACCTCGGTGCCGAGGCGACCGCGGCCTTCGGATTCGTCGTGCGGCTGGTCGAGGTGGTGCGCCGCTATCTGCCGCTCGACCTGTTCTGGGGTGTGCTCAGGCCGGCAGCCATCGGCCGTCACGAAGCCGGCGGGCGAGCCTTCGCGCCGCTGATGCGCGACTGCAATCACATGATCGATGCGAATCTGATGGTGATCGGTGCGGCGCTCGCGGTAGCGCTCGCGGTGGGCGATGTCGGGGTCGGCCTGCTGTCGGGGGGGCGAGTGCAGGCGCCGCTGCTGCTTGCGGCGCTGCTGGCGCCCCTGCTCGCTACCCACACCGTGCGGCGGGTGGTTGAGCTGGCCGCCTATACCCGCGGCCATTCGGCGGCCTTCGTGCGTGCCGCGCTGGTTTGCCTGCTCGCGCCTGTCCTGAGTGCACTGGCGCTCATGAAAAGCGGATCGCCCCATGCGGCGGTCGCGGCGGTGCTCGGGGTCGACCTGGTCTTCACCGGGCTGGCAGTGGCCGGCATGCGCGCGCAGGGCGATCGGATGCAGTTCAATCTGCCGCGCTGGCGCGCGCTGGCGCTGTCCTGCCTGATCGGTGGTGCAGTCGGCGCCTCGGTGGCGCTGGCGATGCAACCGGTCGCGGCGCAACTCGTTGTGACCGGCACCGCGCTGCTGGCGACGCTGCTGAGCTTTGCACTCGCCGCCATTGGCTTGCGGGTGGTCGATGCCGATGACCGCCTCTGGCTTCACAGCGTACTGCGCGCCAAAGCCGGCGCCTGAACCGGGAACCCGCCATGACTGCCACCATGCAGACTCCGATCCGAGCCGGTTCGCGCCCGAGGCTGCTCAGCATCAACAGTTATCACTATCACCGTGGCGGTGCCGATAACGTCTATTTTCAACATGCCGAGCTGATGGCGCAGCAGGGTTGGGAAAACGCCTTTTTTTCGATGCACCATCCTCGCAATCTGCCCAGCGAGTGGAGCCCCTGGTTCGTCGACGAGATCGAGTTCGGCCATGTGTATCCGCTCGCTCAGAAGGTGAGCAAGGCGATCAAGGTGGTCTATTCCTTCGAGGCCCAGCGCAAGCTGCGCGCGCTGCTGGCCGCGTGGCGCCCGGATGTGGCGCATCTGCACAATATCTATCACCACCTGTCGCCCTCGATCCTGCCGGTCCTGCGCAAGGCCGGCGTGCCGGCGGTGATGACTGCGCACGATCTGAAGATCGCCTGCCCCAACAACAAGATGTACAACGAGACCGGTGTGTGCGAGCGCTGCAAGGGCGGTCAGTATGCGCAGCTGATCGCGCATCGCTGCATCAAGGATTCGCTGGCCGCCAGCACGGTGGTGGCCCTTGAGGCGGTGGTCCACCGGCTGCTGGGCAGCTATGGCGACAACCTCGAACGCATCATCGTGCCGAGCCGCTTCTTTCTGAACAAGTTCGTCGAATGGGGATGGCCTGCCGAGCGCTTTGCCTATATCCCCAACTGGATCGATGCCGATGCGATCCAGACCGATGATCGCGCCGGTGACTATTTTCTCTACCTTGGCCGGCTCGCGCCTGAGAAGGGCATCGAGACCCTGGTGCGCGCCTGCGTGCTGGCGGGCGTGAAGCTTGCGGTGGCCGGCGACGGGCCGCTGATGCAGGGATTGACGTCGATGCTGCGCGATGGCGCAGGCAATGTCAGGCTGTTCGGTCATTGCGGGGGCGATCAGCTCGCGACACTGGTGCGCGGCGCGCGCGCGGTGGTGGTTCCCTCGCAGTGGTACGAAAACGCACCACTGAGCGTGCTCGAGTCGTTTGCCGCCGGCAAGCCGGTGATCGGCAGCCGCATCGGCGGCATTCCCGAGCTGATCGACGAAGGAAGCACCGGCTGGCTGGTCGAGCCAGGCGACGTCGATGCGCTGGTCAGTGTGCTGCTGATGGTCAATGCGCTGCCCGATGCATCGGTGCGCCTGATGGGGCGTGCAGCCCGTGCGCGGGTCGAGCGTGACTTTCATCGGCGCGGCTATCTCGCCGCGATGATGGCCCTGTACGAGGCGATCGGCGTTCGCCGTGCAAGCGCCGGCGCAAGCTCCTGCGAGGCTTCGGGGCTTCCTGATCTTGGGCGTGTGCAACCCCAGTGACACACTGGTTTGAGCGGTTTGCCTGAGCGGTTCGCCTGCAGCGACCGCGCCCACTTGAACAGCGCAAAAACACGGAGGTCTGCCTTGAAAAAGATCTATCTGGCCGGAAGCGGCGGCATGCTCGGACAGGCCTTTCATCAGGTCTTTGGCAGCGACTACCAGCTGCGATGCACCGACAAGGATGTCAACGAGCCCTGGCTCGATCTGCTCGACTTTCGCGACCTCGACAACTATCGCAAGGATGTCGAAGCGTTTCGCCCCGACTACCTGTTTCATCTCGGTGCGCATACCGATCTCGAGTATTGCGAGCAGCATGTCGAAGACACCTACCTCACCAACACCACCTCGGTCGAGAACGCAGTCTGGATCGCCAACCGGCTCGATATTCCGCTGCTCTACATCAGCACCGCCGGCATCGTCGACGGCTCGAAAGACAGCTTCGATGACTGGGACCTGCCCAATCCGCTCGGGCACTATGCGCGCTCGAAGTATGCCGGCGAGCTGTATGTGACCCAGAACGCGCGCCGCCATCTGGTCTGCCGAGCCGGCTGGATGATGGGCGGCGGTCCGCGCAAGGACAAGAAGTTCGTCCAGAAGATCATGAAGCAGCTCAAATCGGGCAAGACCGAACTCAACGTGGTGCGCGACAAGCTCGGCACGCCCACCTACACCATGGACTTCGCGGCCAACGTCAAGGCGCTGGTCGAGGCCGAATACTGGGGCCTGTACAACATGGTTTGCGAAGGGGTGACCAGCCGGCTCGAGGTGGCTCACGAGCTGGTCGATGCGGTCGGCATGAAAGATCGCGTGCATATCAACGAGGTCGACTCCGACTTTTTCAAGGCCGAGTTTTTCGCCCCGCGCCCCGACTCCGAGCGCCTGCTCAATCGCAAGCTCACCCTGCGCAACATGAATCGCATGCGCGACTGGCGGGTGGCGCTGCGCGACTATGTCGGATCCGCCTATTCGCATTACCTCTGAGCGCGAGCGACCCCCATGCGAATCGCTGCCTTTGGCTTTCGTTCGATGCCCTCACGCCCGGGATGCGCCGGGGCCGACAAATTTGCAGCCGAGCTGTTTCCAAGGCTCGTGCAGCGGGGCCACTCGGTGGTGGCCTATAACCGTCTTTATCCCGGGGAGGCGGCGCTTGCCGAAGACTGGCGCGGTGTGACATTGCGCAACCTCGGCACGCTGACGCGCCGCAAGGGCTTCGACACGCTTGTACACGGCCTGCGCTGCACGATCGACATCATCGCGCACGACACCGCCGATGTGGTGCACATCCAGAACGGCGGCAACAGCCCCTATGCGCTGGCACTTCGATTGTTCGGAAAAAAAGTTTTTCTGTCGCAGGACGGCGTCGACTGGCAGCGGGCCAAGTGGCCCTGGTATGCCCGCTGGTATCTGCGCGCAGCGCAGTCCCTCACCGCGGTCGCACCTAATGCGGTGATCTTCGACAATGTGTTTTGCAAGGCCGATTTCGAACATCGCTTCGGGCGCCACTACGATTACATCCCATTCGGCAGCGAGGTCGACGAGTCGGATCTCGATGATTCGATTCTGGAGGAACTCGGTCTGCAGCCCGGAGGCTACTTCCTGTTCGTCGGGCGCTTCATTCCCGACAAGGGATTGCAGTATCTGATCCCAGCCTTTGAACGACTCAAGACCGATCGCAAGCTGGTCCTGGTGGGTGGCTCGCCCAATCCGTCCGATTTCGAGCGTCAGTGCCGGGCGACCACTGATCCGCGCATCGTGTTTCCGGGCTTCGTCTATGGCGGCAGAGCGCATGCCCTGATGAAGCAGGCCTGCGCCTATATCCAGCCGTCAGACATCGAAGGCCTGTCACCGGTGATCCTCGAGAACATGGGGCTGGGCACGCCGGTGATCTGCAGCGACATCCGCGAGAATCGCTTCGTGGTGGGCGACACCGCGGTGACCTTCAACAAGGGCGACATCGACAATCTGCTCGAGTGTCTGGAGTGGTCGCTCGAGCATCCCGAGGCGCTGGCCGAGCTCGGCGTGCGCGGCAAGCGGCGGGCCCAGGCGCTCTTTGGCTGGGACGCGGTCGTAGAGGCCCATGTGCGCGTCTTTGCCGAGCATGGCGCCGGTCGCGCTCGGCCTACTCCAGCGGCGGGGGCGCGGATCTGAACTCGGCGACGCTGATCGCAGCGCCGCCCGGGTCCTGCACGCCGACATCGATGGTCGCGAAGTTGAAGGCGCCCCAGGTGTCGGTGACCCGCTTGGCGCGCGACACGCCCACGCTCGGGTTGTAGCTCGCCGGCGCGAAGGCCGATACCGGCGTGTTGCGGTCGGGATAGTAGTCGGCACCGATCTGGATCAGCAGTCTGGCCTGCTGGCGGTCATCGGGTTGATCGGTGCGATCGGGGATCAGCCTGGCCTGCAGGGTCACGAAGACCGCGGCGACATCGGGTGCATCGATGGTGAGCTTGCCGCAGCACCAGCCGTGATAGGCGAGATTACCGCCGGGCGCCTTGACCGAGGTCGAGCCATCGGCCTCAGGGCGTTCGTCGGGCTTGCGGGTGGTGTCGCCCTGCAGATGCTTCGGGTAGAGCTCACCGCTGACCTGCTTGCTCGCGCCCACCAGCGTCCACTGGCCATCGGAGCGGCGCTTGACGAACACCTTCAGGTCTCGAATCTGCACCCGCGTGTTCGAGGCCTCGTGCCCCACACCATCGAAGACCACGAACCAGGGCAGAACCGTCGTCCAGTAGTCCTTGCTCTTGTAGCGGCGGTTGGCCGGCGTCCACCA
>CAMCXH010000129.1 GCA_945883285.1 Bordetella parapertussis | reverse complement strand
CGGTCGATACCTTTTCAGCAGGCATCTATCGGGCATGGCAGGGGTTCGGCGATCGAACCGGTGCGGCCCGACTGTCATTGCTGCTGGTGGCGGTCGTCCTGCTGCTGGTCTGGGCCGAACGCAGGCAGCGCGGTCGGATGCTCTTTCATGCGCGATCGAGTCGGCCGGCGCGTGTTCGGCCACTGTCGGGCCTTGCAGGCTGGTCGGCCAGTGCGGCTTGTGCGCTGCCCTGCCTGTTCGGCTTTGCCTTGCCGGCATTGCTGCTTGCCCGGCAGTGGTGGGTCAGTGCGGGTCATATCGATTCTCGCCTTGTGCAATGGGCCCTCAATTCGGCGCTGCTGTCTTTGTCAGCGGTGCTGATCATCGTTCCGATGGCACTTGCGATGGCCTATGCAGTTCGCCTGTATCCGAGTCGCTGGGTGCGCCTGTTGTCGGGCATCTCGGGCGCCGGCTATGCCTTGCCCGGCGTGGTGCTGGGCGTTGGGCTGCTGGCGGTGGTCGGCGCGATCGATCAGACACTGAGCGCCGGCACAACACGGCTTCTGATCGGCGGCACTGCGTTTGCAGTGGTCTATGCCTATTGCGTGCGGTTTTTTGCGGTGGCCCAGCAGGGCCTCGATGCCTCGCTCAAGCGAATCAGTCCAGCGATGGATGCCAGCGCCAGGACGCTCGGCGCCGGGCCCTTCGAAGTCCTTCGCCGTGTTCACTGGCCGCTTCTGAAGCCGAGTGTCGCCAGCGCATCGCTGCTGGTGTTCGTGGATTGCCTCAAGGAGCTGCCAGCGACGCTGGTGCTGAGGCCGTTCAATTTCGATACGCTGGCGGTGGTTGCCTACCAGTTTGCGGCCGACGAGCGACTGGTCGAGGCAGCCCTGCCGTCACTGGTGATCGTGCTGGTGGGTTTGCTGCCGGTGTCGATCCTGGCAAGCGGATTGCGCCGCCGTTGATTCAGGGCGATTGTCGAAGCGACGATTGCCAGGTCAGGCTGCGATAACGACCGGCGACTCGGACTCTTCAGCGACCGGCGCCGCGCCGAAGGCGTTCGGGGCCCAGTGAATGATCTGCAATTGCCCGTCGAAGGTTTCGACGAGTGCGGTCAGACTCTCGACCCAGTCGCCGTCATTGCAGTAAAGAATGCCCTCGATTTCGCGGATCTCGGCCTTATGGATATGACCGCAGACCACGCCGTCAAAGCCGCGCCGCCGGGCTTCGGCAGCAACTGTGTGTTCGAAGTCGCTGATAAAACTGACCGCGTTCTTGACTTTGTGCTTCAGGTACTGCGACAGCGACCAGTAACCGAGGCCCATCCGATGACGCACCCGGTTGAAGTGGTGGTTCAGCCAGAGAATGAAGGTGTAGGCGGAGTCGCCGAGTTTGGCGAGCCAGCGGGCGTTTTGAACAACGCCGTCGAAGAGATCGCCATGAACCAGCCAGAGCCTGCGGCCATCAGCCGTCACATGAACGGCCTCTTCGGCAATCTCGATATCACCGAAAGACAGGCCCTTGAACTGGCGAACCGACTCATCGTGGTTACCAGGGACGTAGACGACGCGGGTTCCTTTTCTGGCCTTGCGAAGGACCTTTTGAACCACGTCGTTATGTTGCTGCGGCCAGTACCAGCGATTGCGCAATTGCCAGGCGTCGAGCACGTCGCCGATCAGGTACAGCGAATCGGATTCGTGCGAGCGCAGGAAGTCGAGGAGGTAAGCCGATTTGCAGCCGGGAGTACCAAGGTGCAGATCAGAGATGAAGACGGCCCGATAACGAATCGGTGAGGGGTCAAGTTGCAGGTCGCTGGCATCCACGGAATAGAATTAGATCGTTCGGTGGTGACGGCCTCGTGACAGCGTGCGCTTTGTTGTGGAATTGTTGCGGACTCGATCGATGGAGTCAGGGTCAGCGCACAGGGTGCGGCGTGCCCCGGCAAAGCCGTCACGATCCTGATATACTCGCCGACTCGCAGGCGCGTAGCTCAGCTGGTTAGAGCACCACCTTGACATGGTGGGGGTCGTTGGTTCGAGTCCAATCGCGCCTACCAAATGCAAGCCCAAGCAAATCGTCGATCTGCTTGGGCTTTTTGGTTTCTGGTGCGGCTTGAATCGTTGCGAAATCAGAGTCTGTCTGAAAGCGTCACTGGCTTTGTCAATGCGCTCAATGGTTGGATGGGGGCCAGGCAGACAAAGGGGGAGCATCTGGAACGGGGCGGTCTTCAGGATTGAGTTGATTGTCTTTATGGGCTTTCCCTTTCGCAGGAAAAGTTGATCCCAAAGCGGGGCGATTTTGTTGCGATCAGGACAGCCGTTGTGTGATGTGTCGCACGAGCGGCCCTCCGAGCCGCAGGTGAGGGTCGTGCCATAAAAACAAAAAACCCGCCGGGGCGGGGCAGATGCTGGGCACGGCTTGCTCTATTTTGTCAGGCGCTTGCGGCTTCTGATGGCGGCTACAGCGATACCAATTCCAAACATCAAGTAGGCCTCTGGCTCAGGCACAGCCGACGCCATGTTTACCGTAATGTTGTCGTAGAAAACGCTATGGCGAGCAACTGGTGTGCCTCCGATCATCACGATTGAGCGAATACCACTGGCGGCGAAGGAACCTACTGCGAAACTCGGCAGAGAAGACCTCCCCGGAAATGAAACGCTGCTTGAGCCCAGGTAAGTTGCGAGACTGCCATCAATCCCGCCGCCAACGATTGAATATGCGTAAATTTGGAGCACGTCACCGCTGTCCTGACCAAAGTCGCCAAATTCGACAGAAAAGGAATTGATCGCGCTAGAAAAATCGAGCTGAAAGGGGGCGGTATCCCTGCCGGGAACCCGGTCGACATAGAACGAATCAAGGCTTCGGCTACCCCAGCTTGGAGGAAAAAAACCGGGAGCAAGTGAGTTGTCAATGACGTCGAAATAACTCGGACCCGATTGAAGCGTTGGACGCGTGATCGTCATGCTCAGCCCGCCCTCTACAAACGTCAATGTACTGAACCCGCCTAGGCGGGTTGAGCTAAGCGGAGACGAAGTGGCCGCACTCGATTCAAAATCAAACACGGTTGACGCTTGGGAGTGGGTTGCCGCAAGTGTGAATGCTGCGACAACCAGAGGCTTGATTTTTCCTACATCCATTTCAACTCACCGAGTTTTTAATTTCAACAAAGTTATCAAATTGATATCGGATCCCTGTCGCTTTTGCCAAGCGCAATATGGGAACAAGGTCAAAGCCTTTGCTTTTTCAAACTTACGCAGGGGGCATGAGTCACCCTTCCTCCTTGATTTTCTTTGTAGGCTTGCCACACCGCAATAGTCTGTTCGGCTTAGCGGGCTGTTGAAAAAGTGGTCTGCAAAACCAACCGCGCTATCTGAGACCTGCCCAGCCTTGTCTGTACCAGGAGTTGTGTGAGGTTGGTCTCTATGCTGGTGTCGGTTGCGTGGCCGGCCTTGCGGTGATTGTCGCCCTATACGCCGCGTTTTATGCGGCGAATGCCGTCCGTACGCAGAGAATAGGAAACACAATCTCCGTATGGATAGCGAAGATTGTCGACATATCTGGCAGTCCGCAGACTGGCCGCACTGGCGCTTCGATCTGGCACCCTTCGCGCGTCCGATGGCACCGGGGAGTCCTCCTGAGAAATATTGCTCGGCCGATTGGCCGACGTCGATCTGGCCTTGCGCGATCAGGCGAGCCCCGCTGATGCGGAGGCATTGCCGAGCAAGGCGGGTTGGTGACGACTCCGGCTGTAGAAGGTCTCAATGTCATCGAACACTTGTGGCGGTCCTTCAGGCCATGCTCACGATGAGGCGCTCCAGGCGGCGCTTGCCCACCAGATGGCCGGTGACCTTGAGTTCACCAAGAATGCGTGGTGAACCACAGCCGCTATTGGTGCGGGCGTGAATCGTACGGATCAGCGTCAACCGATGGTCGTCGCTCAGTCGCTGACCTCCAGGTTTGGTCCCATGACTGCGGGCCTTCCAGTTCGCATCACTGGTGGGGTTGACCATCATTGCTTTGCACAGCGATTCCGTCAGCCAGGCCTCGCTCTGCCCGTCAGCGAATGCGTACCTGACAGCGACTCCCTCGCAAAGTTCACGGCTTTCCCTTGAATCACCCCCGTTATCGCCGTATTTTGCTCAACCCTAGGTATCCGAAAGTCGAAGGGAAGCTCACATTCGTGACGATATGAATGATCGGGAATGCTGTTTGGTTTTCTGCATCGGCAGGGCAGCTCATGTGAGCCTGTCCGACAACGATCCGATGATTGCGATGCAGCACCCCAAGTTCGACCCTTACTCGGCGCCGGAGGCCTTCGTCTTGCAGTTGGTTGAGAAGCTGGTAGAGGCGGGCCGCCGCATCGACATGCCGTCCGCCTGAGCGCTTGTTCGGCGGGCAGGCATCGCTTTACCCCACCGGCTACGCTGGCCTTGCCACGCTCAAGGTCGGCGGTTGGCGTGACGATGCAAGCGGGCCCGCCATTGCCAAATGCTCTCCAGATACTGCTTTGCGCGACATCAATGATCTGCTTGCGAGCGGCGTTCAGACCGGTTCGAGTCGCGGCGCAGCGCCGGCCAGGCCATCGAAACAGGTCGAGAGCAACATCTCGGTGATCTGCTCGTCGCTGTAGCCGGAGGTTGCTTTCAGCAGACCGAGCACCGGATCACAGGCGCGTGCGAAGAGCGTGTAAAGCACGACCTCGGGAGGCAGCTTGCGGTCAAGCTGACCGCAAGCCTGCGCTGCCATGATCCACGCGCCGAGCTTCCCGCTCACCTGGACCAGACGATCGATGTAGGGCTTGTTGGCCGTCAGGACGACGCGCAAAGCCGAGTTCTGCGCCGGCAGGGAAGGCATTTCGCCGGCCAGCTGCACCTTCATGGTCCAGCGCGCGACCGCCTTCAACTGGTCGAGCGCGGCGACCCCGGGCTGCGCTTCGAGCGTGGCAATGAAAGCGAGCGTGTAGTCGAGTACCCGAATCATGGCGGCCGCCGCGAGCTCTTCCTTCGATGCGAAGTGCTTGTACAGGCTTGCCTTGGCGATACCGACGTCGGCCGCCACATCGTCGACCGTCATCGCGTCAAAGCCCTTTTCCGCGAGCAGGCGGTTAACCGAAGAGACGATCGCGTCTTCGCGCGCCTTCAGTACTTGTGCCTTGAACGAAAGTCGAGCCATTCGCGATTCTAAACCGGCACGGAAAGTTCTGCTCCAGGCAGTCTCAAACGTACCAAATGGTCGTTATGCGACTTTATAGTTGACAATTTGAACTGAATAGTTCAAATTTTGTACATCGCGGTTCAAGCACGCGATCCGCAGCGACCAGCCCAGACCCTGTCGCTGCTTCCCTCAATCGCAAACAAGGAGATCCAAGATGATTCGACAGTTCAAGATTCTGGCGGCTGTTTGTGCCGTCTCACTGGTCGCCGCCTGCGGCGGCAGTGACGAGCACGCGCCGCCGCCCCCTGCCACCCTGGCTGCCGAAGCCACTGCGCGCGGCTTCACCTCACTGGTGGCGGCGGCCGACAAGGCCGGCCTGGTGCCGGCGCTCAGCGCCAGCAGTTCCAGCCTGACGGTGTTTGCGCCGACCGACGCAGCCTTTGCCACACTGGCCGCGACGCTCGGCTTCCCAAGTGCCACCGCGATGGTCGCGGCGCTCGACGGGCCGACGCTGGCGAAGATCCTGCAATACCACGTGCTGCCCACGAAGAAGCTCGCGGCGGATCTGGTGGCTGCCGGTGCCAAGTCGACGCAGCCGACGCTCTACACCTTTGAGGGTGCTGCATCGACGCTGGCCCTGGACACTTTCGCAGGCGTCAAGATCACCGACGAGGTGCTCAACCAGGTCACGGTGCAGACCGCAGACGTGGCCGCCAGCAATGGTGTGATCCATGTCATCGACAAGGTGCTGGTGCCTCCGGGCGTGCTGAACCTTGTGCAGATGGCGAAGCTCAACCCGACCTTCTCGGTGCTGGTTGAGGCCGTGGGTGCGGCGAACCTGGCCACCACATTGAGCGGTACCGGCCCGTTCACCGTATTTGCACCGACCAATGATGCGTTCACTGCGGCACTGGGCGAACTTGGGGTGACCAAAGCGCAACTGCTGGCCAGCCCCGGCCTGGCAGGCGTCCTGACCTACCACGTGGTCGCAGGCAACGTGCGCGCCGCCAACGTCGTGGCGCTGCCCAAGCCGGCCAGCGTCACGACCGTGCAGGGCACCGCGTTTACCGTGGGCATCAACCTTGGGATCACAGACGGCCGTGCCCGCGTTGCCACGCTGCTTGCCACCGACGTGATCGCCAGCAATGGCGTCATTCACGTGATTGACAAGGTGCTCCTGCCGGCTGTCGCACCCTGACCAATCTCCCTTACCAATCGCCCTTACCAATCGCCCAGGCCGTGAGGCCTGATTTCACCAACCGTTGTTTCACTGTTGTTCATTGCCTCGTACCACTCTCCAACCAAGGAAACCCACCATGAAAAAACTTCTCGCCATCTCCCTCCTGTCTTTTGCCGCCTTTTCGGCTCAAGCGAAAGACATCGTCGATACCGCTGTCAGCGCGGGCAACTTCAAGACCCTGGCGACCGCACTCACCGCCGCCGGCCTGATCAGTACCCTGAAAGGCCCCGGTCCGTTCACCGTCTTTGCGCCGACCGATGAAGCTTTCGCGAAGATTCCCAAAGCGCAACTCGACGCGCTGCTCGCCGACAAGTCCAAGCTGACCGCCGTGCTGACCTACCATGTGGTGGCAGGCAAGGTCATGGCCAAGGACGTGAAGGCCGGCAAGGTCAAGACCGTGCAGGGGTCGGAGCTGACCGTGACCACCGCCGGTGGTGTGATGGTGGACAACGCCAAGGTGATCGGTACCGACATCGTTGCCGACAACGGCGTGATTCACGTCATTGATAGCGTTTTGATGCCCAAGTAAGCCGGCAGGTTCAGGCATCCGGGCTGGCTCGCGAGGGCCGGTCCGGGGCCGGCGCAGGCCTTGGAGCTTGTCCTTCGCCGCGGCCAGCGCCGTGCATCCGCAGTCATCTGCCCAGTCAGGCGGGCAGCGCCTGGTCTGCGCCTCGCATCCCAGCCAAAGTGCATTTGCGACAACAAGACCTGATCGGAAGTGCTTTTGGTCACACCGTCATTTCAGATGAGCAGGCATTCCGCCGCCGGGGTTGCAAAAAAATGCGCACCCTGAGTTGGGTCTGAAAAGTGGCTGAAATGGTGCAAAAAAGTTACAGTTCGGCTTGGGAAGCGCTTGCAAATTGCCACTCGGCGAACCAGGACCGTATCGTTCGATCAAGGAGTCTTCACCATGAGCCTGAAAGCGACTGCACTGATATTGGTGGGTTACCAGAATGATTACTTTGCCAAGGACGGCATCCTGCGCGGTGTGATTGAGGAGCCAGGCCGGGTTGATGTCGTCCTTGCGAACACGCTTGACCTCATCCGTGCGCTGGTGCCGACAGAGGCAACCATCATCTCCACGCCGATCGTGCTCAAGCCTGATTACCGGGCATTGGCCAGCCCGGTCGGCATTCTGCACGCCATCAAGAACTCTGGCGCTTTTGCGCTGGGTACCAAGGGGGCAGATACGGTTCCGGAGCTGGCGGCGTTCGGTGACCGGATCCAGTACGTCAGCGGCAAGGTGGGCTTCAACGGGTTCTCGGGCACGCAACTCGATCAGGTCTTGCGCGACCGGGGCATCAAGCGTGTGCTGCTGGCCGGCATGGTGACCTCGCTTTGCATCGACTCCACCGGACGGGCTGCCTATGAGCGCGGCTACAGCGTGACGGTGCTCTCCGATTGCACGTCGTCACGCACTACCACCGAGCAGGAGTTTTTTTGCAGCACCGTGTTTCCGCTCTATGGCGAAGTCATGAGCGGTAAAGAGGTTCTGGCTGGTGGCCAAATGACAGTGGCGGTCTGAGTCCGCTCTGCCTGCGACTGGGTATGGACGATATTGAGGATCCCGGCGGTTCGCTGAAAACCGACCTGCAGGTTCAGGCGACCACTCGCCTGATCGAAGCGTTATACGAGAGCGAGGCGCGGATGCGCCGGCGCGTCAACCTTCTGTCAGAGGTGGTTTTTGAACTGGACCTGGCAGGGCGGATTGTCTTCCTCAACTCAGCCTGGACGCAGTCTTTGGGTTTGAGTGAGGCGGGCTTGCTGGGTCGACCACTTGGCGAGTTTGCCTGGGCCGAGGACCGAGACCTGCTGGAGGCGACGCTGGCGGGTGCCCAGCCGTCCAACCATGCACCACGCGCGCTGCTGCGGTTTTCCGGCGCGTCGAACTTGTTGTGCTGGATGGAAATGTCGGCCGTGCTGGTGCCGGGGCAGGGGTTCGTCGGGGCCTTGCGCGATGTCACGCAACAGAAGCTGGCCCAGGATGAGCTCGAACGGATGTCTCTCGTTGCCAACCACACCGATAACCTGGTGCTGATCACCAACGCCATGGGCCGTGTGGAGTGGGTGAACGCGGCGTTTACCAGGCACACTGGCTATTCGCTGGCCGAGATCCTCGGCAAGGTGCCGGGCCATATCCTGCAGGGGTCATCGACCGACCAGGCCGAGGTCGCTCGGCTGGGTCAGGAGATCCGGGCCGGCCGCTCGGTGCGCTCCGAAATTCTCAATGCAAAGCGCTCTGGCGAGCTCTACTGGGTCACCCTTTACATCACGCCGATTCGTGACGAATCGGGAGCGATCCAGCGATTCATCTCGGTGCAATCCGATTCGACGGCGCTGCGTCAGATGCAAAGTGACCTCGAGTACGAAAAGATCAGGGCCGAGGGTGCCAACCGGGCCAAGTCGGCCTTTCTGGCGACCATGAGCCACGAGATCCGCACGCCGATGAACAGCGTCCTGGGCATGGCGCAGACGCTGATGGACCCAACCCTCGAATCAGGCCAGCGTCAGGACTATGTGCGGATCCTGATGGAGTCAGGAGAAACGCTGCTCGCGCTTCTCAATGACATTCTTGACCTGTCACGGATCGAGGCCGGCAAGCTGGTGTTGCACCGCACCCGTACCGCGCCTTTGCAACTGGTTAACGACACCCTGGCTCTGTTTATCAACAGCGCGCGTGCCAAGCAGTTGTCGCTGACAGTGATCCCGGACCTGGAACCCTCGCGGTATTACCAGATCGATGCCATTCGCTTGCGCCAGATGCTGTCCAACCTCATCAGCAATGCGATCAAGTTCACCAGTGCCGGCACCATCGAGGTCAGCATCTCGCAACTTGCCCGAGGCGAGGAGGCTGATGAACTCGAGTTTGCGGTGACCGACTCGGGCGCTGGCATTGCCCTCGCAGATCAGGCGATGCTGTTTGAAACCTTTTCGCAGGTCGACAATTCGAGCACTCGCCACTTTGGCGGCGCCGGCCTTGGTCTGTCCATCGTGAAAAGCCTGGCCCAGTCGATGGGCGGAAGCGTCGGCGTTCGGTCCAGCCTGGGACAAGGATCCCGATTCTGGTTTCGCATCAAGGCTGCGCGTGACCTTGAGCTGCTGCCCCAGCCCGCTGCCTTGCCGGGTCATTCCACGGCAGTGTCGCAGGCCTCTGTCGAACCGGCGATCCTGCAGGGCCATGTCCTGGTCGCCGAGGACAACCCGGTGAACCGGCTTGTCATGAGCGCGCACCTGTCCAAATTCGAGACCACCGTGCTGCTGACAGAAAACGGGGAGCAGGCTGTCAAGGTCTGTACTTCCGGAGAGCGCTTCGATTGCATCCTGATGGACGTGCGCATGCCGCTTCTCGACGGACTGGAAGCGACGCGACAGATTCGGGCCTGGGAGCGCCTTCACGGGCATCCTCGCTGCCCGATCATCGCAGTCACGGCGAATGCCTTTGCAGAAGATCAGCGCGAGTGCGAGGCAGCCGGTATGGACGATTTCATCAGCAAGCCAGTCCTGATGGCAGATCTCCAACGCGCCTTGCTGCGCTGGCTGCCGTCAGCCAGGACGCCGGCGCGAGCGTGAGTCGGGCGCGTCTGCCCGGCGACGCCTTCACCCGGCAGCGACAGGTTCACTGACTTTCGGACCCGATACCATTGGCCTGTCACCAATAGGCAAGGATCAACGACGATGAGCGTCAACACTCTCAAGGCCCGCTGGAAGGCTGGCAAGGCAGCAGTCAACGGATGGCTCGCCATTCCATCGGGCTTTTCAGCCGAAGTCATGGCGCAGTGCGGCTTTGACAGCATCACGGTCGACATGCAGCACGGCGTGCAGGATTACATGTCGATGGTGCATTGCTTTCAGGCGATTGAGCGTCATCCGGTTGCCCGCCTGGTGCGCGTTCCCTGGAACGAGCCCGGTATCATCGGCAAAGCGCTTGATGGCGGCGCCTGGGGCGTCATCGCCCCGATGATCAACACTCGCGAGCAGGCCGAGTCGCTGGTCTCTTCTTGCCGCTATCCACCGCATGGCACGCGCAGCAACGGCCCGATCCGTCATGGCACCTACGGCGCCCCGGGCAACTATCAGAAGATCGCCA
>CAMCXH010000128.1 GCA_945883285.1 Bordetella parapertussis | reverse complement strand
ATCGATGGCCGCAAGAATCTGGCGGGTCTGACCGGCCGGATCCTGGCTCGCATCCTCGGCGACCTGACCGGCAAGGTAAATCGTCTGGTTGTGGACCACCGCTTCCGACATGCGGGGACCGACGTGAAATCGCTGAATCGTCATGATGAATCGCCTCGGATGGAAACCGCGGATGGTAGCAGCCCGACCTCACGATGGCGCCGGCGGCACCCGCCAGTAGCGCTCGGGATCATGCCTGCTGCGCGTGATCCCAGGGGCCTGTCCTGCCGAAAACCGGATCTGCACTGCACCGTCGGCATCGCTGCGCAAAATGCCGATGCCTCGATCGCGGTAGCGCTCGAGGACCTTTGAATTCGGATGTCTGAAGCGACTCCGGTAAGCGACCTGAAAGATGGCCCAACGCGGTGACACCGCATCGATGAAGGCTTCGGTCGAGGAGGTGGCACTGCCATGGTGCGGCACGAGCAGCACATCGGCCGCGAGATCGGCCTTCGTGTAGAGCTCGAGCAGCTTGCGCTCCTGGGGCGCTTCGATATCGCCGGCCAGCAGCACCGTACCGGACGGACTGCGAACCCTCAGCACACAGCTGACGGCATTGGTCGGTGAGCCGCGGGCGGGCTCGGGCGGATCGGCAGGATGCAGCCATTCGAACTCGGTGTCATCCCATCGCCATCGCTCGCCGCGACGGCAGCGCAGCGACTTGCGGGCGCCCGCCAGAATGCGGTGATCGGCGGGCAAGGACGACGCGACCCAATCGGGCGTCATTGTCGCGATGATTGACGATGCGCCGCCGGAGTGATCGTCGTCGAGGTGAGAGATGACCAGCGCGTCGGGGCGCCCGATGCCCTGCGCACGCAGCCAGGGCATGATTACCCGGTTGCCGCCATCGGCATCAGGACCCAGGCTCGGGCCGGTGTCATAGACCAGAGACCGTTCGCCGACCTGTACGATCACCGACATGCCCTGACCGACGTCGAGCGCGGTGATCCAGAGCTCGCCTGGGCCGGGACGGGCAAGCGGGGCAAACAACAGCGGCGCAAGCGCAAGCGCCCCCAGCGCACGCCGTGGTACGCCGACCGGCGCCAGCAGCATTGCGCAGCCGGCACTCGAGACGATCAGCGCGAGCAGGCCGGGGCGTGGGACGGGCATGAATGCGCCAGGCAATTGCGACAGCCATTGCAGGCTGGAAAGAAGCCAGCGCGTGAGCATTGCCGTCGGCACCAGCAGCCAGGAGGCCAGTTCGGTCGACAGCAAGGCGAGCGCGCCACCGGCCAGCGCCAGCGGGGTGACAACGATGCTGACGAGCGGGATCGAATAGGCGTTGGCGATCGGGCCGATCAGCGAGACCGAGCCGAAAAACCAGGCCCCCAGCGGCAGCAGCGCGATGGTCGCCGCCCATTGCGTGCGCACCGCGCTGTCGACGAAGTCGGCGATCCGGGTCAGACCAAAGCGTGTCCCGGCGCAGACCCAGACGATTGCCAGCACTGCACCAAAGGACAGCCAGAAGCCGGCAGCCAGCGGCGCCCAGGGGTCGAGCAAGGCGATCACTGCGGCTGACGCGCCGACTGCCGCGCCGATCGAGGCACACCGCCCGCTGCCCAGCAGCAAGGCCGCCATCGCCAGCATGAAGCAGGTCCGCTGAGCCGGAATGCCCCACCCGGCGAGCAGGGCGTAGGCAAACGCCACACCGACCGAGGCGATGAGCCTGATGACCTGAACCGGCACCCGGCAGGCCAGGCCGCGCCTTGCCGCCCACCGGCGACGCCAGATCCAGGAAGCGAGGCTGCCGCCGAGACCGGCCAGCATGGTGATGTGCAGACCCGATATCGACATCAGATGGCCGACGCCCGTCTGATTGAACATCGTCCAGAGATCGGGCGCGATCGCTGCCTGATCACCGATGGCCAGCGCCGCCAGCACACCGGCCTCACGGGCATGCTCGCCCCCGCAGGCCTGAAAGATCGCCGAGCGGATGGCCAGACGCGCCCGTTCGATTGACACCATCAGCCCGGGCACATGCTCGTCGATCAGCTCGCCGCTGCGCACCGCGCCGATTGCACCGATACCTTCTTCGAGCCAGCGAAGTTCGCGGTCGAAGGCATCCGGGTTGTTGCTTGCATGAGGGCGCTTGAGGCGGACCACGAAGCGCCAGCGCTGCCCGGGCACCAGGCTGGGAATGGCATCGGCCGGCGCGTCGCGCTGAGCCGCTCGCCAGGCGCCGTGCCAGGCGATCTGAATGCGGGGCGATATCTGGCACGAAGCGATCGGCTCGCATGATTCAACCTGAAAGCCGAATCGCTGACCATGGGCCAGGCGAACCGGCAGTTCGTCGATAACGCCGCGCACGGTCAGATCGACACCCTCGAGTGACGCAGGCAGCCGCTCGCCGAGTCGATCGGCCGCCCGGAACCCGGCCGATGACCAGGCCATCCCTGCAACCGCGATCAAGGCAAGCAAACCCGCAGTGCGCGGCCCGATGCGCGCCGCATAACACGCTGCCAGAGCAGACAGCAGTGCCAGCATCCCTGCGGCAATGAGCCATGAATCGGCAGGCAGACGCGCCGACAACTGCAGCCCGAGCACAGAAAGGACGACCGCCGGCGCCAGCCATATCGAGAGGACAGAACGATCACGCATCGGCACCGACCTTATCGGTGCGCATCGGGCGGCACAATCAGACCGAAGCGCCAGGCACCAAGTGCTAAGTCCTGAGGCCTAAGGCCTAAGCCCTAAGCCCTGCGACCTGTATACCGAGTGCTGTCCCTGTCGCCCTAAGGCACCGGTCGAATCACCGTGTCGGTCGCGATATCGTTGACTGACACCGCCGGCGGCAGGGTCACCGCCAGTCGCGGCAGGACCCTGATCGCATTGGCACCGGTATCGGCAATCACCGTCTCGATCGACTCGCCGCGCAGATCGGCGAAGACCTGCGCAATCGCGGGCATCTGCGACGGAGCATTGCGCTGATGATTGATCCAGGACGGCGCGATATCGGGAGCATCGGTTTCGAGCACATAGGCCTGCGGCGAGAAGGCCGCAGCAAGCCGTCGAATCTGCAGCGCGCGTGTGAAGGTCATGGCGCCGCCAAATCCGAGCACGCAACCGAGTTCGATGAAGGTCGATGCCTGCTGGATGCTGCCGTTGAAGGCATGGGCAATACCGCTTCGCGGACGCAAGCGGCGAAGATGCTTGAGGACACTGTCCTGGGCACGGCGCACATGCATGATTACCGGAAGGTCATAGTCGCGGGCGATGCGAAGCTGCTCGACAAAGAAGCGCTCCTGTTTCGCCCGATCAAGGCCAGGCACAAAATGATCGAGTCCGATTTCGCCGATCCCGATCAGCCGCGGATCGTCGATCGACCGACCGACCGCCTCACGCAAGGCGATCAGCTCGGCATCGGCGGCCTGATCGACATGAAGCGGATGGATGCCGAGCGCATAGCGCACGCAGCGATGGCGCACAGCCAGTGCGGCGACTGTCGGAAAATTGAAGGCACCAACCGCCGGCACCACGATGCAGGCCACGCCTGACGCCAGAGCCGTATCGACCACCGCATCCCGATCCGGATCGAATTCGGCAGCATCGAGGTGACAGTGGGTATCGATGAGCATCGCTGCGCATCCGGTCGGCCGATCAGGCCGAGGTGAGTCGCCCTTCGCGCAGGGCGAGGATGCGATCGGCGCGCTGTGCCAGCTCGAGGTCGTGGGTGACGATCACGAACGCGGTGGCGCGTTCCCGACTGAGCTGCTCCATGAGTTCGAACATCTGACGGGCCGTGCCGCGATCGAGATTGCCGGTGGGTTCATCGGCCAGCACGCAAACCGGCTCGGTCACCAGCGCGCGGGCCAGCGCCACACGCTGGCGCTCGCCACCGGAGAGTTCGCCCGGCTGATGCGTCAGACGCGCGCCCAGCCCGACCTGTCGCAACACCTCAGCGGCCCTCGCTTTCGCCTGGGCGATCGGCATGCGCCGGATTCGCAACGGCATCATCACATTGTCGAGTGCGCTGAACTCAGGCAGAAGATGGTGAAACTGGTAGACGAATCCGAGCAGGCGATTGCGAGCCACGCCGCGTTGCGCCTCCGACATCTGGTCAATACGCTGTCCGGCCAGCCAGACTTCGCCGCTGCTGGCGTTGTCCAGACCACCCAGCAGGTGCAGCAGCGTGCTCTTGCCCGATCCGGAGGCGCCGACGATTGCCACCCGCTCGCCAGGCTCGATCTGAAGATCGACGCCCGACAGCACGGTAAGCCGGTCGGTGCCCTGGTTGTAGTAGCGCGTCAGATTGCGGCAGGCAAGCACCGGACCGGCATCAGCACCATTGGCACCATTGGCACCATCAGGGCCGGCATCAGTCAACACGCGTTCACTCATAGCGCAGCGCCTCCGCCGGCTTGACGCGCGAAGCGCTCAGACTCGGATAGATCGTGGCGGCGAAAGCCAGCACGCAGGAGGTCAGGCCGATCGAGATCACATCCGACCAGTGCAGATCGCTTGGCAGATAACTGATGAAGTAAACGCCTGCGGGCAGCACCTGGAATCCGAAGAATTTCTCGATCGCTGCCACCACCGGTCCGATGTTTTGCGCGAGCGCCACGCCAAGCGACACGCCAAAGAGCGTGCCGAGCAGCCCGACCAGTGCACCCTGCACCACGAAGATCGCCATGATCGATCGGGGAGACGCCCCCAGCGTGCGCAAGATCGCGATGTCGCTGCGCTTGTCGGTCACGGTCATGACCAGCATCGAGACCAGATTGAAGGCAGCCACCGCGACGATCAGGGTGAGGATAATGAACATCATCCGCTTCTCGATCTGTACCGCTGCAAACCAGTTTCGGTTCTCGCGCGACCAGTCGCGGGCAAACAGGCTCTGATCGAGGCGGCTGCCGAGCTCGGCCGCCACCATCGGTGCCTGCTGCATGTCGGCAGTGCGCAGTCGCAGCCCAGAAACGCCTTCAACCCGAAACAGCTTGCCCGCGTCCTCGAGCGAGGTCAGCACGAGTGAACTGTCGTATTCGTAGTGCCCTGACTGGAAGATCGCCACCACCGTGAACTGGCGCACCCGAGGGACGACGCCTGCCGGCGTGACCGTGCCTTGCGGTGCGATCAGCGCAATGCGATCGCCCAGATCGACACGAATCTGCTGTGCCAGCACCCCGCCGATGGCCACGCCGAATTCTCCCGGCACCAGCGCTTCGAGCTTGCCTCGAATCACCTGGGCGGCGAGTTCGGAGACACGCGGCTCGAGCACCGGATCGATGCCTCGAACCAGAACACCCCGCACGCTGTCATCGCGGGTCAGCATCGCCTGCCCGGCCACATAGGGCGCGCCATCGACGACCAGCGGGTTGCGCTTGCTCTGCTCGAGCACCGATTTCCAGTCGAGCATCGGTGGGCCGGTGGCAATCACTTCGATATGCGACAGCACCGACAGCATCCGGTCGCGGACTTCTTTCTGAAAACCGTTCATGACCGACAGCACGACGATGAGGGCGGCCACGCCAAGCGCGATTCCGGCCACCGACAGCGCAGATATGAACGAGATGAAACCGTTGCGCTGACCGGATCGCCGGCCACTGCGGGTGTAGCGAAGGCCAACGAAGAGCTCGTAAGGCAGATTCAAGTTGGCTCGGGCCGAGAAGGTTATTGGTCAGGACAGCCTGCAGGGTCGCCAAACCGGACAGGCAATCCGCGAGGGGTATCGCAGGCCAAAGCGTCGAAGTGTGCCATATTCGAAGCATTGCCTTGCAGGATCGACGATGGGGCGGCTCGACGACGCTATGGTCGCGCCGCCCATTGCGCGGTCGCGCACGCTTGCGTGCCCGTCCTGCCTTGTTGCAAACGCCTCTTTTTTCGACCCGATTTCGCCCCTTCCTGTGTCCGCATTGCCTTGAATCCTGTCCGATCCGCCGACAGTCCTCCCACGCTGCTGCTTGCCACGAGTCTGGTCGATCCGGCCTGGCTGGGATCGGATCGGCTCGCGCAGGCAGCGCGTGCACCCGGCTTTACCGCGCTCTCGCGAAGAGCATCGATGATCGGTTCGAGTGGTGACATGGCTTCCCACCTGCCGGATCCCGGCCATGAGGACTGGCTGCAAAAGGCCTTCGGTCTGCCGCCGGGCGCCCCGATTGCGGCGTGTTCGGCGCTGGCAGACACCGCATCACAGGTCCACTGGCGACTCGACCCGGTCACGCTGCACATCGGGCGCGACCATCTGGTGCTGACCGATCCGGCCAGGCTGGCGCTTGGCGCAGACGATGCGCGCGCTCTTGCAGCCTCGATCGCCGGGCTCTTTCAGGACGAAGGGCTGACGCTGGTTGCCGCGCATCCTTCACGCTGGTATCTGCAGGAGACAGAGCCCTCGCGCGGCCTGCGGCTGAAAACGCGCTCGATGCTTGCCGCGCTCGGTCGCAGCATCGATGGCTGGCAGCCAACTGGCGACGATGCGCGCCGCTGGCGGCGCATCGTCAATGAGGTACAGATGAGCTGGTTCCGGCACCCGGTCAATGAGCGACGCGAATCCGAAGGCCTGATGCCGGTCAACAGTCTCTGGATCGAAGGTCCCTGCCCTGACACGAGCGCGAAGGGCCCGGGCGCTCGCATTGGGGCTCAATCCGCATTGCAGTCGGCGGCTGCGGGTCGAATCGCCGCCCGACGCAGCACCGTCGTCTCGGCCGCAGGCGCCGATCAGGCCAGCATGAGCGTCGACCTGAGCGAGCCATGCATCGAAGCGTCGATGGCGCTGACCATCGATGACCGACTCTTCGAAGCCCTGTGCGCGGGCGACCCGCAGCGGTGGATGCAGGCATGGCAGTCGCTCGATGCGGCTTACTTCGGTCCGATGTCCCGTGCCCAGACGCCATGGCAGCGCGGCGCGACGCTGGTGCTGGCAGGCGACGGCCTGTGGCGCGAGCTGGTGATTGATGCAAGGCGTCAATGGCGCTTCTGGCAGCATCGCGCCTCCCCGGATGCACTGCTGAGCGGCGGGGCCGCACGATGAACCAGCCGCCCCGCCTTGCGGCGCGCAGACTCGACCCGGTGGCCTTGGCCCGCCTGACTGCAGCAGGCGTCTCGCCGCTGATGGCGCGTCTTTATGCCGGGCGCGGCATCACCTCGGCGGGGAGCATCGGCGGCACCCCGGCAGACCTGCTCACCCCGTCGCTGATGCTGGGCGCACGCGATGCCGGCGAGTTGCTGGCCGATGCAATTGCCGCGCGCCGTCGGCTGCTTGTGGTGGGCGACTACGACTGCGATGGCGCCACCGGCGTGGCGGTCGGCGTGCTCGGTCTGCGGGCCATGGGCGGGGTGGTCGACTATCTGGTGCCCAACCGCTTCGAGCACGGCTATGGTCTGACGCCCGAGATCGTCGACCTGGCGCTCGAGCATCCGCGCCTGGGACGCCCGGATCTGCTGATCACGGTCGACAACGGCGTCGCCAGCCTGGACGGCGTGGCCCGCGCCCGCACCGCCGGCCTGCAGGTGCTGGTCACCGATCATCACCTGCCCGGCCCTGCCCTGCCCGATGCCACGGTGCTGGTCAATCCGAATCAGCCAGGCTGCGCCTTTCCGAGCAAGCATCTGGCCGGCGTCGGCGTCATGTTCTATGTCCTGCTCGCCACACGCGCCGTGCTGCGCGAGCGCGGCGCCTGGCAAGGGCGCACCGAACCCAATCTGGGCGAGCTGCTCGATCTGGTCGCGCTCGGCACGGTCGCTGATGTTGTGCGTCTCGATCGGAACAACCGACTGCTGGTGGCCGCCGGCCTCAAGCGTCTGCGCGCCGGGCGCGCCCGGCCCGGTCTGCTTGCGCTGCTGCGGCTCGCCGGACGCGAGCCGCGCACCGCATCGAGCCAGGACCTCGGCTTTGCGCTGGGCCCGCGCATCAACGCCGCCGGAAGACTCGCCGACATCACGCTCGGTGTCGAATGTCTGCTGGCCGACGACGAAGACCAGGCTGCCCAGCTTGCGTCAAAACTCGATGCCATGAACCGCGAGCGCCGTGAGATCGAAACCGACATGCGCGAAGAAGCGCTTGCCGGCGTCGGCGACCCCGACCCGGTCGCCCGCACGCTCATCGCCTACCAGCCGAGCTGGCATCAGGGCGTCATCGGTCTGGTTGCTTCGCGCCTGAAGGAGCGATTCGGTCGACCCACCATTGCACTGGCCCGAGACGACCGGCAACCCGGCCTGCTCAAGGGATCCGGCCGATCCATTGCCGGCGTGCATCTGCGCGATGTGCTCGACCTCGCCGACCGACGCTCACCCGGCGTGCTGCTGCGCTTTGGCGGTCATGCCATGGCCGCCGGTCTGACCCTGGACGAAGGCCGGCTCGATGACTTTCGCAGCGCCTTCGAGGCCGCGGTGCGCGAGCTCGCTGACCCGGCCTGCTTTTCGCCGGTCATCGAGACCGATGGCGCACTCTCACCCGACGAGTTCAGTGTCGCGACGCTGGCCGAACTCGACAACGAAGTCTGGGGACAGGGATTTGCCGCCCCGCTCTTCATGGACCGCTTCAAGGTGGTCTCGCAGCGGCTGATCAAGGATCGGCATCTCAAGCTCGACCTGATGCTCGGCAAGCGCCGCATCGCGGCGATCATCTTCGGGCACACCGAGCCGCTCGGCGCGGAGGCGACGCTTGCCTATCAGTTGCAGCGCGACGACTGGCAGGGCGCCAGCGGTGTCTCGCTGATCGTGCAGCATGTGGGCGATCCGGGCTGACCAGTCACTGCCGCCAGCGCAGACGAAGCACCAGCCTGCCACCCATGACACCCCGGGCACGCCCGGTGCCTCGGCTACAATCGAGGGCTTGCCGCAGGCTCCTTGAGCCGATGCGCCCCACCTTCAAGCCGAGTGACCGATGGATGCCGAACGCCTCAACCAGATCGATGCCCTGATCCACGACCTGCGCCACCGACTCGGTGAGCTTCGGGGGTATCTTTGACTACGATCTGAAGCGTGAACGCCTCGAAGAAGTCAGCGAGCGACTCGAGTCGCCCGACATCTGGAATGATCCGCAGCGTGCCCAGGAACTCGGGCGCGAAAAGAAATCCCTCGAAACCGTCGTCGACACCCTCAGCGACATCGGCCAGGGGCTGACCGACGGGGCCGACCTCTTCGAGATGGCCCGCGAAGAAGCCGACGACTCGACCCTGCAATCGGTCGAAACCGACATGCACGCCTTGCGCGAAAAAGTCGAGGGCCTCGAGTTCCGGCGGATGTTTTCGCAGCCGGCCGATGCCAGTAACTGCTTCGTCGAAATCCAGGCGGGTGCCGGCGGCACCGAGGCCCAGGACTGGGCGCAGATGCTGCTGCGCCAATACCTGCGTTACTGCGAGCGCAAGGGCTTCAAGGCCGAGATCCTGGAGGAGTCGCCCGGCGAGACCGCCGGCATCAAGGGCGCCACGCTTCGCATCGACGGCGACTATGCCTATGGCCATCTGCGCACCGAGACCGGCGTTCACCGGCTGGTGCGCAAGTCGCCCTTCGGCGCAGGTGACCTGCGCCAGACCTCGTTTGCCTCGCTCTACGCCTACCCGGAGGTTGACGACTCGATCCAGATCGACATCAATCCGGCCGACCTGCGCATCGACGTCTTTCGTGCGTCGGGCGCTGGCGGCCAGCACGTCAACAAGACCGAGTCGGCGGTTCGCATCACCCACTTGCCGACCAATATCGTCGTGCAGTGTCAGAACGACCGCTCGCAGCACCGCAACAAGGACGAAGCGATGACCATGCTGCGCTCGCGGCTCTACGAACACGAGGTGCGCAAGCGCCAGGCCGAACAGGACAAGGTCGAGGCCTCCAAGACCGATATCGGCTGGGGCCATCAGATCCGCTCCTACATCCTCGACAAATCGCTGATCAAGGATCTGCGCACCAACGTCGAAATCAGCAATACAAAGTCGGTCCTCGATGGCGACCTCGACCCGTTCATCAGCGCCAGTCTCAAGCAGGGTGTCTGAGCCATGTCCGACCAGGCAAAGCCCGTCAGCAAGCACCTCGCGGCCACCCCCTCAGCGATCGCTGCACCGACCGCCGCCGAGCTCGATGCAGCCACCCCGGCGGTCGACGAAAACCAGATCATCGCCGAGCGGCGCGCCAAGCTCGCCCGCCTGCGCGAATCCGGCGTCGCGTTTCCCAACGACTTCGTTCCGGCCGACCGCGCCGGCCCGCTGCTGGCCGCGCATGCCGAGCACGGCCGCGAGGCGCTCGAGCTGGCTGCTGTCAAGGTCTCGGTCGCCGGTCGCATGATGCTCAAGCGGGTCCAGGGCAAGGCGAGCTTTGCCACCCTTCAGGACGCCACCGACCGGCTGCAACTCTGGATCAACGACGAAGGCGTCGGCAGCGCTGCCCACGAGGCCTTCAAGCACTGGGACCTCGGCGATATCGTCGCCGCCGAGGGCACGCTCTTTCGAACCATGAAGGGCGAGTTGTCGGTGCGGGTCAGTTCGCTGCGAATGCTCGCCAAGTCGCTCCGGCCGCTGCCCGACAAGTTTCATGGCCTGGCCGACCAGGAACAGCGCTATCGCCAGCGCCAT
>CAMCXH010000127.1 GCA_945883285.1 Bordetella parapertussis | reverse complement strand
CCCCGCACCCGCAACTGTTCGTCGACCACCGAGGCCGAATCGACGCCCATGCGGCAGCTTGAGCTTGGATGAAACACGGTGCCGCCCTTCATTCTCGCGTGCTGCCAGAGATCTGCGGACGTCCTGAATTCAGGGCCCGGCATGGTCTCGATATCCCAGAGCCCCTGAAAGGCCGGCTGCCGATAGATGTCGCGAACCATTTCGAGCCCGGCAACCATGACCTTGCGATCATGTTCTGCGCTGAAATAGCGCGGCTCGATACGCGGCTGATCAAAAGGGTTGGTCGAGCGGATCGCCAGCCTGCCGCGCGAGTCGGGTCGGCATTGGGCCACCGACACGCTGAAACCCGAGTAGGTGTGCAAGGGCATGCCTGGCCGGTCAACCGACAGCGGCATTACATTGAACTGAATATCGGCGCGACTGTCACGGGCATGGGCTGTGCTGGCAAAACCGCCCACCTGTCCGGCTCCGACCGTCAGCGGACCTCGATTGAGCAACAGCCATTGCAAGCCCATTTTTGCGAGCCCATAAGGACTTCTGACCTGATCATTGAGCGACATGCGACGCTTGAGACGAACAATCACGCGCGCCTGGTAATGGTCCTGCAGGTTTTCGCCAACCTCGGGCGAATCGGCCACCACCGTGATACCACGCTCGCCCAGCAGCGATGCCGGACCGATTCCTGACAATTGCAACAACTGCGGCGACTGCAATGCCCCAGCGCACAGGATCACCTCGCACTGCGCACGGGCAGATGTTGTCGCGCCCGCTTCAATCCATTCGACACCGATCGCGGTCTGTCCTTCGAACAGCACCCGGGAGACCTGTGCATTCATCACCAGAGTCAGTGTCGGGTTCTTGAGCGCCGGCCGCAGAAAACAGCGCGCCGCTGACGAGCGCCATCCGCCTTGAATCGACAACTGATAGGCACCCACGCCATAGTCGGTCTCGGCGTTGAAATCGTGATTGCGGGGCAAACCGAATTGCTGCGCGGCCTGCAGCCAGGCATCGCAACAGGGATGGTCGTTGCGCAGGTCGCTCACCCCCAGTTCGCCTGAAGCGCCGTGGTACTGACTCGCACCGCCCTCGTAATTCTCAGACCGCTTGAAAAAGGGCAGCAACGAGTCGTAATCCCAGCCGCGTGCACCTGCGGCAACCCAATCGTCATAGTCCTCGCGTTGGCCGCGAATGTAGATCAGGCCATTGACCGACGAGGACCCGCCCAGCACACGGCCTCGCGGCCAGACGATATTGCGATCGCCCGACGCTTCATCGGGTTCGGTATCGAACTGGCGCGTCACCCTGGGATCGACCATGGTCTTGAAATAGCCCACCGGCAGATGAATCCAGAAACTGCGGTCGCGACCGCCGGCCTCAAGTAACAGCACCCGATGGCCGGCTGCAGACAAGCGATTGGCCAGCAGGCAGCCGGCCGAGCCCGCGCCGACCACGATGTAGTCATAGACGGCGGGTTTCAAAAAATCACCTCGACCGATGCATCACGCCTAACCAGCTTAGGGTTCATCTCATCCATTCCTGATACGCCCGCTCGACCCGAATCGGGGCCCACTCAGCGATGACCAGTATCATGCTCACCGAAAGCCGGTCAAATCCGGTATGCCATTACACATCGCCATCACACATCGACGAGCCCTCGGACCATGCCGCCGCCAAGTGCACCACTCGGTTCACCATTGAGTGCCGATGACATCGCCCGTTACCGTCAGGACGGCGTCATCATCCCGAAAAACGGATTGACCGCTGAGCAGGTCGCCGGTCTTCAGAAAAAGCTCGACGATTTTCTCGCTGCACAGAACATCACCGATGCCGACTATGTGCCCGATATCATCGAGCGCGATGCAAGCTGGCTCGATTATGCGGTGATGCCCCAGATCCTCGATGCGGTGGCGCAGCTGATCGGCGACGACATCATCGTCTGGGGCTCGGCACTGTTCTGCAAGGCAGGCAAAGGCGGGCGCGCCACACCCTGGCATCAGGATGGCCATTACTGGCCGATTCGCCCGCTCGAGACCGTGACCGCCTGGATTGCGATCGATGATGTCAATATCGAGAACAGTTGTCTGAGGGTGATTCCGGGCTCGCATCGCGACCGCATCAGTTACTCGCACGACACCGACAACAGCGACGCCATCATCCTGAATCAGGTCCTCAAGCCCGAGCACCTGCAAAGCGCGCCGCCACGCGACATCGAACTCGCCCCCGGCATGTTCTCGATCCATGATGTCTATCTCATTCATGGCGCCAACCCGAACAATTCGGGCAAGCGTCGTGCCGGGATGGTGTTTCGCTATATGCCGGCCAGCTCATATTTCGATCGTGAGCTGGCGGCCCGCCAGGTCCGCGACATGGGCGTGCTCGACTTGTCCCGGCGAAAACTGTTTCAGGTCCGCGGCAGCGATCGAAGCGGCAAGAACGACATTCATCGCTGATCGCTCGATTCGATATGGCTGATATTGCGTTTTTCGGGCTCGGGGCAATGGGGACGCCGATTGCCACCAACCTGATCGAGGCCGATAACAGGCTGTCGGTCTACGACATTTCGGAAGCGGCCTGCGAGCGCCTTGCACAACTCGGTGCACGCGTCGGCACGACGCCTGCCGACACCGTACGCGGCTGCGATTTCGTGATCACCCTGCTGCCAAGCTCGATCGAAGTGCGAGAAACTGTTCTCGGGCCACACGGCGCTCTGTCGGCAGCCGGCCCCAACACGGTCTTCATCGACATGACCACCGGTTCGCTGGCCGACTTCATGCAGCTTCATGGCGACATCACCCGTCTCGGCATTACCCTGATCGACTCGCCGATTGCCCGTGGCCCCGACTTTGCCGCCGCCCGGCAGGTGCTGTTTCTGGTCGGTGGCGAAGCGACCCAGATCGATCACATCAGGCCGATCCTCGCACCGGTCTGCGAAGAGGTGATTCAGTGCGGCCCCGCGGGCAGCGCGCTGACCACCAAGATCATCAACAACTATCTGGCTTCAGTCAGCGTGGTGGCTAATGCCGAAGCGCTCGCGACGGCAAGCGCTGCCGGGCTCAATCGCGATTTCCTTCGCAGCCTCTTCAAGCGCACGGTGGCGGCGCGTGGATCGCTCGAGACGGTCTACCCCGGCAAAGCACTCACGAGAGACTTCACGCCCGGGTTTTCTGCGCGCCTTGCGCGCAAGGATCTCCTTCTCATCGGAAAACACGGCCAATGAGCATCACCATCGACCGGATCGAGGCCTTTGTTTTCAGGGCGCCGATCGATACACCTGTCCAGACCTCGTTCGGCATCATGCGTGATCGCCCGGCGGTCTTCATACGGATTACCGACAAAGACGGCTGCGCAGGATGGGGCGAGGTCTGGTGCAATTTTCCGACGGTCGGTGCAGAGCACCGCGCTCGGCTGATCGACTCGGTGTTTGCCCCGCTTCTCTTGGGCCGCACGATCGAATCAGCGTCCAGTGCCTTTTTCGATCTCACCGGGCAAACCGCAGTATTGGCGATTCAATCTGCAGAGCCCGGCCCGATCGCACAGTGCATCGCGGCGATCGATATCGCGCTCTGGGACCTCCAGGCGCGCCGCAGCAAGTTGCCACTCTGGAAGATGCTCGGTGCCGATTCGCCGCGAGTTCGCGTCTATGCCAGCGGTCTGAATCCGACCGACCCGCATATTCTGGCAGCCGACAAACTCGCTCAAGGCTATCGGGCGTTCAAACTCAAAGTCGGCTTTGGTCTTGAGCGTGACATCGCCAATTTGCGCGCCTTGCGACAAGCTGTCGGTGACGCCCCCCTCATGATCGATGCCAATCAGGCCTGGGATGTGAGCACGGCCGTCGAGATGGCTGACGCCTTCGAATCCTTCGAACCGATATGGCTGGAAGAACCGCTGCGCGCAGATCGACCGCTGACCGAATGGCAGGAACTGGCGTCAAAGACAGGTATGCGATTGGCGGCCGGCGAAAACATGGCGTCTTTTTCCGGATTCGACGCAGCACTCGCATCGAAGGCCTTCGGTGTCCTGCAGCCCGATCTGGCCAAATGGGGCGGCTTTACCGGTTGCCTTTCGGTGGCTCGAAAGATCATCGATCAAGGGATGCACTTCTGCCCGCACTACCTCGGCGCTGGCGTCGGACTGCTCGCCTCGGCGCATCTGCTTGCCGCAGCCGGCGGCGACGGCATGCTGGAGGTTGACGCAAACCCGAATCCGCTGCGCGATCTCACCTGCGGGCCGTTGACACGCCCTGTTGATGGTGTCACGACCCTCACCGATCAGCCCGGGCTTGGTAGCGAGCCAGACCTTGGCGTCTTGTCGGAATATGCCCGCAGCCACTCATCCTTTCGGAAGTGACACGATGTGGCATCTCACTTCGCAAGTATGATCCGGCAAGGTCGATGACAGATCCAGTACTTGACCCTTTGCCAGCCGCCCCATTTTGCCGCCTCTTGCTGCAGGAAAAACACCATGAAATATTCAAAAGCGCTCGTCCTGGCTGCCACTTTGACCGTTGCCGCGACGATCTCGGGTTGCGCCAGCAACCTTCACGGCAAGCAGCATCCGATACCTCAGTCCGGTTTCCTGCCCAACTACAACCTGCTGACAGAAATCGGCGGCATGCCGAAAGACGTCAAGATGTGGCGCTATCGCAATGCGTCGGTCAACCCGGCCACCTACACCGCCATCATCATCGACCCGATCGCGACTGACTCGGGTGCCTACACCAAGGATGTCACGCCCGAGATCGTCGCGCAGACCAGGGCTGCACTGCAGACCGCGCTCAATGAAGCAGTCGATAGCCGGCGTTCGATGAAGATTGTCACCACCCCTGGCCCGGGCGTGGCCAGAATTTCGGTTGCCATTACCGGTGCAGAGATCGATCCGGTCGGCCTGAAACCCTACAACTTCACGCCGGTCGGTCTGGTGGTCAACGGTGCGGCTTATGCCGGCGGCGTGAACTCGAAGATCCCGGCGATGGTGGTCGAGAGCAGGATCGTCGACAGCGTGTCGCGTGACTTTCTGGGCGGCGGCGTACTGACGGTCCAGGGCGATTCATTCCGAACCGGTACCGGTTCGATCGAGGCCTTCCAGAACATGGCCAAGCGGGCGGTTCAGGCCGCGGTAATGAGCCCGGCTTACTGAACATCGGCATCGCAGCACCTCAAAAAGCGCCCGGTATCAACCGGGCGCTTTTTTATGCCCGCCAGTCGACCATCATTTTCAGACACTGCGGGTCACCGAAGGCCACTTCATAGGCCTGGCGCGCACGCGACAGCTCGCAGGTATGCGTGATCAACCCGTCCAGTGACAACGCGCCCGACTCGACAAGCGCAGTCACTGCCAGCAGGTCGTGTTTCTTCCATTGGGCCGCGACCCTGATCTGCGCCTCGCGCATGAAGGCCGGGGCAAAGGCAAAACTCAGATCCTGCTTGTAAAAGCCTGCGAGAACGACTTCGCCGCCGGGTGACAGACGCGATATCAGACCATTGAGAATCGAGCCGTCACCGCTGACGTCATAGATGGCAGCGTAAGGCTTTCGACTGTCTTCATCGGGATGGATTACTGGGTAAGCATCGCCGCCCTCGCGGCGTACCGGCTGTGTTTCCCAGACGGTCGGGGCAGGCATGCCGAGCGCAAGCGTGATGCGCGCGAGCAATCGACCCATCACGCCATGACCGACGATCAGATCGGGGGCCACCATCGGCGCGCGGGCCCCACCGATCGAGACGGTGTGATAGCAGGTCGCTGCAAGTGCCAGAAGGACCGCCCTGGGTCCCAGATCGGGCGCAACCCGCACAACCCGATCGTGCGAAACGATCAGCCGCGAACCTGCACCGCCAAAAATATTGCGTACACCCTGAAAGCTGTACGACCCCGGAATGAAGACCTGGTCGCCGACCTTGACGCTGTCGGAGTCACCCACCCTGACCACAGTACCGACGGTTTCGTAGCCAGGAACCAGGGGATAGGCCAGCCCGGGAAAGGGCGGCATGGTTCCATCCCAGAGCAGTCGCTCGGTACCGGTGCTGATGCCGCTGAAGCTGACCTCAACCTCGATATCTGTGGCCTCGAACGACTTCAGGTCGAGCGTCTGAACCGACAATTGTTGCGGTCCATCAAAGACGATGGCGTTTGCTTTTGTCATGGGATCTCGGAGACATCAGAAAACCGCATGGTCGCCGCGATCGGGAGCAATCTCGCCGCTGACCAGGCCTGCGTAGAAATCAAACAGGGTATCGCTGCCGGTCGAGGGCGTGTTCGCCGCATCATAGTGACCGGTATCAGGGTTGAGCACCAGCATCGATTCGGTTGCGTAATAGCGACCGATCCGGGCCAGCTCGCTCTTGTCGGCAAGCGCGGGGAACACACGACCTGCAGTGCCGAGCACGCCGATGATCACATCGAGCAGGGACACCGGAACATGCTTGAAGCGCGGCGGACGCCCGAGCAAGGCGAACAGATGCTCGCCCTGCTGCAGGGGCGTGATGGCCTCTCCCGGGCCGCCGATCGGCAGAATGCGATTGTGGCGAGCGGCATCATCGATGCAGCCAGCAATGTAAGCGCCAAGATCGTTGTCGCTGATCGGCTTGCAGGCGGTCAGTTCGCCATTGCCGAACACCAGAAAAGGCTTGCCCTGTCGCACCCGCTCGATCTGCCCGGACAGCGACTTGAAAAACGCCGTCGGCCGAACGATGGAATAGGTCACCCCGGATTCGATCAGCAGTTTCTCGAAAGCGAGCTTGGCCTGCTGAAACGCCAGCACCGGCTTTTGCACACAGATTGCAGACAGCAGCACGACCTGCGTGACGCCGGCCATGCGCGCGCACTCAAGCGCAGTGACATGCGCGTGATGATCGATGGCCCAGGCATCGCGGGGCACCCCGGTGCGAGACGCCATGCAAGAGACCAGCACATCAAAGTGCTCGCCCTGAAAGCCGTCATCAGTCAGAGACCGCGCCTCGGTGACCTCGCCGACTCGTACCGTGGCGCCAGGAAACTGGCGCCGGATCCCGTCCGCCGTCTGAGAGCGGTCTGACCCCGATCGTGAGCGAACGAAACAGACCACATCGTGACCATGACGAATCAGCGCACGCACGGTCGCGCGCCCGATGGTCCCGGTCGCACCCAGGACAAAGACGCGACGCGACGGTAGCCCGAGAGGCGATACCGAGGAGATCGGATCGGTGGATGCGATCATGGACAACAGTGCTCAGGGGACAATCGTCTGACCATGGCTGGCCGCGATAGCGATCAGCTCAGTGCGGTCGGGGCTATCCCAGTTGATGCCTTTGTCGAAGTCGGCAAACATGGCAGCGGCGTTGCCCTTGGAGGTGATGGCAAGCAATTCACCGCCGCCCTCGCCAAATCGGAACCAATGTGTCGAACCGCCCGGTACGTGCATCATCGCGCCCGCGGCAAGCACGGTCTCGACGCCATCGACGCCGCAGTGAAGCTCACCCTTGAGGACATAGAAGGTTTCGTCCCAGGGATGAAAATGCGGCCCGGGGCCCTTGCCTTGCGGACCCGACTGATGGAAGAACTCATTGGCGCCGGTCTGTGCAACCGAGGCGAGCACACTGATCATGAACCCGCCGACATTGAGCGGCGCAGGACGTTGATCCTGGGGAATGATCATCGGTTTGTTCATGGTCTGTCCTGAATCAGCAGAAGGGTCGGGCTCGTGGCCGGCGTCAAATGGTAACGCGGCGCCGTGCCCTGAACATCGCAGCGCAGGTCGGCTGATATCCTTACCACCTTCAGATCACGGAGCACCACCATGACACGCCAGGCCATGCTCGAAGGAATCCGCGTCACCGATCTCACCACGGTGTTCTTTGGACCTTATTGCACCCAGACCCTGGCCGACCTGGGCGCCGAGGTCGTCAAGCTCGAGCCGGCAGAGGGCGACACCTCGCGATTGATCGGCAACCCGCCGACCACGCCGGGCATGGGCCCGGTGTTCATGCGCCTGAACCGCGGCAAGCGAACGGTCGACTGGGATCTCAAGAGCGATTCCGGTCGCGAGGCGATGCGTCGCCTGATCGAGGTGAGCGATGTGTTCATCCATAACATTCGCAGCGATGCGATCGAGCGAGCGGGCCTGGGGTATGAGGCGGTTCGCAAGATTCGCCCTGATGTCGTCTATGTGCACTGCACCGGCTTCGATGAGAGCGGCCCTTATGCAGGCCTGCAAGCGTATGACGACATCATTCAGGCAGCCACCGGCCTGGCGCAGCTGCTGCCGATGACAGATGGCAATCCGCAACCCCGTTTCATGCCGGCAGCGATCGCCGACAAGGTGTCCGGGCTGCATGCGGTCTATGGCGTTCTGGCCGCGATCATTCACCGATTGCGCACCGGCGAAGGCCAGTTTGTCGAGGTTCCGATGTTCGAATCGATGGTGAGTTTCAACACACTCGAGCATCTGTGCGACAACAGCTTCCTGCCGGCCACCGCCAGCCCCGGCTATTACCAGCGCCAGCTCGATCCCACCCGCCAGCCCATGCGCACCAAAGACGGATACATCGCGTTTGCGCCCTACATGGACGATCGATGGGTGCGTTTTTTTGAAGCCGCAGGCCACGGGCATGTGCTCAAGGAAGCCCGCTTTATCGACAAGCCCACCCGGCGCGCCAACATGTCGCAGATGTTCGAGGTCATGGCGGCGATTTCGCCCGAGCGCACCACCGACGAATGGCTGGCACTTATGAAACAGGCTCAGGTGCCGGCGATGCGGGTCAACCGCATCGATGAATTGCTCGACAATCCGCAGCTAAAGGCCAGCGGTCTGATCCGCGAGCGTGAACATCCCACCGAAGGGCCTTATGTCGAGGTCGGCATGCCGGTTAAATTTTCTGCCAGCCAGCCGCGCACGCTGCCTCATCCCTCAAGTCTCGGCGAGCATTCGCAGGAAGTCGCCCGCGAGCTCGGTGTCGAACTCGCTGCAAGGCCCAGACCGACCGCCTGAAAACAAAGGCCTGCTTCCATGGACTCTCTCGACCCGGTGGTCCTGGCGCGCATTCAGTTTGCGGCCAACATCACTTTCCACATCCTGTTTCCCACGATCAGCATTTCGATGGGCTGGTTCCTGCTGTTTTTCAAATCACGCTTCGTTGCGACCGGTCAGCAGCACTGGATGGACGCCTACCAGTTCTGGATCAAGATGTTCGCCCTGACCTTCGTGCTCGGTGTGGTCAGCGGCATCACCATGAGTTTCCAGTTTGGTACCAACTGGCCGGGATTCATGAACGCGGTCGGCAATGTCGCCGGACCGCTTCTGGCCTATGAGGTGCTGACTGCCTTCTTTCTCGAAGCGACCATGCTGGGCATCATGCTGTTCGGACGCGGGCGTGTCAGCGAACGGGTCCACACGATCGCCACGTTTCTGGTCGCCTTCGGAACGACGATGTCGGCCTTCTGGATCCTGGCCCTGAACTCCTGGATGCACACCCCGGCGGGCTTTGAGATGATCGATGGCCAGGCGCATGTGACCAGCTGGTTCGAGGTGATCTTCAATCCGTCGTTTCCGTACCGCTTCAGCCACATGCTGATTGCATCGGCACTCACCGGCTCTTTTTTTCTCGCCGGCATCAGCGCCTACCGCTGGCTGCAGGGTGACCGTGGCCGAGACGTGATGGCAACGCTTCGTACCGGCGTTTTCGTTGCGGCAACGCTGATCCCGGTTCAGTTTGTCGTGGGCGATTCGCATGCCCTCAATACGCTTGAATATCAACCGGCCAAGATTGCCGCGATGGAGGGCATCTGGGAGACCCAAAGCAACGTGCCGGCGATTCTCTTTGCCTGGCCGGATGCAAAGACCCAGTCAAACCTCTACGAAGTCGCGATCCCCCACCTCGCCTCGCTCTATCTGACCCATTCCTGGAGTGGTCAGGTCAAAGGCATCAAGGACTTCGGCGACAAGCACCCTCCGGTCGCGCCGATCTTCTGGGCTTTCCGGGTCATGGTCGGCGTGGGCGTCCTGATGATGGTTGTCAGCTGGTGGAGCGCTTTTCAGCTCAGGCGCAAGAAGGACCTGTCGGTCATCAACGCCCGGGTCCTGGTGGCCATGACCTTCGCCGGGTGGGTAGCGCTGGTGGCAGGCTGGTATGTCACCGAAATCGGGCGTCAACCCTGGATCGTTTACGGGGTCCTCACGACCGCACAAGCTGCCTCCAAGGTTCCGGCTTCAAACATCGCCATCACGCTCGCGATGTATCTGACGATGTACTCGGCGTTGCTGGCGTCGTATGTATCGGTGGTGTTCTATCTCGCCAGGAAGGCGGGCTCACCCGACACGGGTGAGCACCCCGCCAGTCCCCGGCAAGTCGGCCAGCATTCGGCAGGGCTTGGCAATGCATGAGCTTGCGAACCTCGACCTGACCAGCCCGGCGGGCTGGCTTCCGCTGTTCTTCGCGCTGATCATGGCGGTCTCGATGCTGGCCTACGTGATCCTTGATGGCTACGACCTCGGTGTCGGCATTCTGGTTCGCCAGACCACCGACCTTGACCAGAAGGACATGATGATTGCCAGCATCGGCCCTTTCTGGGATGCCAACGAGACCTGGCTGGTACT
>CAMCXH010000126.1 GCA_945883285.1 Bordetella parapertussis | reverse complement strand
GACCTCGGTCGACGAGCTATGCGCCGTCCAGGGCTCGATCCTGCGGGCTGCGGCCAGGCTGGTCAAACCCGGCGGCGCGCTGGTGTATGCCACCTGCAGCCTGCTCGAACGTGAGAATGAAGCGGTCGCCGCGGCCTTCGGACTGGCCCATCCTGAATTCGGAGACCCTGCTTTTCTGCATCTTCGCCCCGAGATCAGTCAGACCGATGGCTTTTTCGCTGCGCGCTGGGTCAGAGCGGCCAAACGAGCGGTTTGAATGGCAGATCGAATCAACCCGATCGCATTGTGGCCGCGTCGGGTTCAGCGTTCCATTCGGGTTCCATTCGTGTTCCATTCGTGTTCCATTCAGCAGACAGGCAAGACGCCGTGCCCGCCGCTCTTTATAATCAGCAGATTCCCATCAGGAGGGGAGCAACTTGATCAATCATCCCGCCGCTCAGGCGGTGCTCGGTTTTCTCGACAGCGGCCTGCTCGACTTTTCGGGCTGGCAGGTGCTCGCCTACACGCTGATCACCACGCACATCACCATCGCTGGTGTGACCATTTACCTGCATCGCAGCCAGGCGCACCGCGCGCTTGATCTGCATCCTGTCATTGCGCACTTCTTTCGCCTGTGGCTGTGGCTGACCACCGGCATGGTCACCAAGGAGTGGGCGGCCATCCACCGCAAGCACCATGCCAAATGCGAGACGGTCGAAGATCCGCACAGCCCCCAGACCCGCGGCATTCGCAAGGTGCTCCTGGAGGGTGCCGAGCTTTATCGTGAAGAGACGAAAAATCGCGAAACCATGGAGCGCTACGGCCATGGCCTGCCCGACGACTGGATCGAGCGCAACCTCTACACGCGGTATTCGGGCCTGGGAATTTATGTGACCCTGCTTATCGATGTGCTGCTGTTCGGCGCGATCGGTCTGACGGTGTTTGCAGTGCAGATGATCTGGATCCCGGTGACCGCCGCCGGCATCATCAACGGGCTGGGCCACTTCACCGGCTATCGCAACTTCAACAGCCCGGACGCGAGTCGAAATCTGGTGCCCTGGGGGATCCTGATCGGCGGCGAGGAACTGCACAACAACCATCACACCTTCGCAACCTCGGCCCGGCTTTCAAACCGCTGGTATGAGTTCGATATCGGCTGGATGTACATCTGCATCCTGCGCTCGATGGGTCTGGCGACGGTTCGCAAGGTGGCGCCGGTGCCCAAACTGGCTGAGCCGCGCGCAACCGTCGACTTGCAAACCCTTCAGGCAGTCATCGCGCATCGCTACGACCTGATGGCGGCTTACGGCCGATCGCTTGGCAAGACCTGCACCGACGAGGTTGCCCGCTTGCGTGCGGTTCAGCCTGCCGATGCCAGCCTGATCAGCTCGGCGCAGCCCTGGATGCATCTCGATTCGAACGATCTGACCGATCATCATCGCAAGACGCTTGGCGAAATCTTCGCGGTGTCCGACTCGCTCAAGAAACTGATCGAGATGCGTGCCGAGCTCGTCGGAACCTGGGAGCGGACGAATCTGTCGCGCGAGCAGTTGCTGGTCGAGTTGCAGGACTGGTGCGCCCGTGCCGAGAGCAGCGGCGTCAAAGCCCTGCAGGATGTGGTGCTGCGGATGCGCCGGTATGCCCCGGTCTGAGGCGTCAGTCTGATACAGAAGCGGCATCTCAATGAAAAACGCCCCGATCGGGGCGTTTTTCATTCGAGCCGAAGCTCATTGTTCAGCGTTTGCCAGGCGCGAAAACCCGGTGCCCGGGATTCGCCTGCTGCCTTACTTGATCTTGGTTTCTTTGTAGGCCACGTGTTTGCGGGCGACGGGATCAAATTTCTTGATCTCCATCTTTTCAGGCTTGGTCCGCTTGTTTTTGGTCGTGGTGTAGAAGTGACCGGTACCGGCGGTCGATTCGAGTTTGATCTTGTCGCGCATGATGAGAAGTTTCCTTGTTGATCCGTTGGCGTCATGAACGCCCGGTGAGCTGACTCAGTGCTGAATAATCAGTGCTGAATCAGGCCTCGCCGCGCGCACGAAGATCGGCCAGGACCGCTTCAATGCCCAGTTTGTCGATGGTGCGCAGCGCCGCAGTGGTCACACGCATGCGGATGAAACGGTTTTCGCTTTCGATCCAGAAACGGCGCGACTGCAGATTGGGCAGATAGCGGCGCTTGGTCTTGTTGTTGGCATGCGAGACGTTGTTGCCAACCATCGGGCCCTTGCCGGTCACACGGCACACTTTGGCCATGGCGTACTCCTGATCTGTTGAAGCTGAATCTTGACCTGATTCAAGCGAAAGGCTGAGCGCGGGCTTGCCCGTGCAGCAAAGCCGATAATTATATTGCAGCATTGGGTCGGCGCGCAACTCCACAGATCGCGCTGCAGGGTCCGCCCGGGCGCCGCCGCCCTGCGCTCTGCCGCGGTGTCTTCGGTGTTTCGTTGTGTGAACTCACAGCAGGCCGTGTGCGGCAAACGAGTAATGATGCCCGCCAGCGATGATCAGGTGATCGAGCACCGCGATATCCAGATACTGCAGCGCCCGTTTCAGGGCCTCGGTGAGTTGTCTGTCGGCCTGGCTGGGCTCGGCGACCCCGGAGGGATGATTGTGGGCAAGGATGACCGAGGCGGCGTTGCGCTCGAGGGCTCGTCGTACTACCTCGCGCGGATAGACCACGGTCTGGGTGAGCGTGCCGCGAAAAAGCTCCTCGGAGCCGATCAGACGATTGCGGCTGTCGAGAAACAGGATGGCGAAGATCTCGCTCGGACTGTGCTGCAGGCTGAGTGCCAGATAGCGCCCAACTTCTTCGGGGGAGCTCAGGACGTCGCGGTGGTGAAGGTCTCCGGCGAGGCTGCGGCGGCTGATTTCGAGGGCCGCCTGCAGGCTGCACCAACCCGTCTTGCCGATGCCGGGCGTCTCGAACACCAGCTTGCGAGGGGCGGTAAAAAGTCCGCCGAGCGTACCGAAACCGGCCAGCAGCGCGCTGGCACGCGCGATGGCCGCCGCGGTCGGTTTGCGGGTACGCAAGAGCATGGCGAGCAGTTCGGCATCGGACAGGCTGACCGCCCCGCCGGCGAGCAGTCGCTCGAGAGGGCATTGCGCGGACAACCGGGCGAGGGTCGGCATGGCGAACTCCTGTGCGTACATCCTGTGCGTACAATCGGGCAGACGTAAGGAAGGCTAAGCATGAATCCCCCTGATAACGCGACCGCAAACACGCCTCTGGTGCGATCCGATTCACATCTGACGCTTCACTATCGGATCAGTCTGGCGCTCAACGGCGCTGACGTCATTAGTACTTTCGGTGATCGGCCGGCAACCCTGACCTTGGGCTTAGGCCAGATGGCAGAGCCGCTCGAGCGGCGATTGCTCGGCATGAGCGAGGGCCAGAGTGCCGTCTTCGATCTGACAGCAGAAGAAGGCTTCGGGCCACGCAATCCGGCACTGCTGCAACGGGTTTCGCGCTCGATGCTCGAGGCCAATAGCGCGCCCGACACGACCTATCACCCGGGCGATCTGCTCGATTTCGCCGCCCCCGACGGCGGCCGCTTCGCCGGCGTTGTCAAAGAGGTCGATGACAACGGCGCGCTGCTCGATTTCAATCATCCGCTTGCCGGTCAGCCGATCCGGTTTGAGGTCAGCATCCTGGGAGTCCTTTGAGATGAGCGAGTTGCAAGACGCGGCGCCCCAGGCGGTGCTGGCCCAGCCGCGCGGCTTTTGCGCCGGCGTTGACCGTGCGATCGAAATCGTCGAGCGGGCGCTTCGTCAGTTCGGCGCGCCAATCTACGTCCGCCATGAAATTGTTCACAACGATCATGTGGTCGGCGACCTTCGGCAAAAAGGCGCGGTCTTCGTCGATGATCTGTCCGACATTCCCGATGGCGCCACCGTGGTTTTTTCGGCCCATGGCGTGTCGAGGGCGGTGCGCAACGAGGCCGGCGGGCGAAGCCTGCAGGTCTTTGACGCCACCTGTCCGCTGGTCACCAAGGTCCATGTCGAGGTGGCCAAACTGAGGCGTGATGGCCGTGACGTGATCATGATCGGTCATGAGGGGCATCCCGAGGTCGAAGGCACGATGGGTCAGGCCGATGACGGCATTCATCTGGTCGAGACGGTCGACGATGTCGAGCGGCTCCAGATCGAATCGACCCGGCCGCTGGCGTATGTGACCCAGACCACGCTGTCGGTCGATGATTGCCGGCTGGTGATCGATGCGCTCAAGCAGCGCTTCCCGGATATTGCCGAGCCGAAAAAGCAGGACATCTGCTACGCCACCCAGAATCGCCAGGATGCGGTCAAGTTCATGGCGCCCCAATGCGATCTGGTGCTGGTGATTGGCAGCCCGAGCAGCTCCAACAGCAATCGGCTGCGCGAAGTGGCCGAGAAGATGGGCAAGGAGGCGCGTTTGATCGGCTCGGCCGACGAACTCGATCCGGCCTGGCTGCTGGGTAAACGGCGCATCGGCATCACTGCGGGCGCATCGGCGCCGGAGGTGCTGGTGCAGGCCCTTGTCGAGCGCCTGCGCTCGCTCGGTGTGGCCAGGGTTCAGACCCTCGACGGCATCAAGGAAGAAGTGCAGTTTCCCTTGCCCAAGGGGTTGAGCGGGCTGTCCGTGCCGGGGCCGTCCGAGGCGTGACACGGCGATTTGCCCCGATTTGAAGCTGCCAGCCGCCCGTCGATGAAACGTCGCACCGTCCTGTCTGTCGGGGCTGGTGCGGCCACTGCCTGGCTGGCCGGGTGTACCACGCAGGGCAGTGGGTCGCTTGACCGCGCATCCTCGAAGTCCGGGGGAGAGCCGAGGTTGATCGGCCCGGTCGACAGCTCGCTGGCGCTGCATCTGCATAACCGTCTGGGCTATGGCGCGCGTCCCGGCGACATCGAGCAGATGAAGGTGACTGGCGCGGGTCCCTGGATTGCCGCGCAGCTGGTGCCGGCCTCGATTGCTCAGCCCGCCGATCTGGTCGCCTCGCTCGATGCGATGCCGGTCCTGCAAGAGCGACATGCGCCGACGCTTGAGACGTTTGCCCGCCGGCAGGCCGACGCATTGAGTCCGGCGCTGACCGAGTCGCAGCGGGCAGCTGCCCAGGCCGAACTGACCGCGCTGGTCCAGCGGGTGCAGGGCCAGGCGAGGCAGGCGCGTCCGATGCGCGCAGCCACCTCCAACCGACAGCTTGAAGAGGTGCTGGTCGAATTCTGGTTCAACCATTTCAATGTGTTCGCCGGCAAGGAGACCGTTCGGGTGACCGCGGGCTTTTATGAGGCCGAGGCGATCCGGCCCTATGTGCTCGGTCGTTTTCGCGATCTGCTCGGCGCGACCGCCCGCCATCCGGCGATGCTCAACTATCTTGACAACTGGCAGAGCGTCGCCAGCGGATTCGCGCTGCCGCGCGGCACGCCGCTGCCGCCAGGCTTCGTGATGCCGCGAGGCCCCAACGAGAACTACGCGCGCGAGCTGCTCGAATTGCACACGCTGGGTGTCGATGGCGGCTATACCCAGGCCGATGTGTCCGAACTGGCCCGGGTCTTCACCGGCTGGTCTTTCGATCGCCGCAATCCCGGGCCGACCGATGCGTTTCGCTTTTATGCGGCACGTCACGACAACGGTCCCAAGCGGCTACTCGGCACGCAGGTACCAGGCAGTGGCCAGCAGCAGGGCGAATCCGCGCTCGACCTGCTGGCAAGACATCCGGCGACCGCGCGCCACATCAGCCGCAAGCTCGCCGCCAGTTTCGTTTCCGATGAGCCGCCGCCTGCGCTTGTCGAGCGTTTGGCAGCGCGGTTTTCGCAAACCGACGGTGATCTGCGCGAGGTGATGCGAACGCTGATCTTCAGCCCGGAGTTTCTCGATCCGTCGATGCGCGGGGCAAAGTTCAAGACGCCCTATCAGTACACGGTCTCGGCGGTGCGCGCTTGTGCCATGCCGCTCGGTGATCCCCGGCAGCTCGCCGGCGCTGTCGCGCGCATGGGCATGCCGATCTTCCTGTGTCCGACGCCCGATGGCTGGCGCGATTCGCGCGAGGCCTGGCTCAATCCGGAGGGGCTGCGCCAGCGGGCTGAATTCGGTATCCGGCTTGGCGGGCAGACCGGCGCTGCATTGACTGACGCGCTGTCGGCGAGCCTGAGCGCCAGCGCGCAATCGGTGATGGCCGGTCTGCCACCGAAAGAGCGGGTCTCGATGGTGCTGGCCAGCCCGGACTTCATGAGGCGCTGACACGATGCCCGGCCGATCGTCCCAGACCAAGCTGGTGGTGGTGATGCTGCGCGGTGCAGTCGACGGGCTCAGCGTGGTCGTGCCGCACGGCGATCCGGCTTATGCCCGAAACCGGGCCGAGATCGCGATTGCCGCGCCGGGCCGATCCGACGGCGCCTTGCCGCTCGATGCGCTTTTCGGCCTGCATCCGGCGCTGGTGTCGATGCTGCCGTTATGGAGCGCCGATCGCCTGGCCTTCGTGCACGCGAGCGGCTCGCCTGACCTCACGCGGTCGCATTTCGATGCGCAGGACTACCTCGAGACCGCGACCCCGGGGCGTCGCTCGACACCCGACGGCTGGATGAATCGCTTGCTCAAAGTGCTCGCTGACCCGTCGGCCGAAGCCCGCAGGCCGCCGGTGCAGGCGGTCAACCTCGGGGCCATCATGCCGCGCATCCTGAACGGACCGATGCCGGTCGCCTCATTGCCGGCAGGCGGCGCTGATCAGCAACGCGGTAGCGGCTCGCCCGCACTCGCGAAGGCGCTCGATCGCCTCTATGCCGAGGATGCAAGCACCGGTGCAAGCTGGCAGGCGATGCGTGAGACCCGCCAGGCGATCCAGGACGCCGCTTCATCCGGCATGGACGCCGGCATGGACCCCGGTATTGCAAGGGGCGCGATCCCGCTGGCCGGTCTGTCGCAGGATGCCGCCCGCCTTGGCCGCCTGATGCGCCGCGAGCCCGGTCTGCGCGCAGCCTTTTTTTCGGTTGGCGGATGGGACACCCACACCAATCAGGGCGGCGCCCGCGGACAGCTGGCCACGCGCCTGCAGACGCTGGCCGGTGGGCTCACCGCCCTGGCCCACGAACTCGATGACCGGCTCGACGATACCGTCGTGATCGTCATGTCCGAATTCGGCCGCACGGTGCGTCAGAACGGCACGCAGGGTACCGACCATGGCCATGGCAATGTCATGTGGTTGATGGGGGCCGGCGTTCGCGGCGGTCGGGTCCATGGCGAATGGCCGGGGCTTGAGGCGAGCGCCCTGCATGAGGGCCGCGACCTTGCGGTGACCACCGACTTTCGACAGGTGCTTGCTGCGGTGCTCGAGCGTCACCTTCAGCTCGACGACCGGCAGATGGCCTATGTGCTGCCCGACGGGCCCGGTCGATCGCCGCGCCCCGATCTGCTGGCAGGCTGAGCGTCGGCCTGCTGCCACAGCAGCCACAGTTTGATGTACTTGTAGTAGCTCGCCTGGCCGGTCATGAGCGCCACGCCCAGGCCCTGCGCGCCGTCCAGAAAACCGCGCCGCAGCAGGTAGGTGCGAATGAAGGCCCAGGTGCCGTGCAGCACTGCGCTCGCCGGGCTGGCCCGCTTGCCGCGCTCGAAACCCTGGCGTGCGCCCAGCGTCGAGTAGTGCTCGATCTTGGCAAGCACCTCCGAGTAGTCCTCGTAGGTGTGATGCAGCAGCGGCGTCGTCAGACGACCCACCGGGCCGTCGCTGATCACCCGCTCATGGACCAGATCGTCGCTGAAACGCGCCCGCCCGCGGCGAAACAACCGCGTGACGCGGTCGGGGTACCAGCCGCCGTGCCGGATGAATCGTCCGCAAAAACTCGACAGACGCGGCATCTCGAAGGCATCGGCCTGGCCCGCGGCCATGGCGGCGATGATCTGGTCGCGAAGGGCCGGCGTGACACGCTCATCGGCGTCGATCGACAGGATCCAGTCGGTGTCGGCCTTGCCGATCGCAAAGTTCTTTTGCGGTCCGAATCCAGGCCAATGGTCGGTTTCGAAGACGTCGGCACCGAGCTCGCGCGCCAGTTGCGGGGTGGCGTCGCGGCTGCCCGAGTCCACTACAATCATTCGATCGCACCAGGCCACTGCCGCCAGGCAGGCAGCGATGTTGTGTGCTTCGTCTTTCGTGATCAGTACAACCGAGATGCTCATGGCAATTGCTGATGTGGCCTGACAAGTTCCGGCATCTGACTGTCGCCAGCCTGCTGGTGCTGGCGTTTCCGATCCTGCTGCTGAGTGTCCCGAAAGGGGCCTCGGTGTTTCTGGTGGCCACGATCGTGGCGCTGATCGCAGTCAGGCGCGGGCTGAGTGAAACCGCTCGCGCCAACGCAGCCGTCTTTCGACCGCTGTCGCTCTCGATTCTAACCGTCCTGGTGATCTGTCTTGCTTCGATCCTGCACTTCGATCTGGGCTGGAACACCATCGACAATCCGAGCCGCATGATCCTCGCCCTGCTGGCTTGTCTGCTGGTGATGCACCGGGGCGCCGACAGCCGCCTGCTGTGGACGGGCGCACTCATCGGTCTGATCGCTGCAGCCTGCGTGATCGCCTGGCAGGCCGCAGTGCTCAATATGCACCGGCCGAGCGCCGGATTGCCGCCGATCGTCTTTGCCAACATGGTGGCCGCGATTGCGCTGATCGGCTTTGTGCGACCGGGCACCGACTGGCGCAGCCATGCGCTGGCCTGGGGAGGGCTCTTTCTGGCAGCGGGAATCCTGATCGTCAACGGCTCGCGCGGACCCTGGATGGCGCTGGTGATCACCACCTTGCCGCTGATACCGGTCAGGCATCCGGGCATGCGACTGCCGGCCTACCTCGGCCTCGTGCTCGGGCTGTCGCTGCTGATTGCCCTGGCCTTCACCTTGCCGGGTGTCGAGCTCGCCACGCGGTTTCAGGCTATCGGGACCGATATCGAACGCTTCGGCGCCGGCGATGCCGATTCAGCTGTCGGCGCACGTTTAAAGATGTGGCAGCTCGGTTTGCAGGCCCTGCTATCCCATCCGCTGACCGGCATCGGTCTGAATCAGTATGGCCAGTTGCTGATGCACCTGCCGCAGTGCCCGACCGCGCAGTTCTGCATGAAGCACGGTCATAACGACCTGATGGAGATGCTCACCACGCTCGGTTTTCCCGGCATCGTGCTGCTTGGCGCGATGTTTGCGGTGCCGGCGATCCTTTTCCGGCAAATGCGCCGAGTCGCTCGCGAGCGCCGCGACACGGCCGGCGAGAGCCTCGCAGTGGCCGGTCTGGCGGTGGTGATGGCGACCTGCATCAGCGGGCTCACGCAGGTGACGCTGGCGCATCAGGTCAACATTGTTTTTTACGCCGGGGCGATCGGACTCCTGCTGGGGTTGTCTGCCCAGCAGACCCGCGTGTCATCGGGCTGATCGGCCTGCCGGTCTGAACAGCCGGCAGCGCAATGTCAGGAATCGGTGATATTCGTCACCACTGGGGCGGCCGCGCTCGCCTAAGGTCTGACCTGATGCGAAGGCCGTCCCAAAGAGAATCGCCTCGCCGCCTGCTCAGACCGAGGTGACCTCATGCATTTTCCCCTGTCGCGTCCGTTGCCCCGATCGCTTCCTGCAAGCGTCGCGCTGCTGGTATCGATCGCCCTCATCTCACCGTGCCACGCTGGCCCGGAATTGACTGCGTTCAGTGGCCTGAGCGCGCCGGTATCGGTCCAGAGCGCCGAGAAGCGCACAACGCCCGCTTCAGCCTCGATGCAGACCTTCGGCGCACTGGTCTCGTCAAAGCCCGCGAGCCAGCCGCCCGGGCGCTCTCCCGGGTCATCGGTCAACCTGATTTCCGGCGACCTGTCTGCTGGCGACCTGTCTGCCGGTGCGATCCGGTCGCTGCCCACCGCCTCGCAGAGCCCGCGCACGCCTCGCTGAACGCGCGACTTGCCTGATCAGTCCCTTACCGGCGATCCTGTTGGTCAATGAGACCGGCCCGATCGAGGCCTGTCCGCAATCATCAGACGCGACACAGGGGACAAACAATCATGACCGCACCGATTCGCATCGACCCGGCCACCGGCTTCAAGGTCTTCACGACTCGTGCCGCCAAGGCCACCGACAGGATCGCCGGCAAGGGCTATTCGGCGATTTCCGACCAGGCGCTCAAGGTGCTGCCCGAGGCACCGATTGGTGCGGTCTTTAACGCCGATGAGCAGGCCCGCTATCGCGAATTCAAGGAATCAAGGCGCGGTGCGGCCGACTACATGGCGATGGAGGGCGAATTCGCGCGCTATCTCGAGGATGTCTATTCGGCCCCTCCGGTGCAGCGCGAGGCGCTGACCGACGAGTGCGACATCGTGGTCATCGGCGCCGGTTTCGCCGCCCTGCTGCTCTGGTACAAGCTGCGCGAGGCGGGCTTTGGCGACGTGCGGTTTTGCGAGAAGGGCGGCGATGTCGGCGGCACCTGGTACTGGAACCGCTATCCCGGGATTGCCTGTGATGTCGAGGCCTACAGCTATCTGCCGCTGCTCGAAGAGATGGGCTATTTCCCGACGATGAAATTCGCCTCGGGTTTCGAGATTCTCGAGTACTGCCAGAGCATGGCGCAGCGTTTCGGTTTTTACGACCATTGCCTTTTTCACACGA
>CAMCXH010000125.1 GCA_945883285.1 Bordetella parapertussis | reverse complement strand
CCTGTGGCGAGACATCCGCACCAACGACGTTGTCTGCCTGAGCGCGCGAATTGCGCATCTCGGGCGGATCAAGCAGGAATGTGTACTCGCGCAGCAATTTGCCCGAGGCCCAGTTCAGTTCGACCAGCAGATCGACAAACGGCTCGTTGATCGGTCGGGTCGAGGTGATTCGAACGAATGTCCGATTGCCTCTCGCCTCAATCGCGAACTGAAGCCCGGAGAGGGCCGGATTGAATTCGAGGCCGGCCTGGCGAAACGCCTCCTGAGAGGCAAGCCGCGCCGAGAGTGACTGGCTCTCGTCCCGACTGACAGCGGTGACCTCAACCTCGGCGCGCAAAGGCTGACCGATGCCGGACAGCACACTCAGTCGGCCCAGGCCTGCCGCCGGCGCAGCCCCAGAAAGCGAGGCAACCGCCAGAAAGACCGCCGTTGCGATCGCTTTGGGTGGAAACGAAATTCGGCGAGCGATCAGGCCAGCAACCGGTCGATTCACGGCTTTTCCCCAGTTAGGAAATTCAAAAATAATCGTAACATCAGTAACTTAAGTGTGCAAGCTCAGGCAAATTATCGGCATTTATGCAACCTGTCGCGCCAAAAGGATGCGCAACATGCGGCGCAAAGGTTCGGCAGCGCCCCAGAGCAACTGGTCGCCGACCGTAAAGGCGCCGAGGTACTCCGGACCCATTGCGAGCTTGTGAAGACGACCCACTGGAACGCGCAAGGTGCCGGTCACCGCGGTCGGGCTCAGGCGCTGCTCGCTGGCCTCGCGCTCATTGGGGATGACATCCACCCAGTCGTTTCCTGAGGCGATGATTGCCTGCACCTCGGCAAGCGGCACATCGCGCCGCAGCTTGACGGTCAGACCCTGACTGTGGCAACGCATCGCCCCGATGCGCACGCAAAGGCCGTCGATCGGGATACTGCCGGGCGAGCGAAACGGCGGACGTCCGAGAATCTTGTTGCACTCGGCCCCACCCTTCCACTCTTCCATGCTCTGGCCATGCTCGACCGGGACATCAATCCAGGGAATCAGGCTTCCAGCCAGCGCAACGCCGCGAAAGTTGGCGGTCGGCAACGCTGGCGAACGCATCGCATCGGCAACCTTGCGATCGATCTCGAGGATGGCACTTGCCGGATCGACAAGGTCCTCAGCGACCGCCGCGTGCAGCGCACCCATTTGCGAAATCAGTTCGCGCATGTTCTGGGCACCTGCGCCGCTGGCCGCCTGATAGGTCATGGCCGACACCCACTCGATCAGGTCGTGCTTGAAGAGCCCACCCAGGGCCATCAGCATCAGGCTGACCGTGCAATTGCCGCCAATGTAATTGCGGACCCCCTTGCCAAGCGCCGACTCGATGACCGAATGGTTCACCGGATCGAGCACGATGACCGCATCGTCGGCCATCCGCAGGGTCTTGGCGGCGTCGATCCAGTAGCCTTTCCAGCCCGATGCCCGCAGCGGCCCGTAAACCGCTTTGGTCCATTCACCACCCTGGCAGGTGAGCACGACATCCATCTTGCCCAATGCCGTCAGATCATCGGCATTGTGCAGCTTGCCCATGCCCATGGGCGCGTCACCGCCAGCATTGGAGGTACTGAAGAAAAAGGGTTCGATATGGGCGAAGTCGTTCTCTTCGCGCATGCGTTGCATCAGGACTGAACCCACCATCCCGCGCCAACCGACCAGACCAACCTTCATCATCGTCATGTCTCAACTTTTCCCGGGTTCAAAGCGCGGCCAGCACAGCATCGCCCATCGCAATTGTGTCGACTTGTTTGCACCCGGGTTCCGTAATATCAGCCGTCCGAAAACCGTGGGCCAACACCTTCCGTACGGCCGCTTCAACCCGCCGGGCGGGCGCCTCCTGGCCGAGCGAGTGGCGCAGCAGCATTGCCGCCGAGAGGATGGTTGCCAGAGGATTGGCGATGTGCTTTCCGGCAATGTCGGGCGCCGAGCCGTGGATGGGTTCGTAAAGACCGAAGCCTTTCGCATTGATCGAAGCCGACGGCAGCATGCCGATCGAGCCGGTCAGCATCGATGCCTCATCGGACAGAATGTCGCCGAACATATTGCCGGTGACGATCACGTCGAACTGCCGCGGGTTGCGGACAAGCTGCATCGCGGCGTTGTCGACATACATGTGCGACAGCTCGATATCGGGAAAGTCCTTGTGGACGTCGGTCACCACATCGCGCCAGAACTGCGTGGTTTCGAGCACATTGGCCTTGTCGACCGAACAGACCTTGCGGGCCCGGCCGCGAGCCGCCTGAAAGGCAGTGATGGCAATGCGACGGATCTCGGATTCGGTGTAGCGCATCGTGTCAAAACCCTCGCGCTCACCCGACTCGTTAACACGCACACCGCGCGGTTGCCCGAAGTAGATATCGCTGGTGAGCTCGCGGATGATCAGCAGATCAAGGCCCGCGACGATCTCGGACTTCAGCGACGAAGCATGGGCCAGTTCGGGATAAACGATGGCCGGGCGCAGGTTGGCGTAGAGATCGAAATGCTTTCGAAGCCTGAGCAGCCCCTGTTCGGGGCGCATCGGGCGCGGCAGCGTGTCGTATTGCGGACCGCCCACCGAGCCAAACAGGATCGCGTCCGAACGCTCGCACAGCTCGATCGTCGCAGCCGGAAGGGGGTCGCCGGCCTGGTCATAGGCTGCCCCACCGACGGGTGCCTGCGCCATCTCGATCCCTAAATCGAGCGCATTGATGACCCGCACCGCCTGCGCGGTGATCTCGGGGCCGATGCCATCGCCTGGCAATACAGCAATCTTCATTGATCGAATTCCTCAGGAAATCAAAAAACCGTAGCCCGGCCCGAATGGCCGGGGGGACGCGCAGGCCGGGCGCAAACGAATGCGCGGTGGCGTGGAATCAGGTGTCGAGCATCTTGCCGAGCCATGGCTGCTCGGCCAATCGACGCGCTTCAAACTCGCGGATCTTGTCGGCATGTCGCAGCACCAGACCGATATCGTCCCAGCCATTGAGCAGACAGTCCCTGCGATGCGGGTCGACCTCGAAGCCGAATGACAGCGAGCCGTTGGCGGTGGCCACCGTCTGGCGCTCCAGATCGATCGTGAGCTCAAAGCCCGGGAAGGCCGCGACTTCGTGGAACAACCGATCGATCTCGGACTCGCTCAGACACACCGCGAGCAATCCGTTCTTGAAGCAGTTGTTGAAGAAGATATCGGCATAGCTTGGCGCCAGCACGGCGCGAAAGCCGTAGTCGGCCAGCGCCCAGGGCGCGTGCTCGCGCGATGAACCGCAGCCGAAGTTTTTGCGGGCCAGCAGAATGGACGCCCCGCGATAGCGCGGCTGGTTCAGCGAAAAATCGGGATTGAGCGGCCTGCGCGCGTTATCCATCCCCGGCTCGCCGGTATCGAGATAGCGCCACTGATCGAAGAGATTGGGCCCGAAACCCGTGCGCTTGATCGACTTCAGAAACTGCTTGGGGATGATCGCATCGGTATCGACATTGGCCCGATCGAGCGGGGCGACCAGTCCGCGATGAAGATTGAATTTTTCCATAATCGGCTCACTGACCGCGGCCTAGAGGCGGCGGATATCGACAAAATGCCCGAAGACACCCGCGGCGGCTGCCATCGCGGGGCTGACCAGATGGGTGCGACCGCCAGTGCCCTGACGGCCTTCAAAATTGCGATTGCTGGTGGAGGCGCACCGTTCGCCGGGTTCGAGGCGATCGGCGTTCATCGCCAGACACATCGAACAACCCGGCTCGCGCCATTCGAAGCCGGCATCGATGAAGATGCGGTCGAGGCCTTCGGCTTCTGCCTGCGCCTTGACCAGACCGGACCCCGGCACGACCATCGCCAGCTTGACATTGGCTGCCCGCTGCCGGCCGCGCACCACCGCTGCCGCCTGACGCAAGTCTTCGATCCGGGAATTGGTGCACGACCCGATGAAGACCTTGTCGATGCTGACCTGCGACAGCGGCGTGTTGGGCTCCAGACCCATGTAAACCAGCGCGCGCTCGATGCCCTCGCGACGCACCGCGTCTTTTTCCTTGTCGGGATCGGGCACCCGACCTTCAATCGACACCACCATCTCGGGCGAGGTTCCCCAGGTCAGATGCGGCGCGATCTGGGCGGCATCCAGGCGCACCTCGGCGTCAAAGGCCGCCCCCTGATCGGTGGTGAGCGTGCGCCAGTACTGGACCGCGCGCTCCCAGTCGGCGCCCGAAGGCGACATCGGACGACCCTTCAGATAGTGGATGGTGGTGTCGTCGACCGCCACCATGCCCGAGCGGGCGCCGGCTTCAATGGCCATGTTGCACAGGGTCATCCGGCCTTCCATGCTGAGCGCCCGGATGGCCGAGCCGGCAAACTCGATGGCGTAACCGGTGCCACCGGCGGTGCCGATCTGCCCGATCACCGCAAGGGCGATGTCTTTGGCGGTCACGCCGCGCGGCAACTGCCCCTCGACCAGCACCCGCATGTTGCGGGCCTTTTTGGCAGTCAGACATTGGGTGGCGAGTGCAAGCTCGACCTCGGAGGTGCCGATCCCCCAGGCCAGGCAGGCGAAGGCGCCATGGGTAGAGGTGTGCGAATCGCCGCACACCACGGTCATGCCGGGAAGGGTTGCGCCCTGTTCAGGGCCGATCACATGGACGATGCCCTGTCTGCGATCGGCGATATCGAAATAGACCAGCTTGTGTTCGCGGGCGTTGGCATCGAGCGTCTCGACCTGCAGCCGGGCGATCGGGTCGGCAATGCCGGCAGACCGGTCGGTCGTCGGCACATTGTGATCGACCACTGCCAGATTGGCCGAGATCCGCCAGGGCAGCCTGCCGGCCAGCTTCAGGCCTTCGAAGGCCTGTGGGCTGGTCACTTCATGAAGCAGCTGCCGGTCGATGTAAATGAGGCAGGTGCCATCGTCTTCCTGATGGACGACATGGGCATCCCAGAGTTTGTCGTAGAGCGTGCGGGAAAACATGGGTGAGCGTCTCGGTTGCTTTGAGAATAACCCTCCATTTGACCATGACACGCCCGACTAATCCACCCTGCAGCCTGCCCCGGCTGACTCGAATCGACCATGCAGGCAAGCGGACCAACGCGCGGGGCATGCCTGAACGCAAAGACGTTCCTGGAAAACGAATCGCCCTCGACCCCGGTCGGAGGTCGAGGGCGACGGATGCGACCCGGTTCAGTCAGGCCCAGCCTCAGGCAACGCTCATCGCCGATTTAAGCTTGTCGATCATCGCGGTTTCAGCCGCGCTGACCCGCTCTCCGCCGAATCCCAGAAAGCCCCCCTCGCTGGCCGCTTCTGAAACCTTGGTCGCAATCCCCGAGACCCAGACGACATAGGCGGCAGCATCGGCAGGCGCCTTGGCATTGAGCGCGCGAACCGCGGCACCGAGTTGCTCGGACGCCAGCGTCTGGAGCTTGTCGACCATCTGCTCCTGAGTCATTCCGAAGCTCATCTGCTGGCGCAGAAAGGTCTGCCCTGCCATTGCCTCCTCGCGCGTGGCCAGTTCACGCAGCAGCGCGCTGTCGGATTTCTGGGCGCTCATCACGCCTTCCATTGCAGCGAAGGACTCCTTGAACGTGCCGAGTCCGCTCGAGCCAGCGGCCGCCACGGCAAGTGCGGCGATATGTGGTGCATTGCGAATCGCGGACCATTCATCGGCACTGAAGTCGGATTGGGTGGCCATGATGTGCTCTCCATAAGGTTGATCGGACAATCCCGAACCCCCGGAGGGTAAGCCGGAACGATTGACGAACACATGAAATTCGTTGAGAAAGCACAACGACTCTCATCAAACGACTATTCCGATTTATGAAAAAATTTTATTTTCTGGCTGTGGTGCAACGATCGGATGACGCCATCGAGCGTCACGACGTAACAATCGTCGGTGGCAGGGTCAACTGGCCCGGGCAGACAGCCATTGCCGACAGACCTGTGATCAGGGCTTTTTCGCCTGCTCGTAGAGCGGCATCACACGCCGACCAACCGCGTTGATATCCTCCTGGCGCGACGCCGTCCAGGGATGAATCTCCAGCCATCTGACCTGCACCCCGGTGCTCGCCAGTGCTGTCGCCTTGCGCCACAGACTGGCTGCCGCCTGCGGGGCGTAGCCGGCGCGCGCAGCAAGCTCGATGCCCAGCCGGTCGGCTTCTGACTCATGCGCACGTGAATAGGGCAGCTGCGCTGCCGATCTGAAAGCCAGACGATCGAGGTCGCCTGTCGCTTCGGCCTGGGCCCGTTCAAGCGAATGCCCGCGCAAGATGTGCGCCATCGCATGGGCCAAAAGCGCGGCCGTCTCGTCATCATCAAGCTGAAGACCAGTGAGCAAGGGCGTGTGCACAGCGATCTTTCCGCCGGGCAGACACCATGCATCGAGCGGCGCCTCGTCAAGGAGATGCAGCTCCCAGGCCCATCCGGGCGCATCAGCGCTCATCGCAGCGCTTGCGCCGATGAGGCGGCCGACGATGGCACGCAAACGTGCGTTCATCGCAGGATCCCTGTCGAGGACGCCTTCTTTCGAAGCCCGCGCGATCAGTCGGGCGTAGGCCTCGGCTGCTCCCTGCTGGAGTTGCGCCGGCGAGACCGTGAGTTCGCGCGACGGCATCGGGCCGACCCGGGGCCCAACCGGCAATTGCGCGCGCTGCGACTCGCAGGCCGGCAGTGCCATCACCAGCATGGCCGCGGTCAGACAGATCCTTGTGCGCTTCATCGTCATGAGACCACCGACAGGTCGGGCAGGCGGCGCCGCTCGAGGCGCGCCGAGAAAAGCACTGCGACAAACCCAAGCAATGCAGCCAGCGCCGCGCCGTAAAACATCGCCTGCGGTGAATAACCCTGCCAGAGCCAGCCAGCAAGCCAGCCACCGCTGGAGCCGCCCAGGCCATAGGCCACGACGGTGAAGGTCGCCTGCGCGCCGCCCTGCCGCGCCGAGCCAAACCAGCGATGCAAAAGCGCCATCGACGCGCTGTGATGCAGACCGAATGTCACCGCGTGCATGAGTTGACAGGGCAGCAGTACCCACAGAGCGCCGTCACTGGCACCGACCAGGGCAAAACGCACCGCGCAGACCACGAAGCTGACAGCAAGCAGCGTCATCAGTGAAAACCGTGCAAAGAGCGAGCGCTGTACCGAAAAAAGCGCAATCTCGGCGACGACGCCCAGTCCCCAGATCGCACCGATGGCGGTATGGCTGTAACCGAGCCTTTCGAGATACAGCGAAAAGAATGAATAGAGCGCCGCATGCGCGAAGATCATCAGAAACGCCGAGACGAAAAATGCCATTGTCGCCGGATCGCGAAACGTCACGCCCCGCGATTCGACCGCGCGGCTCGCGCGTGCCGCAGCCGGCTCGGGCAATGCGAAACTCACCGCAACCAGCAATGCGAGGGCGCCGGCCATCAGCCAGGGCAGCGACACCATGCCGAAGTGATCAAGCAGGGGGCCGCCCGCCAGCACCGTGCATACGAATCCGATCGAGCCCCACAAGCGGATGCGTCCGTACTGCCCGGCGTCGCCGCGGGTGCGCTCCAGGGCAAGTGCCTCGCCGATCGGCATTTGTCCGGCTGTCATGAAGCACATCATGACCAGCAGGACCGCCAGGGCGACCGGACCCTGTGCCAACGGAAAGAGCAGCACGATGAGCAATGAGCCGGCCGCACTCAGCCTGAGAAAGACGACACGATGGCTTCCCCGATCGGACAGCCATCCCCAGAAGGGCGGTGCCACGATCCTCAGCAACTGAGGCAGCGACATCAGCACCGCGATCTGCGCGATCGACAATCCGCGCGAATCGAACCACAGGCTCAAATAGGGCGAGTAGATGCCGATGAACGCAAAATAGGCGAAAAAGAGCGCCCGGATCGGGCCTGCACCCTGCAAGCCCGAAGGCCTGACACCCGCCACGACAGCCCTGTGGCGCCGGCTCAGCCGGCTGTGCCCGGGATCGAGGGCGTGGCCACCCGCACATCGGCGCACTGCGCGCGGTGACGCAGTGCATGGTCCATCAGCACCAGTGCCAGCATCGCCTCAGCGATCGGGGTAGCTCGGATGCCGACGCACGGGTCGTGGCGCCCCAGCGTCTCGACCTGAGTCGGCGCGCCTTCGATATCGATCGAGCGGCGCGGCACACGAATGCTGGAGGTGGGCTTGATCGCAATCGAGACCGTGATCGGCTGGCCGGTCGAGATGCCGCCCAGCACGCCGCCCGAGTGATTGCCGACGAAACCGGCCGGAGTCAGCTCGTCACCATGCTCGCTGCCCTTTTGCATGACCGACGCAAAGCCCGATCCGATCTCGACGCCCTTGACCGCGTTGATCCCCATCATCGCAAAAGCAATATCGGCATCGAGCTTGTCGAACAGCGGTTCGCCCAAACCGACCGGCACGCCTTCGGCCACCACATCAATGCGCGCGCCGCAGGAGTCGCCCGAGCGGCGCAGCGCGTCCATGTAGGCCTCGAGTGTCTCGACCATCGACTGGCCGGCCGCAAAGAACGGATTGCGATGGACCTCACTCCAGTCTTCAAACGGAATCGGAATATCGCCAAGTTGGCTCATGCGCCCACGCACCGTCGTGCCATAGGCTTGCGACAGCCATTTGCGGGCAATCGCGCCGGCCGCCACGGTCGCGGCCGTCAGACGCGCCGACGATCGACCGCCACCGCGCGGATCGCGAATGCCGTACTTGTGCAGATAGGTGTAATCGGCATGCCCCGGCCTGAAGGTCCGGGCAATCGCGGAATAGTCCTTGCTGCGCTGATCCTCATTGCGGATCAGCAGCGCGATCGGCGTGCCGGTGGTCATGCCCTCATAGACACCCGACAGGATCTCAACGCGATCGGGCTCCTGACGCTGGGTGACATGGCGCGATGTGCCGGGTCGGCGCCGATCGAGATCGGGCTGCAGATCGGCCTCGGACAGGGGCATGCCGGGCGGGCAGCCGTCGACCACGCAGCCGAGCGCCGGTCCGTGGGACTCTCCGAAAGTCGTCACCGTAAAAAGGTGCCCGAATGTGTTGCCGGACATGGCGCTATGCTTATGGGCGAGACAAGAAGATCCCGAGTTTATCGCCAATGACTGGAGACCCGCTGTGACCGACCGTTCAGACCCGCGCCGCAAAGCCAATATCGAGACGACCGCCCTGCCGATCGGCGAGCCCAGACGTGAACTGCTCGGCGCAATGATCGCCGCCGGCGCTGCAGGGCTGCTGCCCGGCAGTCTGATGGCGCAAGCCTACCCCGCCCGCCCGGTCAGGCTGATCGTCCCGTTTGCTCCGGGCGGCACGACCGATATCGTCGCCCGCGTGGTGTCGGACAAGCTGCGTGACAACCTCGGCCAGAGCGTGGTCGTTGAGAACAAGGCAGGCGGAGGCGGTGCCATCGGCGCACTCGAACTCGCTCGTGCTGCACCCGACGGATATGTGATCGGGATGGCCACGGTCTCGACCGTAGCGGCCAATCCGGCGATCAACCCCAAAATCGGCTACGACCCGCTGAGCGATTTTTCACCGATCATCAATCTCGCGGCCACTCCCAACGTGATCGCGGTCCATCCCTCGTTTCCTGCTCGCGACTTCAAGAGTTTTGTGGCCGAACTGCGCCGCAACCCCGGGAAATACTCGTACGGCAGTTCGGGCACCGGTGGCATCGGGCATCTGCAGACCGAACTCTTCAAATCACTGACAAAGACCTTCATGGTCCACATTCCCTACCGGGGAGCAGGCCCGGCGCTGGCCGATGTGGTGGCAGGGCAAATCCCGATCATCTTCGACAACCTCCCCTCGGCGCTGCCCTTCATTCGTGACGGCAAGCTGATCCCGATCGTTGTCGCTGCGCCCTCCAGACTGGCGGTGCTGCCGAACGTCCCCACTTTCAAGGATGTCGGGCTCGAACCGGTCAACCGGATGGCCTTCTATGGCATCTATGGCCCGAAAGGCATGTCGGCAGCAGTGATCGATGCGATCAACCTCGCGGCCCGCAAGACCCTCGAAGACCCCGGGGTCGCAAAGCGCATCGCCGACACCGGCTCCCTGGTCATCGGCAATACGCCCCAGCAGTTCGCGCAGCAGATTGCCGCCGAGCTCGAGGTCTACAAGCAGGTGGTCGCCGCCCAGAAGCTCACCCTGGAGTAAGCGATGGCCGCCATCGACACGCAACTCGCCGCCACCGACTGGACTGCCTGGGTCGGTCGCAGCGACCGCCGGTCACTGCTCGCCAGCAGCCAGTGGGTGGGGCTGCTCGAGGCCAGCCTCGATCGCCCATTGCCTGCCCAGGGATCCGCGCTCGAACCGCTGCGCCACTGGCTGTGGCTCTTTGCGCCACCCGCCTGGCCCACTGCGTCGCTGGGTGGCGACGGTCATGGCCCGCGAGGTCCGCTGGTCCCGACCTGGCCACTGCCGCGCCGGATGTGGGCCGGCAGCTCCATTGAATGGCTCGCCCCGATGCCACTCGATGCCCCGATCGAAGTGCGCTCGACGATCGACTCGGTCAACCTCAAAACCGGTCGCAGTGGCACGCTCGGCTTCGTGTCGCTGCGCAATCGCTGGTACTCGGGCGATGTCTGCGGTATCGACGAGTTGCAGACCGCGGTCTACCGCGAAGCAGCCGGTGCCACTGCGCCGGCGTCAGCTGCAGCTGCGGCCGCCGCCCCGGCACCGGCCGCAACGGTCCCTGACGGCGACTGGCAGGCACGCTTCACGCCGAGCGCGCCGCT
>CAMCXH010000124.1 GCA_945883285.1 Bordetella parapertussis | reverse complement strand
AGCAAAGAATGGAATTGACATCATGGCACTGAACAAAAGCGAAATCCTCGACGCGATCGCCGGCATGACCGTGCTCGAGCTGTCCGGCCTCATCAAGGACATGGAAGAGAAATTCGGCGTCTCGGCGGCGGCTGCTGCCGTCGCTGTGGCCGCACCGGCCGGTGGTGGTGGTGCCGCCGCTGCAGTCGAAGAGCAGACCGAATTCACCGTGATGCTGCTGGCATCCGGCGAGAAGAAGGTCGAGTGCATCAAGGTCGTTCGCGCGGCCACCGGTCTGGGCCTGAAAGAAGCCAAGGATCTGGTCGACGGCGCACCGAAGGCTGTCAAGGAAGGCGTCAACAAGGCCGATGCCGAGGCGCTCAAGAAGCAGCTCGAAGAAGCCGGCGCAAAGGTCGAGATCAAGTAAGCGCATTACCTCAGTCAAGCCCCCGTTGTTCCAGGTGCACGCAACCCCCGGCCACCGACTCCTTGCGGAGCGGATGCCGGGCCTGCGTGCATCGTCATCACAGCGGAGCTCGAGGCCCGCACCCCCGGTCGTTCGACCGGGGGTGCGATCCCCGATCTCTGCCTAAGGTCATTCCGGAGAGTCCATGGCCCACGCCTATTCGTTCACCGAAAAGAAGCGCATTCGCAAGTCCTTCGCCAAACGCAAGGTCGTACAGGATGTGCCCTATCTGCTGTCAACACAGCTTGCGTCGTACTCGCAGTTCCTGCAGACCGACAAGACGGTGGCCGATCGCGGCGATGAAGGCCTGCAAGCCGCCTTCACCTCGATCTTCCCGATCGTGTCGCACAATCAGTCGGCTCGGCTCGAGTTCGTCAATTACAACCTTGGCACGCCGGCCTTCGACGTCAAGGAATGCCAGCAGCGCGGCCTGACTTTCTGCGCACCACTGCGCGCCCGCGTGCGGCTGGTCATCATGGACCGCGAGGCCCCCAAGCCGACCGTCAAGGAAGTCAAGGAACAGGAGGTCTATATGGGCGAGATTCCGCTCATGACGACCAACGGTTCTTTCGTTGTCAATGGGACCGAGCGGGTCATCGTCTCGCAGCTGCACCGCTCGCCTGGCGTGTTCTTCGAGCACGATCGCGGCAAGACCCACAGCTCGGGCAAGCTGCTGTTCTCGGCTCGCATCATTCCTTACCGCGGCTCCTGGCTCGACTTCGAGTTCGACCCGAAGGACGTCCTCTATTTCCGTGTCGACCGTCGTCGCAAGATGCCGGTCACCATCCTGCTGAAGTCGATCGGCCTGACCCCCGAGCAGATCCTGGCGCACTTCTTCGTCAACGATAACTTTCAGCTGATGCCCGAAGGCGCGCTGATGGATCTCGTGCCCGATCGCATGCGTGGCGAGATCGCCCGCTTCGACATTTCCGATCGTGACGGCAAGGTTATCGTCGCCAAAGACAAGCGCATCAATGCCAAGAACATCCGCGACCTCGATGGCGCCGGACTCAAGCGCATCTCGGTGCCGGAAGACTATGTGCTCGGTCGGGTGCTGGCCACCAATGTCATCGACTCCGAGACCGGCGAGATCGTCGCCAAGGCCAACGATGAACTGACCGAAGACCTGCTCAAGAAGATGCGGCTCGCATCGGTCCAGGACTTCCAGACCCTCTATACCAACGACCTCGATCATGGTCCGTTCATGTCGCAGACCCTGCGCATCGACGACACCGCCGACCAGGCTGCCGCCCGCATCGCGATCTATCGCATGATGCGCCCGGGCGAGCCGCCGACCGAAGATGCGGTCGAGGCACTTTTCAACCGGCTCTTCTACAATCCCGACGCTTACGACCTGTCCAAGGTCGGCCGCATGAAGTTCAATCGCCGTGTCAGCCGCGACGAACTCACCGGCCCGATGACGCTGACCAACGAGGACATCCTCGCGGTCATCAAGATCCTGGTCGATCTGCGTAACGGCAAGGGCGAGATCGATGACATCGATCACCTCGGCAACCGCCGCGTGCGCTGCGTGGGCGAGCTGGCCGAAAACCAGTTCCGTGCCGGTCTGGTGCGTGTCGAGCGCGCAGTCAAGGAGCGTCTGGGCCAGGCCGAGACCGAGAACCTGATGCCGCACGACCTGATCAACAGCAAGCCGATCAGTGCCGCCATCCGTGAATTCTTCGGCTCCTCGCAGCTGTCGCAGTTCATGGACCAGACCAATCCGCTGTCCGAGATCACCCACAAGCGCCGTGTCTCGGCCCTTGGCCCGGGTGGCCTGACGCGCGAACGCGCCGGCTTCGAAGTCCGCGACGTGCATCCCACCCACTATGGCCGGGTCTGCCCGATCGAAACGCCTGAGGGCCCGAATATCGGCCTGATCAACTCGCTGTCGCTCTATGCGCGCCTGAACGAATACGGCTTTCTCGAGACGCCCTACCGCAAGGTGGTCGATCTCACCCTCACCGACGACATCCACTACCTGTCGGCGATCGAGGAAGGCCGTTATGTCATCGCGCAGGCCAACGCCGGGGTCGATGCCAATGGCCGCCTGGTCGACGAACTGGTCTCGGTGCGGATCAACGGCGAGACCCTGCTGTCGTCGCCCGACAAGGTCCAGTACATGGACGTGGCGCCAAGCCAGATCGTCTCGGTGGCCGCCTCGCTGATTCCCTTCCTCGAGCATGACGACGCCAACCGTGCGCTGATGGGCTCGAACATGCAGCGTCAGGCTGTGCCCTGCCTGCGTCCTGAAAAGCCGGTGGTCGGCACCGGCATCGAGCGCACCTGTGCGGTCGACTCCGGAACGGTCGTCACCGCGCTGCGCGGCGGCCTGGTCGACTATGTCGATGCCAACCGGATCGTGATCCGGGTCAACGACGATGAAGCGGTGGCCGGCGAAGTCGGCGTCGACATCTACAACCTGATCAAGTACACGCGTTCCAACCAGAACACCAACATCAACCAGCGTCCGATCGTTCGCAGGGGCGATCGCATTGCCCGCGGTGACGTGGTGGCCGACGGCGCCTCGACTGATCTCGGCGAGCTTGCGCTCGGCCAGAACATGCTGGTCGCCTTCATGCCCTGGAATGGCTACAACTTCGAAGACTCGATCCTGATCTCCGAAAAAGTGGTGGCCGACGACCGCTACACCTCGATCCATATCGAGGAGCTCTCGGTGCTCGCCCGCGACACCAAGCTCGGCTCCGAAGAAATCACCCGCGACATCTCCAACCTGTCCGAAAGCCAGCTTGGTCGTCTGGATGAGTCGGGCATCGTCTACATCGGTGCCGAGGTGCTGGCCGGCGACACGCTGGTCGGCAAGGTCACGCCCAAAGGCGAGACCCAGCTCACGCCTGAAGAAAAGCTGCTGCGCGCGATCTTCGGCGAGAAGGCATCCGATGTGAAAGACACCTCGCTGCGCGTGCCCTCGGGCATGAACGGCACGGTCATCGACGTCCAGGTCTTTACCCGTGAAGGCATCGTGCGCGACAAGCGCGCCCAGTCGATCATCGACGATGAACTCAAGCGCTATCGCCTCGACCTCAACGACCAGCTGCGCATCGTCGAGAACGACAGCTTCGAGCGTCTGGAGCGTCTGCTGATCGGCAAGGTCGCCAATGGCGGCCCCAAGCGTCTGGCCAAGGATGCGGTGATTGATGCCGCCTATCTGTCAGACCTCGATCGCTGGAACTGGTTCGAGATCCGTCTGGCCGACGAAACCGCGGCCAGCCAGCTTGAGGGCGCGAAAGAGTCGATCGAGCAAAAGCGCCACTCCTTCGATCTGGCTTTCGAAGAAAAGCGCAAGAAGCTCACGCAGGGCGACGAGTTGCCCCCGGGCGTGCTCAAGATGGTCAAGGTCTATCTGGCGGTCAAGCGTCGTCTGCAGCCTGGCGACAAGATGGCCGGACGTCACGGCAACAAGGGCGTGGTCTCGCGCATCGTGCCGGTCGAGGACATGCCTTACATGGCTGATGGCCGTCCGGTCGACATCGTGCTCAACCCGCTGGGCGTGCCCTCACGGATGAACGTCGGCCAGATTCTCGAAACTCACCTTGGCTGGGCGGCCAAAGGCATCGGTCTGCGTATCGGCGAAATGCTGGCGCGTCAGGCCAAGGCGGTCGAGCTGCGTCGCATGCTCGATGGCGTCTACAACCGCAACGGTCAGAAGGCCGAGCTCGAGTCGCTCACCGATCCCGAGATCGTCGAGCTGGCGCAAAACCTCACCAATGGCGTGCCGTTTGCGACGCCGGTGTTCGACGGTGCCTCCGAGCTCGAGATCCGTGCAGCCCTCGATATCGCCTTCCCGGACGACGACCCGAACACTGCCAAGCTCGGCTTCAACCTCGACAAGACGCAGCTGCGGCTTCACGATGGTCGGACCGGCGAGCAGTTCGACCGTCATGTCACCGTGGGCTACATGCATGTCCTGAAACTGCATCACCTGGTCGACGACAAGATGCATGCACGTTCCACCGGCCCGTATTCGCTGGTCACCCAGCAGCCGCTGGGCGGCAAGGCGCAGTTCGGCGGACAGCGTTTCGGCGAGATGGAGGTCTGGGCACTCGAGGCTTATGGCGCGTCCTACACCTTGCAGGAAATGCTGACCGTCAAGTCCGACGATGTGAATGGTCGGACCAAGGTCTACGAGAATCTGGTGAAGGGTGAGCACACCATCGAAGCGGGCATGCCCGAGTCGTTCAATGTGCTGGTGAAGGAAATCCGGTCGCTCGGGATCGATATCGATCTCGAGCGCAACTGAGCGGGATAAAGGGGCCAAGATGAAAGCATTGCTCGACCTGTTCAAGCAGGTTCAGGAAGAAGAACACTTCGACGCGATCAAGATCGGCATTGCATCGCCCGAGAAGATCCGCTCCTGGTCCTATGGCGAAGTCAAAAAGCCTGAGACCATCAACTACCGGACCTTCAAGCCCGAGCGCGATGGTCTGTTCTGCGCCAAGATCTTCGTGCCGATCAAGGACTACGAGTGCCTGTGCGGCAAGTACAAGCGCCTGAAGCACCGTGGCGTGATCTGCGAGAAGTGCGGTGTCGAAGTCACGCTCGCCAAGGTTCGCCGCGAGCGGATGGGCCACATCGAGCTGGCCAGCCCGACCGCGCACATCTGGTTCCTGAAGTCGCTGCCGTCGCGTCTGGGCATGGTGCTCGACATGACGCTGCGCGATATCGAGCGCGTGCTCTATTTCGAGGCCTATGTGGTCATCGAGCCGGGCATGACCCCGCTCAAGCGCTGCCAGCTGCTCACCGAAGACGACTTCCTCGCCAAGACCGAAGAGTATGGCGATGACTTCCGCGCGATCATGGGCGCCGAAGGCGTGCGCGATCTGCTGCGCTCGATCGACGTCGACCGCGATGTCACCCGCCTGCGCGAAGAGCTCGGCGCCACCTCTTCCGAAGCCAAGATCAAGAAGATCGCCAAGCGCCTGAAGGTGCTCGAAGGCTTCCAGCGCTCGGGCATCAAGCCCGAGTGGATGGTGCTCGAGGTCCTGCCGGTGCTGCCGCCCGAACTGCGCCCGCTGGTGCCGCTCGATGGGGGTCGTTTCGCCACCTCCGACCTCAACGATCTCTATCGCCGGGTCATCAACCGCAACAACCGCCTCAAGCGACTGCTCGAGCTCAAGGCGCCCGAGATCATCGTGCGCAATGAAAAGCGCATGCTGCAGGAAGCGGTCGATTCGCTGCTCGACAACGGTCGTCGCGGCAAGGCCATGACCGGCGCCAACAAGCGTGCGCTCAAGTCGCTGGCCGACATGATCAAGGGCAAGGGCGGGCGTTTCCGTCAGAACCTGCTCGGCAAGCGCGTCGACTACTCTGGCCGCTCGGTCATCGTGGTCGGTCCGCAGCTCAAGCTGCATCAGTGCGGTCTGCCCAAGCTGATGGCGCTCGAGCTCTTCAAGCCCTTCATCTTCAACAAGCTCGAGACGATGGGGGTGGCCACCACCATCAAGCAGGCCAAGAAGTTCGTCGAGAACCAGGAGCCCATCGTCTGGGACATCCTCGAAGAAGTCATCCGCGAACATCCGGTCATGCTTAACCGGGCACCGACCCTGCACCGCCTCGGCATCCAGGCGTTCGAGCCGGTGCTGATCGAAGGCAAGGCGATCCAGCTGCATCCGCTGGTTTGCGCCGCCTTCAATGCCGACTTCGACGGCGACCAGATGGCGGTTCACGTGCCGCTGTCGATCGAGGCACAGCTTGAAGCCCGCACGCTGATGCTGGCCTCCAACAATGTGCTCTTCCCGTCCAACGGCGAGCCCTCGATCGTGCCGTCGCAGGACATCGTGCTGGGCCTTTACTACGCCACCCGCGAAAAGACCAACGGCAAGGGCGAAGGCATGATGTTCGCCAACGTCACCGAGATGCTGCGGGCCTACGAGAATCGCGAAGTCGAACTCGGCACCAAGATCATCGTGCGTCTGAATGAGTACGACCGCGACCGCGAAACCGGCGAGTCCACGCCCCGACTGATCCGTGCCAACACCACGGTCGGCCGCGCGATCCTGTCCGAGATCCTGCCGCACGGCATGCCCTTCGAGTTCATCAACAAGGCGCTCAAGAAGAAAGAAATTTCCCGCCTGATCAACGCCTCCTTCCGTCGCTGCGGCTTGCGCGACACGGTCATCTTCGTCGACCAGCTGATGCAAAACGGCTTCCGTCTGGCCACCCGTGCCGGCATCTCGATCGCGATTGGCGACATGCTGGTGCCGCCGCAGAAGGTCACACTGCTGGCTGCTGCCGAGGCCGAGGTCAAGGAGATCGAGCAGCAGTACACCTCGGGTCTGGTGACCCAGGGCGAGCGCTACAACAAGGTGGTCGACATCTGGTCCAAGACCGGCGATGAAGTCGGCAAGGCCATGATGGATCAGCTCAAGACCGAGAAGGTCACCGATCGTCACGGCAAGGTGGTCGATCAGGAGTCCTTCAATGCCATCTACATGATGGCCGACTCGGGCGCCCGCGGCTCTGCCGCCCAGATCCGTCAGCTCGCCGGCATGCGCGGCCTGATGGCCAAGCCTGATGGCTCGATCATCGAGACGCCGATCACCGCGAACTTCCGCGAAGGTCTGAACGTTCTGCAGTACTTCATCTCGACGCACGGCGCCCGCAAAGGCCTGGCCGATACCGCGCTCAAGACCGCCAACTCCGGCTACCTGACCCGTCGACTGGTCGACGTGACCCAGGATCTGGTGGTGGTCGAAGACGACTGCGGCACCACCAACGGTGTGGCTATGCGCGCACTGGTCGAGGGTGGCGAGGTCATCGAAGCCCTGCGCGATCGCATCCTCGGTCGGGTCGTGGTGTCCGACGTGGTTCATCCCGAGACCCAGTCCACGCTCTATGAAACCGGCGTCATGCTCGACGAAGACTCGGTCGACGAGATCGAGCGTCTAGGCATTGATGAAGTGCGCGTTCGCACGCCGCTGTCCTGCGATACCCGCTACGGTCTGTGCGCCAAATGCTATGGCCGCGACCTGGGTCGTGGTGTGCTGGTCAACTCCGGCGAGGCGGTTGGCGTGATCGCCGCCCAGTCGATCGGCGAGCCGGGCACCCAGCTCACGATGCGCACCTTCCACATCGGTGGTGCGGCATCGCGTGCCGCGGTGGCCAGCAGCGTCGACGCAAAATCGAACGGCATCGTGCGCTTTACCGCCACCATGCGCTATGTCACCAACGGCAAGGGCGAGCAGGTCGCCATCTCACGCTCCGGCGAGATCCTGATCCAGGACGACAACGGTCGTGAGCGCGAGCGTCACAAGGTGCCCTATGGCGCGGTCCTGCAAGCCGGCGACGGCAAGGTCGTCAAGGCCGGCACCATCCTGGCTACCTGGGATGCACTGACCCGTCCGATGATCACCGAGTACGCCGGTACCGTGCGCTTCGAGAACGTTGAAGAAGGCGTCACGGTTGCCAAGCAGATCGACGATGTCACCGGCCTGTCGACCCTGGTGGTCATCGACGCCAAGCGTCGCGGCCCGACCACCAAGGGCGTGCGTCCGCAGATCAAGCTGATCAACGAATCCGGGCAGGAAGTCCGGATCGCCGGCACCGACCATGCGGTCACTATCTCGTTCCCGGTGGGCGCGCTGATCATGATCCGCGATGGCCAGCAGGTCGGCGTCGGTGAAGTGCTTGCCCGGATTCCCCAGGAGTCGCAGAAGAATCGCGACATCACCGGCGGTCTGCCGCGGGTGGCCGAGCTCTTCGAGGCGCGTGCTCCCAAGGATGCCGGCATGCTCGCCGACATCACCGGCACGGTGTCATTCGGCAAGGACACCAAGGGCAAGCAGCGTCTGGTCATCACCGACCTCGAGGGCAATCCCTTCGAGTTCCTGATTCCGAAAGAAAAGAATGTGCTGGTCCACGACGGTCAGGTGGTCAACAAGGGCGAACTCATCGTCGATGGCCCGGCCGATCCTCACGACATCCTCCGACTGTTGGGCATCGAAGCGCTGGCCCGCTACATCGTTGATGAGGTCCAGGACGTCTATCGTCTGCAGGGTGTGAAGATCAACGACAAGCACATCGAAGTCATCGTGCGTCAGATGCTGCGTCGGGTTCAGGTGGTGCAGCCGGGCGATACCGGTTTCATCGTCGGCGAACAGGTCGAACGCTCCGAGATCCTCGACGAGAACGACAAGGCGCTGGCTGGCGGCAAGCTGCCGGCCACTTACGACAACATCCTGCTGGGCATCACCAAGGCGTCGCTGTCGACCGACTCGTTCATCTCGGCGGCCTCCTTCCAGGAGACCACCCGGGTGCTGACCGAGGCCGCAATCATGGGCAAGCGCGACGATCTGCGGGGTCTGAAGGAGAACGTCATCGTCGGTCGTCTGATTCCTGCCGGCACCGGCTTGGCCTACCATCGCGCCCGCGCCGAGAAGGAGACCACCGAGGCTCAGGAACAGCAGGCACTTGCCGCCGCTGAGGCGATCTTCATGCAGCCTGCCGAACTGGCCCAGCAGCAGGCGGAAGCCGAAGCCGAGGCAGCCAGCGCGAATGCAGGCAGCGAGGGCTCGCAGGACTGAGTTTGCTGCCTGGGTTTTAAACCGTGCTGCGGGTCGGATCGCTTCGGTCCGACCCGCAGCCGGGCCAGCCGCTTACAAGGCTGCGTGCTAACATTGTGCTTCCATTGCGATCCGGGAGCATGATCATGGAAGTTGCAATCCGCAAGATGGGCAACTCGCAGGGTGTCCTGATTCCGAAGCCAATTCTGGCCCAGCTGGGGCTGGAGGGCACGGCCGATCTGCAGGTCCGCGACGGCGTGATCGAGATTCGCGCAGTCCGCCGCAATCCCAGAGAGGGCTGGGCGGACGACGCGCGCCGGATTGCCGACCATGGCGATGACGTGCTGGTCTGGCCGGAGTTTGTCAACGACGGCGACAACGATCTGGTCTGGTAATGAAAACCGGTGACATCTGGCTGGCCCAACTCGACCCGACGGTTGGGGGCGAGATTCAGAAGACCCGGCCTTGCGTCCTGATTTCGCCCGACGACATCAACGCGCACTTGCGCACCGTCATCGTCGCGCCGATGACAACCGGATCGCGGCCAGCGCGCTTTCGCATCGCGCTCACCTTTCAGGGCAAGCAAGGCCTGATACTGCTGGACCAGGTTCGAACGCTCGACAGTGCGCGTCTGGTCAAGCGAATGGGCGCCCTGCGACCGGTGACGCTGGCCGCAACGCTGCAAACCCTGCAAGCCATGTTCGCCCCTTGAGGCGTCAAGCGGTCGTGTTGCTTGAACCCGGCACGGCGCTCTGCTCGCAGCCCGGTTTGCCCTTGTGTCATGCGTAATGATCTGTTTGGCATCGGGCGCCTGGCCCGCCTTGCGCCAAATGGCCTGATCAGGCCGACACCGGTGTGCCATCCGGCACCGTCTGTGCAGGTTCTGCCATCAGCCGCGGATACATTAGCCAACTTATGAGCCATCGTTGCCCGTCACCTCTGCGCCGGTCGTTTCGCCTTGGTTGGCCGCCGCGCGCACGTCAACTGGCCTGGCTGGCCCTGGGCGCCACGCTCGCCTTCGATGCTGCCGCACAGATCGGCCCGGTTGGGTTCAGTAATCAACTCCTTCCGACCTGGTCCTATTCGGACGAGGTAGGTGCTGTCGAGGTGCCCTCGACCAAGGTCAAGCCGGCGGCCAACGCGCCCTTGCCTGACCCGGCCGCAGCCGACGATGGCCTGTTTGGTGTCGGCGGCGTGTTGTTCGGCCCGATGCCACAGCCGGCGCCTCGCTTTGCCAGCAACAAGCCGCCTTCGGCAGGTGACATCTCCCGACGCCTGCATCTGCCCTGGGGTGACCGGCTGACCGACAACGAGGTCCTGACCGCAAGACTGGTCTCGGAGGTCACCGCCGGGTCGCTGGCGAATGTGCGGGCGCTGCTCGACGAGGGCGCTGACCCCAATGGCCTGAGCACCGGCGGGCGCACGGCCCTGGTCGAGGCAGTACGGGCCGATCAGCCGCGAATCCTTCGCCTGCTGCTCGCACGCGGCGCCAATCCGAATACCGCTTTCAGTCGCGGCACCTCGGCGGTCAACGTGGCGATCGAGCGCGATCGCACCGATCTGCTCGACATCCTGCTGCGAGCCGGCGCCTCGCCCACGCTGCCTGATGCCAACGGCATGTCGCCGATCGCGCTGGCCGAATCGCTCGATCGGTCGGCCGCTCTGGCAAGACTGACCGCCTCGGACAAGACAAGGTCGCGTCAGAACTGAGACCAATGGTGCCGCCGTCGGCATCAAGCCAATAGTCCGAAGGCATCAGGCGAAACGCTGCAG
>CAMCXH010000123.1 GCA_945883285.1 Bordetella parapertussis | reverse complement strand
TCGGAAGCCCGCAGATAGGCTTCGATATCGCCGCCGATATCGACAACCGCACCCTTGGCATCGACCGCCTTGACGGTACCGGTGACCACTGCGCCCTTCTCATGCTCGGCCGCGTAGTTGGTGAACGGATCGCCATCGAGCTGCTTGATACCCAGCGAGATGCGCTCGCGCTCGACATCGATTGCCAGCACCACTGCACCCACATCGTCGCCCTTCTTGAAATCGCGAACGGCTTCTTCGCCGGTCTTGTTCCAGGACAGGTCGGACAGATGAACCAGACCGTCGATGCCACCGGGCAGACCCAGGAACACGCCAAAGTCGGTGATCGACTTGATCGAGCCCTGAACCTTGTCGCCCTTGCGATGGTTGTCGGCGAATTCCTGCCAGGGGTTGGCTTTGCACTGCTTCATGCCGAGCGAGATGCGACGACGCTCCTCGTCGATCTCGAGCACCATGACTTCAACCTCGTCACCGAGCGCCACCACCTTGCCGGGGTTGACGTTCTTGTTGGTCCAGTCCATTTCGGAGACGTGTACCAGACCCTCGATGCCCGGCTCGATCTCGACAAATGAGCCGTAGTCGGTGATGTTGGTGACCTTGCCGAACATGCGCGTGCCGGTGGGGTACCGACGCGAAATGCCGACCCACGGATCGTCGCCGAGCTGCTTGACGCCCAGCGAGACACGGTTCTTTTCCTGGTCGAACTTGAGGACCTTGGCGGTGACTTCCTGGCCGACCGACAGCACCTCGGAGGGGTGACGCACGCGGCGCCAGGCCATATCGGTGATGTGCAGCAGGCCGTCGATGCCACCGAGGTCGATGAAGGCACCGTAGTCGGTGATGTTCTTGACCGTGCCCTTGACGATCGAACCTTCTGCCAGCGTCTCGAGCAGCTTTGCGCGCTCTTCGCCCTGCGACAGTTCGATCACCGCACGACGCGACAGCACAACGTTGTTGCGCTTGCGATCGAGCTTGATGACCTTGAAGTCCATGGTCTTGCCTTCGAAAGGCGTGGTGTCTTTCACCGGACGCATGTCGATCAGCGAACCCGGCAGGAAGGCGCGGATGCCGTTGGTCATGACCGTGAGGCCACCCTTGACCTTGCCGGTGATGGTGCCGCTGACCAGCTCGCCATCGTCGAGCGCGCGCTCGAGATTGACCCAGGCGGCGAGGCGCTTGGCGCGGTCGCGCGACAGGCGGGTTTCGCCATAGCCGTTTTCAAGCGAATCGATGGCCACCGAGACGAAGTCGCCGATGTTGACATCGAGCTGACCGCGGTCATCGTGGAATTCTTCAATCGGGATAAAGCTTTCTGATTTCAGGCTGGCATTGACGACCACAAAATTGTGATCGATGCGCACGACTTCGGCGGTGATGACCTCGCCCTGGCGCATTTCCTGTTTGGACAGCGACTCTTCAAAAAGGGCCGCAAAACTTTCGGTTTCAGGGATGGCAACTGTGTTCAAAATTGACTTCCAGTGTGGATCTCGCCCGGTCACGAGGATGGCCGCTAAACGCGCAGCAGGCCCCGGGAACTGGCGGTGTTGATGACAATGCGAGCGGGCGAAAACCGGGCTGAAGCCCGGGCGACACGACGATCGCTACCTGCGCGCAGCCCAGCGATCCAGGACCTGTTCGACCGTCTGGTCGACATCGAGGCCGGTTGAATCGAGCAGGTACGCGCCCTGCGCAGGCTTGAGCGGTGCAACCGCGCGCGACTGGTCGCGCGCATCACGCTGCTGAAGATCCTGCAAAAGGGCCACGAGATTAGCAGAAATACCCTTTTCGATCAACTGCTTATACCGGCGATCGGCTCGGGACTCGGGGGTGGCGGTCAAAAAGACCTTCAGCGCCGCCTGCGGAAACACGACGGTTCCCATGTCGCGCCCGTCGGCGACCAGACCGGGCGCAAGCTGAAAGCCCCTTTGCAGCGAGAGCAGCGCCTCTCGCAGCGACGGATGAACCGCGACCCGCGAGGCGGCCTGCCCGGCCTGTTCGGTTCGGATCGCCTCGCTGACATCGTCACCCGCCAGCAGGACGCGTCCGTCCGGCTCGAAGCGCACCGGCAGGCTCGCCCCGATGTCGGCCAGCGCAGCGGCGTCGTCGAGGCTGATACCGGCGCGGGTCGCAGCCAGGGCAGTCACCCGATAAAGTGCACCGCTATCGAGATAGTGAAACCCGAGCACCTGCGCCACCCGCTGGGCAATCGTGCCCTTGCCGGAGGCGGTTGGGCCGTCGATGGTCAGCACCAGGGCTCGGCGGGCATCGAGCGCGGCCAGAGGCGCAGGGTCTGTTTCCAGCCCAGCGCCCTTCGCGTCAGGCGTGCTTTTCAAGGCCAATCCCGACAGTAGTCGCGATTTCGACGAAGTTAGGGAAAGATGTCCCGACGTTGGCAGTATCGCGAATGGTGATCGGGCCGGCGGCACGCAGCGAGGCGACTGCAAATGCCATCGCCGGACGATGATCGCCATGCGAATCGACCTCGCCGCCAGAAAACACTGCCGGCTGTTCGCCGCGACCTTCGATGATGATGCCGTCAGGCGTCGGGGTGACCTCGATACCCAGCCGAGCCAGGCCTTCGGCCATGACCGCAATGCGGTCGGACTCTTTGACACGCAGCTCTTCGGCACCGGTGACCACCGTGCGCCCGCGGGCACAGGCAGCCGCCACGAAGAGCACCGGAAACTCGTCGATTGCCAGCGGCACCAGTTCGGGCGGCACATCGATACCGCGCAGCTCAGACGAGCGGATACGCAGATCGGCCACCGGCTCACCGCCGACGATGCGCGAGTTCTCGAGCGTCAGATCGGCGCCCATCAGCCGAAGAATGTCGATCACACCAGTGCGCGTCGGGTTGATGCCGACATGGCGAATCAGCAGGTCGGCATCGCGGGCGATCGCACCCGCCACCAGAAAGAAGGCGGCCGACGAGATATCGGCCGGCACGTCGATATGAGTAGCAGTCAGGCGCTGACCGCCCTGCAGGCTGATGACCGGCCCACTCACCTCGACCGACACGCCGAAGGCGGTGAGCATGCGCTCGGTGTGATCACGGGTGGGCGCCGGCTCGGTCACGCGGGTGATGCCCTCGGCATAAAGCCCGGCGAGCATGAGCGAGGACTTCACCTGAGCACTGGCGATCGGCATGACATAGTCGATGGCCTTCAAGGGCTTGCCGGGAGCACTGATTCGCAGAGGCGGCCGGCCTTCGAGAGAGGCAATGCTCGCGCCCATGGCGGCGAGCGGATCGGTGACCCGCTTCATCGGGCGCCTGGATAAGCTCTCGTCACCGACCAGACACGAATCGAAGGCCTGGCCGGCGAGCAAGCCCGAGAGCAGACGCATCGACGTGCCGGAATTGCCGCAGTCCAGATCGGATGCAGGCTGTTTCAGACCGTGCAGTCCAACACCGGTCACCGAAACCCGACCATCGAGCGGACCGTCGATGATGACCCCTAATGCGCGGAATACATTCATCGTGGAAATCGCATCCGCCCCCTCGAGGAATCCTTCGATCCGGGTGGTGCCGTCGGCAATCGCCCCCAGCATGATCGATCGATGGGAGATCGACTTGTCACCGGGCACCCTGATCGAGCCCCGGAGGACGGCAGCGGGACGGGCGATAAAGTGGTCAGTCATGTGACAGGATTCCTGGGCGGTAGAAGCTGAACAGGGCATGGTTGCCCAGGTGTCGGATTGTATCCCCGGCGCAGCGCAGCCAGCAGTGCGGACTTGGGCGGTACGGATGGGCTTAAATCCTTTCAGACGATGGGCTTCGGAGGCGGACAACGGCAAAGCCGATCGCGCTTCGCGTATCAGCGCGCCTGAAGTCAAGGTTTACTACCCGAAACCGGATCAGCAGCTTGATGCTCGATGGGCCGAGTTTCGCAATCCGGGAGCTGGACGCAAGGGACTGTCGCTCGACGCTCAGGCACTCCTCGACAAGTTACCGGCCAAGCTGCTCGAGCACACCGCTCGCGACTTCCCCCATCTGATCGAAAGATTTGCCGCCAATTGGTCCAGCCCGCAATCGATGCGCCAGGTTTTTGACAGCCTGACTTTCGAGACACGCCCCGGGCGAAGGGGGTTTCCACTGCAAGTACTGACCGAACTGAGCGAACTGCGCGAGCGCTACGAGAACGCCCAGCCGCGCTGACGGGTTGCAGACGGTTGCACGCGGCTGCAGGCACAGACGCCCTCAGACGCTGCGCGCATCAGGCGTGATATCGTGCGCGCGCCAACCACAGGAGCCCCAGAAAATGGCCTATACCACCACCCCATCGGGTCTGCAGATTGAAGATGTCGTCGTCGGCGACGGCGCGCAAGCGACTGCCGGCTGTTCCGCGCAAGTCCACTACACCGGATGGCTGTATGTCGACGGCGCTCCCGGCCGCAAGTTCGATTCGAGCAAAGACCGTGGATCGCCGTTTGAATTCGGCCTCGGTGCGCGACAGGTCATCAGCGGCTGGGACGAAGGCGTGCAGGGCATGCGAGTTGGCGGCACGCGTCGCCTGATCATCCCGGCCGATCTCGGCTATGGCGCGCGCGGCGCCGGTGGCGTGATTCCGCCGAATGCGACGCTGCTGTTTGAGGTGGATCTGCTCGGGGTTTGAGCAGGTCGGGCGCTTCGAGTTTCGAAGCGCGGTTCAGGTAAAGAAAAAGCCCGCCTGAGCGGGCTTTTTTGGCATGCGCCCGAAGGCAGCCGAATATCAGACTGCGCGGCGGCGGCCGAACAGCCCCAGACCAACCAGACCCAGACTGACCATGCCCAGCACAGCCGGAGCCGGCACACGAGCCGAGAACTGACCCGAATAGGTAATCTCCGCGTTTGACTGCGAAGTGAACTGGAAGGCGTAATAACCGCTGGTGATCGAGCCGTAGCTGAGCGTCACGTTTCCGCTCGAATTAGGACTGAAAGGAGCAAGCTGGGTGCCGAGGACGCCTGCGGCGTTAGACATGAAGAACTGGCCTGCCAGGCTGCCGTCGATCGGATCCGAATTGTAGGACGCCGACAGCGAGTTGGCGGAATTGGTCAGATTGAAGAAGTAAACCTGCGACAAGCCCGCGCCGGTAATCGATGAAAGCGGGTTGCCGATGCTCGGCGCAGTAACCATACCGACATTGATCGGTGCAGCGACAGCGGCGGCCGACAGGGCGGACAATGCGAGTGCAAGTGCGCCTTTGCGAAAAACTTGGGTGGAGATGGACATTTCAGATCCTTCAAAGGGAGGGTTAAACATGACGACAGCGCCTGGCGACTAGCAGCAGAACCCGAGCCAAGCGTGATAAAAATCACGGTAAAAAGAGCAAATTCAGTGCCGTCTGTGATAAAAGTCACAAGATCAATCACTTACTGAAATTGACCCGATGAGTTACTCAGGGCTGTGTAAAGCTATCCGACACTAATCAGACTGGGCGAAAGCGAGCGGCCAAACAAAAGGCCCGCCTAGGCGAGCCTCTCGTTAATCAGTGCCGCGTGAATCAGGCGTTGGCTTTGACTGCTTTTCTGCCAAGACCAAGCGCAAGCAAACCGATACCAACCAGACCAAGCACTGCCGGCGCAGGAATCGCAGACGCCTGGCCCGAAATGAGGGTCGTGGTACCCGGACCGGCGGTGCCTTTCAAAGCAACCGTGTAGTAACCAGACATGATCCCGGTATAGCTCAGAAACAGGTTGGTACCTGTCGTTGCGATAAAGGTGCCAAGAGTCGGGTTGGCGCCTTGATTACCGGCCGCGTCGGACTGGAAGAAAGTGGCAGTCGCCATCGTGCTTGCTGGCGACCAGTTGATGTTCGAATACATACCCCCGATAGGCGTCGGCACGTTGAAAATGTATTCGAAGGCGAAACCTGCACCAGGCTCGACCATTTGCTGACCAAATCCAACAGACGTCGTGTTGGTCAAGTTGAACGGCGACGCGTTGATCGCAGTCGCGGAGGCTGCCGATGCGGCGACGAGCAAGGACACAGCGACTGCTGCGTTGCGCAAGGTGGAGGACGTGTTCATGAGAAATCCTTTCAAAGTTGTTGGACCACCACCCCGCGGATTACCAGGCCAAAACGCGGCGTGACTAAAATCACGATATTCACAGCAAACGCGGTGCCAGCCGTGACTTACGTCACAAAATCAACTATTTAGAGAGATCGATCACTTTCCTTGGCCTGAACTGTGTAAAGCCAGCCGACACTTTCCCCGCTTTCTATCCTCGAGCGGCACCGGCGCTGACACCGCTACAATCCGGGGAGACGCCAACCGCGGCGTCGACAGCATCCAAAGCAGTTTTTCGCTTGCCGGCCCACAATCTGATCACCCCAACCACACCTCGACGCCCCTTGCCCGTGTCAACCTCGCCCAAAGCCTCGTTAAAAGAATCGCCCGGTGCTTCATCCGACGCCGAGGGCCTTGCCCGCACCAGCAACTTCATCCGGCAGGCGATCGACAGTGATCTGGCCGCCGGCATCTATGCCGACCGCCGCTGGGCCGGCCACCCCACGACCGCCGATGAGCATGCTGATGGCGCGATCGATCCGGCAAAGATCCGCACCCGGTTTCCGCCCGAGCCCAACGGTTATCTGCATATCGGGCATGCCAAGTCGATCTGCCTGAATTTCGGGCTGGCGATCGACTATGCCGGGCGCTGCCATATGCGCTTCGATGACACCAACCCGGTCAAGGAAGACCAGGAATATGTCGATTCGATCCTTGAGACCGTGAAATGGCTCGGTTTCGGATGGGACGCCAATCAAACCGAGTCCAATCTTTATTACGCCAGCGACTACTTCGGGCACTTCTATCGCTTTGCCGAATACCTGGTGCAGGCGGGTCATGCCTATGTCGACTCGCAGACTGCCGATCAGATCCGCGAACATCGCGGCACCCTGACCGAAGCGGGCACCAACTCGCCATTTCGCGATCGGCCCGCCGACGAGAGCCTCGCGTTGCTGCACGAGATGCGCGCCGGCAAGCAACCCGAGGGTTCGCATGTGCTGCGGGCCCGTATCGACATGGGCTCGCCCAATATCAATCTGCGCGACCCGATCCTGTATCGGATTCGCCATGCCCACCACCATCGGACCGGCGATGCCTGGCCGATCTATCCGATGTACGACTACGCGCACCCGCTGTCGGACGCGCTCGAGAACATTACCCACTCGCTGTGCACGCTCGAATTCGAGGATCATCGACCGTTTTACGACTGGATCCTGGAGCGGGTGGCCGAAGGCGGATTCTTTCAGCGGCCGCTGCCCCGGCAGATCGAGTTTGCGCGCCTGAATATGGCCTACACCGTCACCAGCAAGCGCAAGCTGCAGGAGCTGGTGCAGTCGAAGTCGGTCGACGGCTGGGACGACCCGCGCATGCCAACACTCGTGGGATTGCGCCGGCGCGGCTACACGCCGTCATCGATTCGCCTTTTTTGCGAGCGCATCGGCGTGTCGAAGGCCAGCCAATGGGTGGAACCTGCGGTGCTCGAGCAGGCGCTGCGTGATGATCTGGATGCAAGTGCAGCGCGCGCCGCCGCGGTGCTCGACCCGATCCGGCTCGAACTGGTGAATTTTCCGGAGTCGCTTGAAGAAGCCTGCAACGCACCGGTCCATCCGCACCAGCCCGAGCGCGGTCTGCGGCATTTTCCGCTGACCCGCGAACTCTGGATCGAACGCGAAGACTTCATGGCACAGCCGGCGAAGGGCTTTTTCAGGCTCTTTCCGGGCAACCGGGTGCGACTGCGCTATGGCTTTGTCATCGAGTGCACCGGCTTCGAGGCGGATGCCGACGGCCGGGTGACCAAAGTACTGGCCAACTATTTTCCGGATTCAAAGTCAGGCACACCCGGGGCCGACCTCTACAAGGTCAAGGGCAATATCCACTGGGTGTCGGTGCGCCACGGCTTGCCGGCGCAAGTGCGGATCTACGACCGGCTTTTCACCGAATCCCACCCTGATTCAGGAGGGCGCAATCCGCTCGATTGCCTGAATCCGCAGGCCTTGCAGGTGGTTCATGCCTATCTGGAGCCGTCGCTGGCGCAGGCAAAACCGGAGGACCGGTTTCAGTTTGAACGGCATGGCTATTTTGTAGCGGATCGGGTTGAGCACCGGGCAGACAGGCCAGTGTTCAATCGGGCGGTGACGCTGAAGGATTCTTGGGGCGCGGGAAAGCAGGCGGCGCCGATCTGACGAAAACGGCGCCAGAAGGCGCCGTCATTTTCGGGAAGCAGCGCCTGTCAGGACTTGATGCGTCGGGCCAAACCGAGTCCTGTCAGCCCCAGGCCAAGCAGGGCGACCGTACCGGGCAGGGGAACGGCTGATGATGAAGCCGCCCACGAAAAGGAATCGACGCCTGTGGCATTCGCGGTATAGGTGAAGATGCCAGCGGTATCTTCGAAGCCAGCGTTTTTCATCGTGCCAAAGCCTGTGACGTTCAGGAAACTGGCGTTCTGGCTTGTGATCCCAAAACTGGTGGCTGCGAAGGAATAAGCGCCCATCGTCCAGAGCGGGTTGATGGCGGTCGACGGGTTGAAAGTAAAGTCCGCCAGAGTCCCGGTGGTGGTGTATGCCGTGAGCCCGGTGATGTTGCCGGTGAACGTGGTGACCTGAATATTGCCGACATTGTTCGCCCAATTGACGCCGGTTGCGACCGCGGTGTTGAAGCCGTTCTGACCTGCGCCGCCGGTCAAGAGAGCGGTGCCGTTTTCCCGGAAGTTGATCGTTCCGGAAATGGGCGCCGCATGCGCAGCATTGCTGCCCGCCGCAAGAAGCATCGTGGTCACCGCCGCAGCCATTGCGGTCTTGCGGAAATCGCGTGTTGAAGAAGTCATGCTGGAAATCCTTTTTTTTGCGGCACGCCGAAATTGACGAACCAGGTCGCGAAGGCAAGTCGTGTCGAAAGATACCCAAGCCGGGCCTTTCCAGCTGACATTCATCTTTTTTGCATGGTGACTTTGGCAGAAGGGCCGGCAGTCCGAACTTACGCAATCATGTGCACGGCTGGGCTGCAGGCAGCTTTGCAGCAAGATCGACCGACAAGAAGGCGCTCAGGTCTCCTACAGGCCAAGCCAATCGCAGGAAGTCGGACACAGGGACTTCTGGATCGATCATCGGTCGACCAAACCGGTGGTTTGTGACGGTGCTTGCGGATCTGGAGTCGTTGCGGGCGCAGCCGAAACCGGAGGATCGATTTCAGTTCGGGCACCACGGGCATTGATTGAGACAGGTTGAGGATGCCAGACAGGTTGGCGGCGCGCCTGATCAAAAGAAACGCGGCGCCCTCGGGCGCCGCGTTTCATTGACTGTGAAGCGAGATCAGGCCTTGTTGCGGCGGGTCAGACCCAGTCCGGCCAGACCGAGACCGAACAGGGCGAGCGTGCCGGGCAAGGGCACGGCTGACGACGAAGCCGCCCACGAAAACGAATCGATGCCGGTGGCGTTGGCGGTGTAGGTAAAGGTACCAGCGGTATCCTCAAAGCCAGATTTCTTCATCGTGCCGACGCCTTTGACACTCAGGAAGTTTGCGTTCTGGGTATTGATGGAAAAACTGGTGGCTGCGAAGGAATAACCGCCCATCGTCCAGAGCGGGTTAATCGCGGTCGACGGATTGAAAGTGAAATCTGCCAGATTGCCGGTGGTGGTGTAGCCGATGAGTCCGGTGATGTTGCCGGTGAACGTGGTCACCTGAATATTGCCGACATTGTTCGCCCAAGTGACACCGGTCGCGACCGCGGTGTTGTAACCGTTTTGACCTGCGCCGCCGGTCAGGAGAGCGGTACCGTTTTCGCGGAAATTGATCGTGCCGGAGATCGCCACTGCGTGAGCAGCGTTGATGCTGGCTGCAAAAAGACCGGACACAATCGCGGCACTGATTGCCGCCCTGCGGAAATTGACGACTGAAGAAATCATTTGAGTATCCCTTTTAAGTTTTGGATGCGCGAAACCCCGCACGGGCAGTTATTAGCAATCAACGTGCCAGCAATAAATACCTTTTCAAATCAATTGTTTACGTAAACACTGGCTAAAAACAAGCCTGTGGCGCTGTAAAATCCGCCGACGTGCAAAAAATCACATTCCCCAAGCCAACAGCGGTATTTTGGCCAACCATCAGCCCGGCATCGAGATAAAGTCTGTGCGAAATTCGATCAATCGAAGTCCTTCACAGACAAAGTCAGGTTTCGCGACCCCTCAGCTCAGCAAAATCGCCCTCGATCTGAGCCTGAGCGGCCGAGGGCACAGCCGGCAGCCATGAGGCCCCACTGTAAAAATCACCGACATGACAAATGTCACGTCTCCTGCGTGCTGAGCCCATCCGGAGAACCCGGAGGGCAATAGACCGGGGCTAGTTTGCCCCGAGCGCTTCGTCGCTCACGAACGGATTGCTCGCCCGCTCATCGCCGAAGGTCGACATCGGCCCATGTCCCGGCACGAAAGCGACGTCGTCACCCATCGGCCACAGGCGCTGGACGATCGAGTCGAGCAGCTGCTGGTGGTTGCCGCGCGGAAAGTCGGTGCGCCCGATCGAGCCCTGAAAGAGCACGTCGCCGACCACCGCCAGCCGGGTCTCGGGCTGGAAAAACACCACATGACCCGGGGTATGCCCCGGGCAGTGCGCCACGGTCAGATCGATATTGCCGAAGTGCACGGTGTCGCCGTCGTTCAGCCAGCGGTCCGACTCGAAGGCCTCAAGCGGCGGCATGCCGAAGCGCTGCCCCTGAGCAGGCAGCTGATCGATCCAGAACTTGTCGTCAATATGAGGCCCCTCGATCTTGACGCCGTGGCGGCGCGCAAACTCTGCTGCCTGACCGCAATGATCGATATGGCCGTGTGTCAGCAGCACCTTCTCGAGTTTTCCGCCAGCAGTCTTGAGCGCCTCGTCGATACGGTCGAGGTCGCCGCCCGGGTCGATCGCCACCGCCTGCCCGGTGGTCTCATCGACCAGGATCGAGCAGTTCTGCTGGAAAGGGGTCACTGGCACGATCATCAGTTTCATGGCGGCGTTGTCCGGGTCGATCGATC
>CAMCXH010000122.1 GCA_945883285.1 Bordetella parapertussis | reverse complement strand
CCTACGGCTCGCCGCCCCGGGAGGGTGGGCGGGTGAGGGCTGCACCGCGTGATGCGCGAGCAGGCCTGCCCTCGGTCGATCGGCTGATGAACCGGCCCGAGATCGCGGAGCTGATCGGGGCGCATGGCCGAAGCATGGTCCTGTCAGTCGTGCGGGAAGTGCTCGCCGCGAGCCGCCCGCAGCTCGAGGCAGTCGCGGCCGACGCGGCGCTCGACCCGGTTCAGGCCATCGCAGCGAGGCTGCAGACCCTGATGGCCGATTCGCTGCGGCCGGTCCTCAACCTGACCGGCACGGTCCTGCACACCAATCTCGGTCGGGCGCCCCTGCCGCCGGAAGCGCTCGAGGCGATCGCGCGGGTCGCCAGCGGCGCCTCGAACCTCGAATTCGATCTGGCGACCGGCAAGCGCGGCGAGCGCGATGATCATGTCGCACAGTGGCTGTGCCGCCTGACCGGTGCGCCGGCGGCGGCGGTGGTGAACAACAATGCAGCCGCCGTCGTCCTGCTGCTCAACGCCCTGGCCCTGCGCCGCGAAGTGATCGTCTCGCGCGGCGAACTGATCGAGCTCGGCGGATCGTTTCGCCTGCCCGACATCATGTCGCGTGCGGGCTGTCGGCTGCGCGAGGTCGGCACCACCAACCGCACGCACCTGCGTGATTTTGCGGACGCCATCGGGCCGCAGACCGCCCTGATCATGAAAGTGCATGCGAGCAACTACCGCATCGAGGGCTTTACCGCCGAGCCCGACGAGCGCGAACTCGCAACACTTGCCCGATCGCACGGCATCCCCTTCGTGATCGACCTGGGCAGCGGCACCCTCACCGACCTCACCCGCTTCGGTTTGCCTGCCGAACCGACGCCCGATCAGGCGCTGGCCAATGGCGCCGATCTGGTGACCTTCAGCGGCGACAAACTACTCGGTGGGCCGCAGGCGGGCATGCTGGTCGGACGCGCCGATCTGATCGAACGCATCCGGCGCAATCCGCTCAAGCGAGCGATGCGCTGCGACAAGCTCACCCTTGCCGCGCTCGGCGCGGTGCTGCGCCTCTATGGCAATCCTGATCGGCTGATCGAACGGGTACCGGCGCTGCGTCAACTCGCCCGCCCTGTCGCGCCGATCGAAGCGCTGGCGCAGCGCGTCGGCCCGGCCGTGGCACGCTGGCTGGGAGATCGCGCACACCTCAGCATCGCCCCGATGTTCAGCCAGATCGGCAGCGGCTCGCTGCCACTGGACACCCTGCCGAGCTTCGGGCTGCGCATCGAGCCTCGCGCGACGAAGCGATCCGCCGGCTCGGCACTGGGGCGGCTTGCCACCCAACTGCGCAGCCTGCCGACACCGGTCATCGGTCGCGTGAGCGATGGCGCGCTCTGGCTCGATCTGCGTTGCCTCGACGACGAGGCCGCCTTCGTCCGACTGTTCGAGACCGACATCACGCCATGATCGTTGCCACCGCAGGCCATGTCGATCACGGCAAGACCAGCCTGGTGCGGGCACTTACCGGCGTCGACACCGACCGGCTCGAGGAGGAAAAGCGCCGTGGCCTGACGATCGACCTGGGCTTTGCCTATGCCGACTTCGGCGGCCCCGAACTGATGGGCTTCGTCGATGTGCCGGGCCACGAGCGCTTCGTGCGCAATATGCTCGCCGGCATCAGCGCGATCGACCTGGCGCTGCTGGTTGTTGCCGCCGACGATGGACCGATGCCGCAGACCCGCGAGCATCTGGCGATCCTGGAGTTGCTTGGCGCCAGACGGCTTGCGGTGGTTCTGACCAAGACCGGTCCGGCATCGGCCGGGCAAAAGGCACAGGCGATTGCCGCCATCGATTCGCTGCTCGAGGAGAGCCGCTTTGCGGGCGCCTTGCGCTTCGAGGTGGAGACGCCGCAAAACATCGGTATCGAAAGCCTGCGCAACTATCTCGTTGGGCTTGCGCAGCAGACCGCCGCAAGCGCCGGCGACGGCCAGTTCCGCCTCGCGATCGACCGGTCGTTCTCGGTCCCGGGTGCAGGGCTGGTTGTGACCGGCGCAGCACTGTCGGGCAAGTTGGCCATCGGCGATTCGCTCATCGTCTCGCCGCTGGGCATCGCGGTCAGGGTCCGCGGTATCCATGCCCACAACCGGACGACCGAGACGGCGCACGCCGGCCAGCGCTGCGCGGTGAATATCGTCGGCAGCGATCTGCGCGATGCCGATATCGGACGAGGGCAATGGCTGGTGGCGCCGGGCGCGCATGCGCCGGCCATCCGCATCGACGCGCGGATGTCGCTGCTCGCCGACCATCCGCGTGCGATCGCGCACCTTGCGCCGGTCCAGGTTCACATCGGCTCGGCAGCGGTCAATGCGCGGCTCGCGCTGCTGCAAGCACATCAGATGCAGCCGGGTGAAAGCGGACTTGCGCAACTCGTGCTCGAGCAACCGGTGGCCGCACGCTTCGGTGACCGCTTTGTGCTGCGCGATCCGGCCGCACAGCGAACGATCGGCGGCGGATCGGTCATCGACGCCTTTGCGCCCGACCGGGGTCGACGCAGCCAGGCACGCCTTGACGAGCTGGCAGCGCTGTCGATCGAGTCAGCAGGTGATGCACTGCAGGCGCTGCTCGCGTGCAGTCCGCTGGGTGTTGACCTCGAACGATTCGAACGGCTGCGAAACCTCAGCGCAACGCAGATTCTTGCGCTGCGTAATACCGTGCCTTTGCATCGTATCGACACCCGCCATCTGCCGGGGGCGGGGGCATCGAGCGCCGATCCCGACCGATCGATCGCCCTGTCGCCGCCGCTCTGGCATGCCTGGCGCAACACCGTGCTCGCTGTGCTAGCCAGTGCGCACGCCGACCATCCCGATCAGATCGGACCGATCGCCTCGACGCTTGCCCGCATGGCGGCGGTCGCAGCGCCCGGTCTGATCGAACAGACGCACAAGAGCGAATCGCGGTCGGCGCGCCCGCAGCCAAGGCGCGCCCAGATGATCGCCCATGCCGCCATCGGCTCGCTGATCGATGAGCAACAGGTGATGCGCGACGGCGTGTGCCTGCGCCTGCCGGACCATCGCGCGGTGCTGCCCCCTGCCGAGCAGGCGCTGCTCGAGAGCTTGCTGGCGCCTTTGCGTGCAGCCGGTATCCGCCCACCGATCGTGGGCGAACTCGCCGCCCTGCTCGGGCGTGAACGCGCCGAGTTGCTCACCTTCATGCGGGATATGGCCCGGCGCGGCCATCTGCTGCCGATCGCACCGAACCGCTTTTTCGCGCCCGAGAGTCTTGCCGAACTCGCCGCGATCGCCGTCGGGCTGGCCGAGGCATCGGCCGACGGCAGCTTCGATGCCGCGACCTATCGTGATGCCTCAGGACTGGGGCGCAACCTGACAATCGAGGTGCTCGAGTTTCTGGATCGCTCAGGCATCACGCGCCGTCTCGGTGAAAGACGGCGAATGATCGGCAGCGACTGATCGAAGCAAACCGGCACTGCCGGTCGCACGCCGCTTACTGCGGCTTCATGCCGAGCATGTCGACATTGCGTTTCTCATCGGCCCAGAGGCGGGTGGCGAGCTTCTGGTAATCCTCGCCGCTGAGATAGGCATCATCGAGATCATAGGTCTCGAGATGGCGCTTGTAGGTCGGATCGCTCAGCGCCGCTCTGAAGGCATCGTGCAGCACCGTCACCACCTTCGGATCCATGCCCTTGGGTCCGACCAGGCCAATCGGGCTGGCGGCCACCATGTCAAAGCCGGCTTCGCGCGCGGTCGGGACATTAGGCAAGCGGGGAATCCGCTTTTCCTGGAAGGTCACCAGCACGCGGCCCTTGCCCTGCTTTTCGATCTGCGCCCAGCCGCCGTCGATGACCGAATTGATATGGCCGCCGACAAAGGCCGCCAGCACTTCGGATCCGCCCTTGAAGGGCACGAAGGTGAGATCGGCACCCGACTTCTGCGACAGCACAACCGTGGCCACATGGCCGGAACTGCCGGTGCCGCTGGCACCGACGCTGACCTTGCCGGGATTGGCCTTGGCAAACTCGATGAACTCGGGCAGCGTCTTCCAGGCCGAGCTCTCAGGCACGACCAGCGAGAAGGTGTAGCCCGAAAAATTCATGATGTAGGTCAGGTCCTTGATCGGGTCGTAGCCCACTTTCTGCAGATGCGGGACCCGAAACAGCGAGGCCGGCGCAATTGCGATGGTGTAGCCGTCGGGATTGTTCGATTGCGCCAGCGAACCGGCAGCCAGCGTGCCCGCGGCCCCTGCCCGATTCTCGACGATCACCTGCTGGCCAAGTGTCTTGGACACCACCGCTGCAAGGGCCCGGCCGATCGCATCCGTCGCGCTGCCCGGCGGGAAAGGCACCAGCAGCGTGACCGGCTTGGTCGGATAGGCGGTCTGAGCCTGAGCACCAGGAAAAGCCACCATGCCGACAGCGCACAGCATCGCGCCAAGCACGGCCCGGCGCAGCCCCGGGCGTACGCAGGCGGCAGAAAACGAAAAGAAGCTTGAGCGGTATGGCATCGAGTGTCTCCAGGGTCTTTGCAGGGCGATCTCAGCGGCCTGCTTCATGTCCCCAAAAGGGTAACCCAGTTCCTCACGACGCTCTGCAATCACGTCGATGCGATCGACCGGCAGCTGCCGAGCCGACAAGCCCGCAGCATTCCGTTCGGGCGACTCGGGAGTTGACTTCAGCCGATCTGCGTTCAAGATCGGCGAAGGCGGGCGACCCGCCTGACACTGCCGCACTCACCGAAAGGCCTGCGCATGAGCTTGACCTTCACCCCCCTCGGCGCAAGCTTTGTGGCCGAGTCCAGTCCGATCGATTTGCGTGCCGTGCGCGACCGCGACACCCTCGAGCGCATCCGGGCCGGCATGGATGAGCATGCGGTGCTGGTCTTTCGCGACCAGGCCTTGAGCGACGCCGACCAGCTCGATTTTGCCCAGCGGTTTGATGGCACGCTGCATGCGAGGACCTCGACCGCGGTACTGACCAAAAACCGCTTCGGCAATGAAGCCCTGACCGACGTCTCGAATGTCAACGACAGAGGCGAGATTCTCGCCGCGGATGATCGGCGCCGGGCGAGCTCGGTGAGCAACCGGCTGTGGCATACCGATGCCTCGTTCCAGGACCCGGCCGGGCGCTATTCGATGCTCTCGGCGCGGGTGGTGCCGCCGGTGCGCGCCGATACCGAATTCGCCGATATGCGTGCCGCCTACGATGCCCTCGACGAGGAGACGAAGGCGCGCCTGGCACCGCTGCAGGTACATCACACCATCGTCTATTCGCGTCATTTGCTCGGTTTCGAGTTCACGCCGGCCGAACGCGAGAAGCTGCCGGGTGCGATCCACCCGCTGGTCCGCACCCTGCCCGGCTCCGGTCGCAAATCGCTCTATCTGGCCTCACACGCCGCCGAAATCATCGACTGGCCATTGCCCGAAGGTCGGCTGCTGTTGCGTGATCTGATCGAACACGCCACGCAGCGTGAATTCACCTGGCGCCATGAATGGCGACTGCATGACTTTGTCATCTGGGACAACCGCGCGACCATGCATCGGGCTCGCCCGTTCGATGATGCGACACATCGGCGTGAGATGCGCCGCACCACCACGCTGGACCTGCCGCTGGCGCAGCACGGCTGAGCGCCGCGAGCGCTCAGCCAGTGTTCTTCCCCGGGGCCTCAGGCCTGGGGCAGACGCACCACCAGGTCCGGACGCCCCGACCACTCCCACGCAAACATGCCGCGCGAGATGCCCAGCAGCAGACCGTGAAGGTTCTTGGGATGGACCCACATCCCGTCGCGTTCGGTGGCAATTTCACCGCCGCGCGCGGTAAGTGTGGCGCCGGCATCGAGCAGGCGCTGCTTGAGTGTGTCGAACTCGTCGGTCTCGATGAAGCACATATTGAGGGCATCACCGCCGCGCCGCTCGACGAAACGGCGCATGGTGCCCGGCTGGTCGGCAAAGGTCTGCGACAGCTCGATGCGATCGAGGCGGGCCGGCGGATCGAACAGGGTCAGTGTGCCTTCGTAGCCGAAACGCTTGCTCGCGATCGGCGAAAAGCGGCTGGGATCCAGCCCGAACATCTTGCTGTAGCGATCGGCGACCACCCGCCAGTCGGTATCGAGCGCATTGGTCGCCTCATAGAAATAGCTCACCGGACCAACGCGCGGGCGTTCGCGAAACCGCGAAATCACCATCGGAAAACCGAAGGTGCTGGTGCCCGGCAGATGGAGCTGATCGTCTTCACGGGTAAAGGCCACACCCATGCTGCCAAGGTGGGCGGCCAGATCATCCAGGCGTGCGCTCGAGTAGCCAGCCGCAAACAGCCCCTCGCCCCACTTGCCGATGAAATCCTGCACCGGGCCGGGTCCCGCCGCTTGACACAACTCGAGTTCGCTTTCGCCGATGCGCATCACGGTGCGATCAGCATTGAGCCAGGCGCTCTTCGATTCACGATCAAACTGCGCGCCAAGCAAAGTCTCGAAGGTCTGTGCCGCGCGCTTGCGGTCAGTTACCGCCAGCTGCATACGGTCTGTTCGGTCCAGCATGATGTGTTGTCTCCGTCAGGTTCTGATTTGCCCCGAGGACTTGCCCGGGACTGGCTTGAGGCTCGATCGAGCTCGCGAACGCATGATAGTCTCGTCCGCGCACCAGACGGCGATGGATGTTTGCCGTCGGGCTGCATAAGGAGGGGCATCGTATCCCGGTGGAGCGCCCGGACTTCAAATCCGGCGAGATGCGCCATGCGTGTCTGGTGGGTTCGACTCCCACGCCCTTCCGCCAGTTGTCGGCAAGCCCGGAGCGAGCCCTGGCGCGACCATGGCAGAACCGTTTCCGAGGCCGAGCCGCTGGCACTGGCGCATTTGGCGCATTTGGCGCATCTGTCGCACCGCGTGCCGGCCGGCTGTCACGGCAACTGGCGCGATACCCGGGCCAGCGCCTCGTCGTAGCCGGCGTAGGAATTCTTGAGCGAGGCGCTGTTGAGCAGCATCTCGGCCACCTGACGCTCACCCGAGGCATTGAAGATCCGGCTGCGGATCCAGCATGACTCGGTGCGCCGGCTATCGGCCAGCGCCACCACTTCGCGACGCACGATATAGTCCTCGCCGACAAAAAGCGGGCCGTCGATCATGCGGACTTCAAGATCAGCAAACAGACCGATTGCCGGCCCCTTCATCGGAAAACCGGCCTCGCGGCTGGTGGATTGCACCAGCACACTGACCATCTCGAACGGGATGATCGGACGCAGCCAGGGCGAGGCCGCGGCATCCGAATACCAATGCGAATTTTCGGTGATGACCGCGAGCTTCTGGTTGAGCGAAAAGGGATAGAGCGCGCCCATATGCTGATCGGGATCCATGCGCACATGCTCGTCCTTGATCCCGGTCATGCCGACTTTCATCTCCTCGAGGATGACCAGCGGCCCGGGCGGGCGCAACTTCTGCATGCGGGTCTCGAGCAGGGTCGGCGGATGGATCGGGCCGACACTGGCACTGGCTTCGAGCACCGGCGTGCCGTCGGCCTTCTCGGCCCAGATGCGTGTCGACAGCGCGCCGGGATGGGGCATCTCGGCAAAGGCCCTCACCGCTTCGCCCTCGATCACCATGTTCAGGTAATGCGCCGAGAGGCATCCGCGTTCGAACCAGGCACGACCCCAGATGCGCGTGAGCAACGGATCGAACTGGCTGAAGTGGGTCGGGCCTTCGATCGGGCCGGCCCGAAAGCCAAGCGACTTGGCCATCTCGTCATCGTGCAGCGAGGCATGCCCGCCATATTCCTGATCGGCAAGCATCTGGCGTGGGGCACGAAGCGGGCCCCGCAGGACCAGTGGTGTGTCGAAGCTCATGAGGACTCCTGGGCAACAAAGACGTGTTTTGTCTTCGTCGATCCTATGCCGGTGGATTCGATCGGTCGATCGGAGCATGGCCATTTCCGGCCCAGCATTTGATGCAGATCAACGCTGTCACGAAATCTGCGACCCGGGTCATCCTGCGACCCGCGACCGACAATGCGAGGCGCCAGCCTGCCTGCAGCGGCCCCGAAGCGCGCCATCGAGACCATTGCATGAGGTCGGCGAGGGCAGCGTCGGCCACTATCGGCTAGGATGCCAGCCACAAAGCGCACCGCAACGACATCGAGGAGACCACCGTGATCGATCTGCACTTCCGCTCGGCGAGCGCACTGGCCGGCGAACTGCGCCAGGGCCGAATCGGCGCACGCGAGCTGCTCGAACATTTTCTGACCCGCGTCGATCGCTTCAATCCGACGCTCAACGCCATCATTCAGCAGGACCGCGCTGGCGCCCGCGCGCGAGCCGATGCCGCCGATGCCGCGCGCAAACGCGGGCAGGCATTGGGCCCCTTGCACGGCGTGCCGATGACCATCAAGGAAAGCTACAACCTGCGCGGCATGCCCACCACCTGGGGCATCCCGGAGTTGCGCGACAACATGGCCGACCAGGATGCGCTGGCAGTGCAGCGACTGGCGGCGGCCGGCGCCAACATCTTCGGCAAGACCAACATCCCGATCCGGCTTGCCGACTTCCAGAGCTACAACGAGATCTATGGCACGACCAACAACCCGTGGGACACTGGCCGCACACCGGGCGGCTCCTCGGGCGGGTCGGCCGCTGCGCTCGCAGCCGGACTGACCGGGCTTGAGATCGGCAGCGACATCGGCGGCTCGATCCGAAATCCGGCGCACTTTTGCGGGGTTTTCGGGCACAAGCCCACCTGGAACCTGGTGCCGATGCTCGGCCATGCGCTCGGCGGCATTCTTACCCCGACCGACATCTCGGTGATCGGGCCACTCGCGCGCTCGGCCTTCGATCTGGAGCTCGCCATGTCGCTGATGGCGGTGCCCGACGAGATGGACGCCGCCGGCCTCACGGTCAGTCTCAAGCCGCTCGATCAGCCGATCTCGGATCTGCGCATCGCGGTCTGGAAAACCGAGTCGATCTGCCCGAGCTCGGCCGCGGTTGCTGCACGGGTCGATGCGGTTGCCAAAGCACTGGCCTCGATGGGTGCGGCGATTGATGAGACCGCGCGACCGGATTTCAGCGCCGAGCACAGCCACGAGGTCTTTTCGGCACTGCTGTCGTCAGCGATGTCGGCCCGCCTGCCCGACGACGAATACGCCCGGATGGTTGCGCGTGCCGATCAGCTCGATGACGCCGATCGAAGTGCCCTCGCTCAGCAGATTCGCTGGCAGACCATGCGGGCCCGTGAACGAGGCCAGTTGAACGAGGCCCGCACCCGCATCCGATGGGCCTGGCATCGATTCTTCGAGCAGCATGACTTCCTGATTGCTCCGATCATGCCGACCACCGCCTTCCCGCATAACCAGCTGCCTTTCGGTGAGCGCAGTATCGAGATCGACGGCGCGCATCACCCCTATTTCAACCAGACCTTCTGGGCGGGCCTGGCAGGCGTGGCCTATCTGCCGGGCACGGTGATTCCGGGTGGCGCAGGGCCCGATGGCCTGCCGATCGGCGTTCAGATCATCGGCCCGGCCTATGGCGATCTGCGCACCATCCAGCTTGCACAACGCCTGGAGCAGCACGGCTTTGCCTTCGTGCCGCCCCCGGCCTGTGCCTGAAAAATATTTTTTTCGACGATTTCAACATTGACGGAGCAGGACATGGATATCAAAGCTAATCAGATCGCAGTCATCACCGGCGGCGGTACCGGCATCGGTCGCGCGCTCGCCCGACAACTCAGCGCCAAGGGCGTTCATGTCGCGATCTGCGACCTGTCGGCCGACAACATGGCGCAGACCCGCGAGCTGTGTCTGGCCGATGCGCCCGCCGGCACGCGGGTCACCACCTGTGTGGCCGACGTCGGCAAAGAGGCCGATCTGATCGCCTTTCGCGACACCGTGATGGCCGAGCATCAGACAAAGCACATCGATCTTCTCTTCAATAATGCCGGCATCGGCGGCGGCGGCGGGTTTGTGGCCGGTGATCGCAATGAGTGGGAGCGCACCTTCAATGTGGTGTGGTTTGGCGTGTATTACGGCTCGCGCACCTTCATGCCGATGCTGGTGGCCAGCCCCCGCAGCCATCTGGTGAACGTCAGCAGTGTCAATGGCTTCTGGGCCTGTCTTGGCACCGGTGTCTCGCATACCGCTTATTCGGCAGCCAAGTTTGCGGTCAAGGGCTTTACCGAAGCGCTGATCACCGACCTGCGCCTCAATGCTCCGAATGTGACTTGCTCGGTCGTCATGCCCGGGCATATCGGCACCTCGATTGCGCTCAATACCATGCAGGTGCTGCGCAATCATTCCGAGCTCGAGATGACACCCGCCGAAGTCGAAGCGGTGCGCAAACGCATGCTGGCAGCCGGTGCGCCGGTCGCCGGCGTAAGCGATGAGGCCCTCAAACAGATGCTGTATCAGCGTGGCGTGGACTTTCGCGACAAGGCACCGACCACCGCCGAACAGGCCGCCGGCATCATCCTCGACGGGGTGAGTGCCGGACGCTGGCGGATTCTGGTGGGTGAGGATGCGCAGCGGCTCGACGCTGCCGTTCGCAAGGACCCCGAAAATGCCTACGAGCCGGCCTTCATCGATGCGGTGCGGATCGTCCCGAATCGCTGAGCATCAGGTTGACATTCGCCTCGTCCAACGCAGCAGGAATCGTTGCGGCCAAGCCTTGATCCATCGCTCGCCTGACACACCACTCACCTCGCAAGGAATGCGCTCATCATGGTCCGTCTGAGCAAGCTCTCACGTTCGGTAGCAGGCAAAATTGTCATCGTGACCGGTGCCGCCAGCGGCATGGGCCGCGCCACCGCGCATCTGTTTGCCGATGAAGGCGCGCTGGTGGCGGCCACCGACATCAGCCCGATCGGCCCGGTGATCGACGAGATCACCGGTGCCGGTGGCAAGGCCCGTGGCTGGCAGCTCGATGTATCCAGTCGCGCCGACATCGACCGTGTGGTGGCCGAGATCGCCGCGCACTTCGGCGGCATCGACATCCTGATCAACAATGCCGGCATCTCGCTGCATGGCGCGGTCGACACCGAAGACTTCGAATCACGCTGGGCCCGCAGCCTCGACGTACTGCTGACCGGTCAGGTGCGCATGATCCGCGCGAGCCTGCCGCATCTGCGCAAGGCCACCGACGCCCGGATCGTCAATATCGCCTCAACCGAAGGTCTGGGTGCCACTCGCTTCATCAGCCCCTACACCGCGGCCAAGACCGGCGT
>CAMCXH010000121.1 GCA_945883285.1 Bordetella parapertussis | reverse complement strand
TTGGCATAGCGCGCCGCAAGACTGGCAGTCAGCGCATCGAATTCGCCTGCCAGCGACTCGCCAACCGCCTTGAAGGGCACTGCCATCGGGCCGGCCGCCTGCATCATCAGTTCGGTGAGCGCCTGCTGGATTTCGGTGCCGCGAATCTTGAGCATCGAGACATCGGCGCCCGGGGGGCGACCGCCGCGCATGGCATCGAGAAAACGCAGATTGGTGATCTCGAGCGCCATCAGCTCGACCTCGACGCGGGTGAGCTTGTCGCGAAACCGGGGGTCATCCATCATCGATCGACCATCGGCATCGAGCTGCTTCGCAGCAAAGGCTTTCAGCCGGGCCAGTTCGCGCTTGGAGGCGCCGATTCGGCCGGTATTCAGGCGCTCATGGCCGAGCAGATACTTCGCCACCGTCCAGCCCTTGCCTTCTTCATGGACCAGGTTTTCGACTGGCACCTCGACATTGTCGAAGAACACCTCGTTCACCTCGTGGCCGCCGTCCATGAGGATCAGCGGGCGCACGGTGATGCCGGGGGTTTTCATGTCGATCAGCAAAAAGCTGATGCCTTCCTGGCGGATCTTGGTGTCGAAGTTGGTCCGCACCAGGCAGAAGATCCAGTCACCGTACTGGCCAAGCGAGGTCCAGATCTTCTGGCCATTGACGATGTACTTGTCGCCCTTGCGATCGGCACGGGTCTTGAGCGATGCGAGGTCGGAGCCCGAACCGGGCTCGGAGTAACCCTGAACCCAGAAAACGTCACCGTTGTAGATGCCGGGCAGGTGGCGCTTTTTCTGCTCGTCGGATCCGAACTTGAGCAGGACCTGTGCACACATCACGACGCCGAAGGCGACGATCTGCGGCGTACCGGCCAGTCCGCACTCTTCTTCGAAGATATAGCGCTGGGTCGCATTCCAGTCGGGGCCGCCCCATTCTTTCGGCCATGCCGGCGCGACCCAACCCTGCTTGGCCAGAATCTTGTGCCAGCGCAGCAGATCTTCCTTGCCGAGGTGCCCACCATCGGCGTTCTTGCGGCGAAGGTCTTCTGGCAGATTGGCTTTCAGCCAGCCGCGAACCTGATCGCGAAAGGCCAGTTCTTCAGGGGAATAATTGAGGTCCATGGGTCTCGTCCGCTTCTTTCGTGAAGCGGCGAGGATACCTCGCCCACGATGACGCGAGCAACGCGAGCCATGCGTCGCGGATCGTTCGAATCTAGAAGATCCAGGCCGAAATCAAGTCTGCCAGGGCTTGCGCTGCAGTCAGGATGTCGTCGTCGAGGACCAGGAGAAAGGCTTCCATGATTTACCCCTGCCAGTCGGATCGGTCGCCAGACACGGAGCGACGCAGGACCCGTTGGATGTGTGTTTGCAATGCACCATTTTACACCTGCATGACCCATCTGGCAGATTTTTCGGATATCCGGCGTCACCCGACAGCTTGACGGCAGCCTGTTGCAGGATCGAAAAACCCACTGCGAAGGTCGATCGTCTGGCATTGGCGCCCTTTCGCAGACTTCAGCCACCCTCCAGCGCAGCCAGCAGCGACTTGCCGTAGCGCTCCAGCTTGGTTGCCCCGACACCCGGGATTTGACGCAGTGCATCAAGGTCGACCGGCGCATGGCGCGCGATCTCGGCCAGATGGGCATCATGAAAGATCACATAGGGCGGCACGCCCTGTGCGCGGGCGGTGTCGAGCCGCCAGACCCGCAACTGGGCAAAACGGGCTGCGGCCGGCGCGTCCAGGCCAATGGCCGAAGCGGTGGCTGCCGCATTCGAGCCGGCTGCGCGAGGCTTTGACTTTCGGCCCCGCGGCGCTCGCTCGAAGTTTGCACGGGCCAGCATCACGGCTTGCTCGCCGCGCAGAACCGGGCGAGAGGCATCGGTGAGTTCAAGCACACCGAAACGGTCGTGGGCCACATCAATCAGACCTCTGGCAACCAGCTGGCGCAAGAGGGTCTGCCAGGCGCTTGAATCGAGGTCGCCACCGATACCGAAGGTGGTCAGCCGGTCGTGACCGCGCTCGAGCACCCGGTCGCTTCGCTCGCCGCGCAGCACGTCGATCACATAGTGGCCGCCGTAGGCAATGCCCCCGGCCTGCCGGATCCGGTAGATGCATGAGAGCAGCCGGCGTGCCGGGTCGCTCGCATCCCAGCGCTCGGGCGGATAGAGGCAGTTGTCGCAGTTGCCGCAGGCGCGGCTGTCTTCATCGAAATAGCGCAGCAGACGCACGCGCCGGCAATCGTCGGCCTCGGCGAGCGCGACCATCGCGTCGAGCTTCTGGCGCGACGCACGCTTGTGCTCGTCGTCGGCCGGTGACTCGTCGATCAAACGACGGTTGTTGACCACGTCCTGCAGACCATAGGCCATCCAGGCACGCGCCGGCAACCCGTCGCGCCCTGCCCGGCCGGTCTCCTGGTAATAGCCCTCGACGCTCTTGGGCATATCGAGGTGGGCCACGAAACGGACATCGGGTTTGTCGATGCCCATGCCAAAGGCGAGCGTGGCGACCATCACCACGCCGTCTTCGCGCAGAAACCGGGACTGGTTGCGGGCCCGATCGGCGGTGCCCATGCCGGCGTGATAGGGCAGCGCATCGAAACCCTGCTCGCGCAGCCAGGCGGCGGTATCGTCGACCCGCTTGCGGGTGGCGCAGTAGACGATGCCGGCCTCGCCGGCGAAATCGGACAGGAAGGCGAGCAACTGGCGGCGCGGCTCGTCCTTGACGACGATGCTGTAGCGGATGTTGGGACGGTCGAAACTGGAGACGAACTCGCGAGCATCCTGCAGTGCCAGGCGCTCGCGGATTTCATGTCGGGTCTGGGCATCGGCGGTGGCGGTGAGCGCGATGCGCGGAATGTCGGCAAAGCGATCGTGCAGGACCGACAGGCCGAGATATTCCGGACGGAAATCATGGCCCCACTGCGAGACGCAATGCGCTTCGTCGATTGCAAAGAGCGCGATGCGACTGGCCGACAGCAGCTCGAGGCAGCGATCGGTCAGCAGCCGCTCGGGCGCCACATAGAGCAGGTCAATCTCGCCTGCCCGCATGGCGCGCTCGACCCGGCGCGTCTCATCGAGACTGAGTGTGGAGTTGAGGTATTCGGCACGCACGCCGTTTTCGCGCAGCGCATCGACCTGATCCTGCATGAGTGCGATCAGCGGCGAAACCACCACGCCCATGCCGGGGCGCACCAGCGACGGCACCTGATAGCACAGCGACTTGCCGGCGCCGGTGGGCATCAGCACCAGCGCATCGCGTCCGGCAATCAGGTGATCGACGATGTCCTGCTGCGGATCGCGAAAGGAGGGGTAGCCGAAGACTCGCTGCAGCACATCGAGCGCAGCACTCACAGCCGGAACCGTCGCTTCAGACCGTCCTTGGTCTTCGCCAGGCTCAAGCCGAGCGTGGCCTGCGGCTCGGGCACCGCGCCGTCGCCGGCGGGCAGCGGCTGACCCCGGCGAAGGTAGTGGCGATCGAAACTGCGCTGGCTGAGTGACCATTTCTCGAGGAATTGTCGCCTGCCGTCGTTCTTGACCACCTTGCCTGTCGACTTGCACTGAAAGTGATAGACCAGCGCATCGCCGACGCCAATGAAATGCCGGCAGCCCGCCTGCCAGAGCTTCATCGAAAAGTCGTTGTCGCTGCTCATGCCCGGCGAAAACTCGCTGCTGTAGCCGCCGACCTGAAACCAGACATCGCGATGGACTACGGTGGGCGGCCAGGTCGCACCCGCCCAGTCGGGTCTCGCCAGACGCGGCAGCGCCGCCATCAGATCGGCCTCGCGAAACGACTCGGCACTGTCGCCGAAATCGGCCACCACCACGCAGGCATTGCCGGTCTCGCGCGGCTCGATCATCGTCCCGGAGACCATGAAAAGGCGCGTTGGCAGCGCGTCGATTCGCGCCATCAAACGGGTGTCCCAGCCCGGGCAGACGACCATGTCGTCGTTGAGATAGACGATCAGATCATGCTCGGCATGGGTGGCCGATTCGTTCACAGCAAGACAGATCCCGATGTTCTGTTCGGTATGCGTATGGGTCAGCCCTTGCTCGCGCACCCATGCGAGGGTGCCGTCGCTGCCGTCATTGACATGCACGATGATCTGATGCGCATGGGCCGAATGACGACGGATGCTCGCCACTGCGAGCTGCAGGTAAGGAAGGTTGTTCCAGGTGGGGATCAGGATCGAAAACATCGAATCGGTCAGCCCACCGACCAGTCGATCACCCCGGTCCAGGCGGTGAACAGAAGCAGGAGGCCGAAGACGATCCGGTACCAGGCAAACGGCACGAAGTCATGGCGCGAGACATAGCGGATCAGCCAGTGGACCACCAGCAGGGCGCTGAAAAAAAGCGGTGAGCAGGCCGACCGCAAAGAGCGGCAGATCATCGGCGCTCAGCAGTGCACGGTACTTCCAGGTGTCGTAGACGCCAGCGCCGATCAGGGTCGGAATCGCAAGAAAAAACGAAAACTCGGTGGCCGCGCGGCGCGACAGGCCAAAGAGCATGCCGCCGATGATGGTGGCGCCCGAGCGACTGGTGCCGGGGATGAGTGCGACGGCCTGGGCCAGCCCGAGCTTGAGCGCATCGACCCAGGTCATCGCATCGATATCGTCGATGCGGACCGGCATGAGGCCCAGACGGGCCCGGCGCTCGACCCACAGAATGACCAGGCCTCCGACCACGAAGGCGATGGCAACCGGCACCGGTGCAAACAGCACGGCCTTGATGTGCTTTGCAAAAAGCACGCCGAGAATGGCGGCTGGCGCAAAACCGATCAGGACATTGATGGCGAAACGCCTGGCGGCGGGATCAGTGGTCAAACCACCGAGCACCCTCAGGATGCGTTCACGGAAATACCAGATGACCGAGGCCATCGCCCCGGTCTGGATGGCAATGTCGAAGACCTTGGCTTTGTCGTCATGCCAGCCGAGCAGACTGCCGACCAGGATCAGGTGACCGGTGCTGGAGATCGGCAAAAACTCGGTCAGGCCCTCGACGATGCCAAGGATCGCTGCCTTGACCAGCAGCGGCAGTGCGTGAAGTGCTTCCATCGGGCGGGGGACGGCACGGGCAGGCCGCGCGCTGAAGGGATCGGATGGCCGCGATGGTACCGGGTTCTAGCGCGACCAGAGCCGATGGAAGTGATGCACCGGCCCATGGCCCTGCCCGACCGTCAGCTCGCCTGAGCGACGGATGGCCTCGGTCAGCCAGCGCTTGGCCTGATCGACCGCATCCGGCACATCGTTGCGCGGCAGCAGCGCGGCAATCGCGGCCGACAGCGAGCAGCCCGTGCCGTGGGTATTGCGGGTATCGATGCGGGGGGCGGAAAACTCGATCATGCGATCACCGTCGTGCAGCAGGTCGACCGCATCACCCGACAGGTGTCCGCCCTTGAGCAGCACCCAGCACTGGCCGCTGTCGGGCAGCAGACGGCGCAGCCGCTCTGCGGCACGCTGCATGTCGCGAAGACTGTCAGGCGGGCTCGATTGCAGCAGCACGCCAGCCTCGGGCAGATTGGGCGTCATCATCGTGGCCAGCGGCAGCACTGCCTCGATCAGGGTCGCGGTGGCTTCGCGGGTGAGCAGCGGGTCGCCACTTTTCGAGACCATGACGGTATCGACCACCAGATGCGAAAGCTTGCCCTGCGTGCGCTGCACCGCCAGCCCTTCGGCCACCGCGCGCGCGATCGCTGCCGTGGCCAGCATGCCGGTCTTGGCAGCATCGATGCGGACATCGGCAAAAAGTGTATCGAGCTGCAGCCGCACGAATTCGGGCGGTGGCGCATGAATGCCACTGACGACCTGAGAGTTTTGCGCGGTCAGCGCGGTGACGACACCGCAACCGTAGGCGCCGAAGGCGGCGAAAGCCTTGAGGTCGGCATACAGGCCCGCGCCGCCCGAGGGGTCGATGCCGGCCACCGAGAGCACATTGGGAATCACTGGTGCGTTCATGTCACTCGTATCGAAGGGCGTCGATCGGCTCGAGCCGTGAGGCCTTTCGCGCCGGATAAAAGCCGAAAAAGATGCCGATGAGCGCGGCTGACCCGAAGGCCAGCAGGATCGCCGGCGGCTGGATCTCGATGCGCCACTCGGCTGACTTGCCGACCATCTCGGCTGCAAAGACCCCGAGCGCTACACCGATCGCCCCGCCGATGCACGACAGCGTCACCGCCTCGACCAGAAACTGCGACAGGATGTCGTTGCCGCGCGCGCCGACCGCCATGCGCAGGCCGATCTCGCGGGTACGCTCGGTGACCGACACCAGCATGATGTTCATGATGCCGATGCCACCGACCAGCAGGCTGACCGAGGCGATCGCGGCAAGCAGTGCGGTCATGGCGCGGCTGGCCGCCTCCTGTGCCTGCATGATCTCGGTGAGGTTGCGCAGCGTGAAGTCGTCTTCCTGACCCGCGGCCAGGCGATGGCGCTGGCGCAGCAAAGTGCGGGTGCCGTCTTCGGCCGACTTCATGTCCTGACCGGGCGAGACCTTGATCCAGATCGAATTGATACGGCGAAGCTTGCCCTGCACCACGCCGAAAAGCCGCGTGCGGGCGGTCGACAATGGCACGAAGACCGCGTCGTCCTGGTCCTGTCCGACCGCGCTCTGGCCCTTGCGTTCGGCCACACCGATGACGGTGAGCGGCACCTTTCGCAACCTCACGACGCGATCGATCATGTCTTCGAAAGGCGTGTCCTCACCGAAGAGCTGTCGCGCCACCGTCTGACCGAGGATGATCACCTTTCCCGAGCTGGCGAGCTCGTTCGCTTCGAAGGTCCGTCCGGCGACCAGCGGCCATTCACGCACATCGAAAAAGTCATTGTTCACGCCATAGACTGCAGCAAACCAGTTCTGACTCCCGTAGACCAACTGGCCCGAGGCGCGATGGGTGGGCGCGGCAAACATCACCTCGGGCACTTCGAGGGCGACCGCACGGGCATCGTCCTCGGTGAGGGTCTGGACGCCGCCGCTGCCGCTGCGCACGCCACCGCTGTTTTGCGAGGAGGGAAACACCACCATCACATTGGCACCGAGGCTGCGGACCTGCTCCTCGACCCGGGATTGCGCACCCTTGCCGACCGCAATCATGGCGATCACCGCGGCCACCCCGATGATGATGCCCAGCATGGTGAGCGCCGAGCGCAGGGCGTTGGTGCGCAGGGCGAGCAGGGCAATGCGAAAGGTCGAGAGGATGTCCATGGTGTCGGTCGATGCGTCTGCGGCAGGCGGGGATCAGCCCGAAATCAATCCGACACCGGCTCGAGCGCGGCCAGCGCGGCCGCGGCGTCGAGCGGCGGATTGGCAATATCGCGCACCACCCGGCCATCGCGAAAACTGATGATGCGCGATGCAAACGCCGCGACATCGGCCTCATGGGTCACCAGCACGATCGTGATGCCCTCGCGGTTGAGTGCCTGCAGCAGCGCCATGACCTCGATGCTGGTGCGCGAATCGAGCGCGCCGGTCGGCTCGTCGGCAAGGATGAGCGAGGGGTCGTTGACCAGCGCACGCGCAATCGCTACCCGTTGCTGCTGGCCGCCCGACAACTGCGCCGGATGATGGTCGATGCGCTCACCAAGGCCGACCTGCTCGAGCCGCCGCAGGGCGCGGGCGTGGCGCTCGAGCCTGGGCACGCCGGCATAAAGCAGGGGCAATTCGACATTGTCGAGTGCCGTGGTTCGCGGCAGGAGATTGAACTGCTGAAAGACGAAACCGATGCGCCGATTGCGGATGGCGGCCAGCGCATCGCGATCGAGGGAATCGACGGCTTCGCCGCCCAGCCAATAGCGTCCGCTGGTGGGCTGATCGAGGCAGCCCACCAGATTCATGAAGGTCGACTTGCCTGATCCGCTGGGTCCCATCACCGCAACGAATTCGCCCGGCATCACCGACAGACTGAGCTCGCGCAGGGCATGCACCGTCCCACCGCCCACCTCATAGCGCTTGGCGAGCGACTCGCAGCGGATCAGCGGCTCGAAGCCTGCCGCATCAGCAGAAGCGGCAGCGGCAGCGGCAGCGCCGACGTTCTCAGCGGCAGTGGCAGCGGTCGTCATGGACATCTAGAGCCTGGGGCCGCTGGGTCGCGGCGGGCTTGCCGGGCCGGGCGTGCTGGCGCCGCCGACGATGCCGACATAGACCAGATCGCCTTCGGCCAGACTGGCGCCGTTGAGAATGGCGATGACCTCGGTGGTCGAACCATCGGACAGACCCAGGCGCAATTCAACCGCCACCGGTTTGCCATCGGGTCCGGGCACGAAGACCCGACCGCGCGAGACGGTGCGCCCGCTCAACTCGACCAGAATCTCGGCATATTTTTTCTTCTGACTGTCGTCGAGGATGTCGTTGATTCGGGCACGCATCTCGGCTCGATTGGCTTCGGACAGCTTGGCGCGCTCCGACTCGGGCGCCTCCCGCACGGCAAGAAATCGCTCCCGCATACCGGTAAAAATGCCATCGAGCTGGGTGCGCTGCGAATCGGTCAGGGCAAGGTCACGCTCGAGACGCTCACGAAAAGCGCGCAACTGAGCACCCGGACCGCCCTGCCCTGCGCCGCCCGCGCTTGCTGACGATGACGGTGGCGATGACGGTGGCGATGACTTGACCGCTGCTGCAGCGGCGGGTGCCGATGCGGCGGGTGCTGAAGCACCGGCACTCGCCGGTGCACTGCTTGCTGACGCCCCCGGCGTTGCCGCGGGAGCATTTGTCGCCGACGCCGACGCCGACGCCGACGCCGTCGCCGTCGCCGACGCCGTCGCTGCCGCTGCCCCCGAGCTTGCGCCTGCACCCGCCTGCATCGCTGCGCGCCGCGCATCAATCTCGGCATTGATCGAGGCAAAGGTCTTGCGCTGCGCCGGATCGAGCACCTCATTGACCCGACGGCGCATGTCATTGCGCAGCTTTTCGCCCAGCGCGGCACGCTCTTCCTGCGGAGCATCGCGCACACCGGCAAAACGCTCGCGCATCGACAGGAAGATTGCCTCGACCGATGCCTTTTGCGTATCGGTCAGCGCAAGCTCACGCTCGAGCCGCTCGCGATAGGCCTGAATGCCGCCACCCTGACCTTGCGCCTGCGCCTGGGTCAGTAACAGGTCGAGCGCTGCCTGCAGGGTCGTGCTGGCCAGACCCGTCCCCAGACCCGTCCCGACAGCCGACGCCGACTTGGCGGGCTCGGTTACGCCCGGCGGCTTGAAGCGGAGCGCGGCATTCGGCACCTTGAGCACCTTCTCGCGCACATCGGTGATCACCCGCACATTGGCGGTCATGCCCGGCAGCAGCACCAGCGACTCGTTGTCGGCCGACACCACCGCGGTATAGGTGATGACGTTCTGGACATTGAGCGCCGCCTTGCGGACCTGGACCACCAGTCCGGAAAAGGTTCGACCCGGAAAGGCATCGACGGTGAAGGTGGTCTTCTGACCGACCCGCAGACGACTGACTTCCGCCTCATCGATCGACACCTCGACCTGCATGTCACGCAGGTTCTGGGCGATCAGAAACAACTCGGGCGCTGCAAGGCTGACAGCCACGGTCTGACCCGGCTCGATCGATCGTTTGATGACGACGCCGTCGACCGGTGCGCGGATGATGGTTCGACCGAGATCAACCCGCGCCGATGCCAGCAGTGCCTCGCGCTGCTGCACGGTCGAGCCGGCATTGCGAAGCTGCGCCTGAGCCAGGTCGATCTGGGCATTGGCGGTAACGACATCCTGCTCGAGTGCCCGATAGATCGACCTTGCCTTGTCGCGCTCGGCAGGCGAAATGAAGTTGCGCTCGACCAGCTCGCTCTTGCGGTCGAGGTCGCGCTTGGCCTCTTCGAGATTGATCGTGGCACGCGACAGATCGGCACGACGCGACGCGAGTGTGGCCTGCTGCACACCGACCTGGGCCTGCGCCGCATCAACATCGGCCTGGGCCTGACGGACCCGGTATTCAAGGGTCTCCGGATCGATGCGGGCAATGATCTGGCCCTTTTTCACCTCGGCATTGAAATCGGCGAGCACTTCCCGGATCTGCCCCGAGACCTGGGAGCTGACCTGCACCTGCACCGTGGCTGCAAGCGTGCCCGAGGCGGCCACGGTGGCGGTGAGCGTGCCGCGCTCGACTTTGGCGGTGCGCAGCTGCGGCAGGTCGCCCGCCGCACGTTTGTTGAACCACCACCATGCGCCACCGGCAAGCGCGGCGGCGATCAGCAGCAGACTGATCAGGGATCGCAGTTTCATTGAGGGGCCAGAAAAAGGGCAGTGCGCGACAGCAGTGCGAGGGCAATCCGGCCAATCTTACCCCGGCACCCTTTGCCGGCTTCGTGGCGGCGCCATGACGGCTCGATCGCTGTGGGCGATCAGCTGGTCGGTGACCGGCGAACCCTCAGGGTCGAGTACGCTGCTCCAGCACGGTCAACCAGGCGAACGCGGCAGCGGGCGAATCACCGCACATCTCGTGCGAGGCCTGCAGGCTTGCGCAGACTGCCGGGCGATCAGAGCGCCCGAAGATCAGACACTGGCGCTCGGCACCGAGCTGAATGCAGGCCACGCCGGCCGGCTTGCCCTGCGGCATGCCAGGAATCGGCGTGGTGATTGACGGCGCGGTGCAGCACGCCCCGCAACCGGGGCGGCACTGCACCGCTTGCGCTGATGTGGCAGCGCTCAGTGAAAAAACTCGATCGGAAGATCAGACATCGATATCGCTGTCGCTGCGACTGCCGCCTTGCGAATGTGATGTGCCCGAGCCTGAGCCCGAGCCCGAGCCTGGTCGGTCGGTCTGCGCAGGACGCGCCGAGGTATCCGGCCGCTTGGCGGTATCAGCGGCCGCAGGCTTGCCGCCTGGCATCGACTGACCCTGTTGCGGTTTTGCGGTGCCCGGTTGGGCAGCCGCCTGAGATGCCTGCCCCTGCTGAGCTTTCTGTGCAGGCGTTGCGCTGGGCTTATTGTCTTGCTGGTCCATATGGTCATCCTGAAAAGTCACGGGAAGATCGGATGACCTTCCCGCTTTCCTACAGGGCAATCCGCATGCCCGCCGACAACGGCATGGCTTGAACCGGGCGGCCTCAGACCTTGCCGTAGATCTCGCTGCCCTTGCGCACGAACTCGATCGCCTTCTCGTTCATGCCCTGCTTCAAGGCCGCCTCGGCACTCACACCGGTCTTCTCGGCATAGTCGCGGACATCCTGCGTGATTTTCATCGAGCAGAAATGCGGGCCGCACATCGAACAGAAATGCGCGGTCTTCATCGAGTCCTTGGGCAGGGTCTCGTCATGGAAATCCT
>CAMCXH010000120.1 GCA_945883285.1 Bordetella parapertussis | reverse complement strand
GTTGGCGCAACGACTGCTGCAGCGATTTGATCGACTGCTCGATGGCGGATGGCTGCTGATTGGCGTCGATCTGGTGAAGGATCCGCAACGGCTGCATGCGGCCTACAACGATGCCGCGGGCGTGACCGCTGCGTTCAATCTGAATCTGTGGGTGCGTGCCAACCGCGAAGCCAATGCCGATTTCGTGATCGCCGACTGGATGCACTCGGCCTTCTACAATCCGCCGCTCAAGCGCATCGAGATGCATCTGGTCAGTCGGGCTCGACAACGCGTGACCATCGGTGACCAGGTGATCGAATTTTTCGAGGGCGACAGCGTTCACACCGAAAACTCCTACAAATACTCGGTCGAGGGCTTTCGGCAGTTGGCGCGCGAGGCCGGTTGGCAACCGACGATGGCCTGGACCGACCCGCAGCGCCAGTTCTCGATGCATCTCCTTCGCAGTGGGCTGGCGGGCTGAAAAAATTGCTTTTCAGGACGCTTTTCGGCGCGCAGTTTCACGCTTGACTGCCCATCGGGTGCAGCAGAGATTTCATCCGTCGATGGTAGGATCGTCGACGTTCCAGCCACTACTCATCGCCATGCCGACCAACGCCAGTTCAGTGCAAACACTCCGTCGCCACTCCTACGGCAGGTATTTTCTCGGCGCAATCGTTGCCCTTCTGGCGCTGGCGGCGCTCTGGATGGTGATCGCCTGGCAGTGGAATTATTCCGAGGGTGAGCGGGCCGGCTGGGTGCAGAAATTTTCGAAAAAGGGGTGGGTGTGCAAGACCTGGGAGGGCGAGATCGCCCTCGTCTCGATGCCGGGTGCCATCCCCGAGAAATTCGAATTCACGGTGCTTGATGACGCGGTCGCCGCTCAGATCAATCGGTTCATGGGGCAGCGCGTTGCGTTGACCTACTCGCAGAAGGTGGGGTTGCCGACCAGTTGTTTCGGTGAAACCCGCTACTACGTGACAGCCGTCGTGCCGGTTAACGAACTTCAGAATTATCCCGGTGTCATCACTGTGCCGGCGAACCCGGCACCTGCCCCGGCGGCGACCTCGGTGCAGCCCGCGCCCGCCGTGCAGCCCGCGCCAATGCCGGCACAACCGCCGGCTGGCACGACTGTGCCGGCACAACCGCCGGCGGGCACGACCATGCCGGGCCTGCCTTCGGCGCCTGCGCCAATGCCCAGCCCGTCTGGTGCGCCCGCAGTGCCGGATGCACAGTCAGGCAGCGCCGGTGGTGTGCAGCCGGCAACCAAACCCTGAGATTCGACCGCCGGCTGTCGACTGACAGCATTCAATGACCTCGATTTCAGTTAGCGCAAGACCATGATGCATGCAAGAGCCCTGATCGTCGCGGCGGGATTGTTCGGTTTATGGATAGTCGGCGCGAATGGCGCCGGTGCGCAATCGCTGGCGGTGGTTCCTGCCGGCAGTCTGCCGGCCGGCACTCCGACATCGGCCAAGCGCATGCCACCGGTCTATCCCGTCAACCGCCCGCGCATCGGTCTGGCCTTGTCGGGCGGTGGGGCTCGGGGCTTTGCGCATGTGGGAGTTTTGCGCGCCCTCGAAACCCTCCAAATCCCGGTCGACTGTATTGCCGGCACCAGCGCGGGTTCGGCCGTAGCGGCTGCCTATGCCAGCGGATTGTCGCCGGATCAGATCGAAAAGTTCCTGAAGTCGGCCGACTGGGATCGCGACATGTTCGACGATCTGCCGCCGCGCAAGGACCTCTCGACCCGCCGCAAGGCCGAAGAAAAATCCTACATGTTCGACGTGACCGTCGGTCTGCGTGACGGCTCGATCATGCTGCCGCCGGGCTTGATCTCGGGTCAGAAAATCGAGCTTTTCCTGCATGGCATGCTGGGTGAGAGCGGCATCTTTGATTCATTCGATCAGTTGCCGATTCCTTTTCGCGCGATGGCGACCGACCTTGAGGCCGGCGAGCTGGTGGTTCAGGACCGGGGCAGCCTGGTGACAGCGGTTCGCGCCAGCATGGCAGTGCCCTCGGCATTCGCCCCTGTGCAAAGCGATGGCAAGCTGCTGGTCGATGGCGGGCTGACCCGCAATATGCCGGTCGATATCGTGCGCAAGATGTGCGCCGATATCGTGATTGCAGTCGATATCGGCAGCCCACTTCTTACCCGACAGGAACTGTCGAATCCTTTCGGTATCGGTGGCCAGATGATCAGCATCCTGATGGAGCGCAATATGCGCGACTCGCGGGCTGAGATCAGGCCTGGTATCGATGTCCTGGTGCGCCCTGAGCTCGGTGATATCAGTGCCGGGAATTTCACCCGTGGCATCGAAGGCATACCGGCCGGTGAAGCGGCCATGCTCGCCGCACGGGGCGAGCTCTCGCGTCTGATGCTCTCCGAGACCGACTATGCGGGCTGGAAGACCGCCCGCGCCGAACGCGGTCGCCCGGACAACAGCTATGGATCAGTTCGCATCGTCGGGGTGACCCCCGCGGTCCAGCGTCTGCTGCTCGATCAGGCTGCCGTGCCATCCTCTGGCGAGCTCGATCCGGTTCGCATGCAGACCGTGATCAACCGCTGGAATGCCAATGCCGATTTTGATCGCATCGGCTACTCCCTGCAGCCCGGCAATCCGTCTCAGGTGCTTCAGATCAATGTCATCGAGAAAGCCTGGGGGCCCGACTTTCTGCATTTCGGAATGAACGCTTCGGCCGATTCCGGCAACACCAGCATGTTCAATGTCATGGGCGGGTTCCGCCGCCCCAATGCCAACGGCTATGGCGCTGAATTCAAGGCTGAAGGTCAGATCGGGACGACCAACCGCGGTTTCATCGAGTTCTTCCAGCCTTTCGATTTCGGCCGGTTCAATCTCTTTGTGGCGCCGCAATTTCTGGCCGAGAAAATGCCGATCTGGATTTTTTTCGGCAACACCAATATCGCCCAGTATGCAGTGGTGACCGAGCAGGCCGGCTTGGACTTCGGCATTCAGGGATTGCTGGGTGAGGCCCGTTTGGGCTTTTTTGGCGGCCTGCGCAAGCAGATGCCGGTCACTGGCGCGATCGGCGATCCGTCTGTCAAGACCACCTTTGTTGCAAGCCAGGCGTCAGTCACGATTGATCAGCTCGATTCGACCGATTTTCCGCGCCACGGCTACCGCTTCAACACCAGCTATCGCCTTGAGCAGGACTATCAACAACAGCCCTCCCGCGAATACCTGACGCGGCTGGTGCAAGCCAATGCGAAGTGGGTCGGCAGCGCGGGCGATCACACGATTGCCGGCTCGGTTCGCGCAGGTGAGGCCTATGGCAACATCGCGCTCAATCAGGCTTTCAGCCTCGGCGGATTCATGAATCTGTCCGGCTTTCAGGTTAACCAGTCACTTGGCACCTCGCTGCGATATGGCAGCCTGAGCTATCAGTATCGGCTGCTCACGTTGCCGCAGCCCCTGGGCCGCGGTGTGTATGCCGGCCTGGCACTCGAAGGCGCGCAGATGTCGGGCCTGACCCTGGGCTCAAACACCCAGGGCTGGGTGCCGGGGGCCACCGCCTTTCTGGGCGCCAGTACCGCGATCGGCCCTGTGTATGTCGGCTACGGTTATGCAAACCCGTCCGGCATGCCAGGCAGCCGGCTCTGGTACATCTTTCTGGGGCGTCCCGCCTATTGAGTCGGGCGGTCCAGCGACTTAGGCCGACGCCTGAAGGCTGACCTGCGGAAGCAGGTATCCTTGACGCCCATGAGTCTCGACTTTCGCGCCAACGCCGTCCTCGCCCTGCATGACACCTGCCTGTCGCGCGCCGACTGGCCGACGCCGACAGACGCGGCCGGCACGTCGACTGCGATGCGCGAGATCAGCCGCACTTTGCCGCAGGGTCCGCTTGCGCAGGCCTGGGAATGGGTGCTGGTCAATCACCATTTCAACTGCTCCCTCTGGAACGAGGAAGACCTCGCTCGACGCACGCAGGCGGGCGACGCCGAGATCGCCGGCAACAAGCGCAACATCGATCGCTTCAACCAGGCGCGCAACGACGCGATGGAGCGTATCGACGATGCCCTGCTCAAGCTTGCCGCCGACTGGCCGCGTGAGGCGTCGGCAAGGGTGTCCAGCGAGACCGCAGGCGCGATGATCGATCGGCTCTCGATTCTGTCGCTCAAGGTCCATCACATGGGCCTGCAGACCAGGCGAACCGATGTCGATCAGGCCCATCGTGACAATGCGCTTGCACGCCAGGCGACGCTGTCGCGCCAGCGTGCCGATCTGGCGTCCTGCTTTGATCGGCTGCTCGACGAAATGGCAGCGGGTACCGGCTTTTTCCGGATCTATCGCCAGTTCAAGATGTACAACGACCCGAACCTGAACCCGGCGCTGGTTGCCGAGCGTCAGGGACGGTCGGGCGCTTGAGCAGGCAGCTCAGGCTGCTGTGTCATGCGGGTGCTGATCGTCAAGATGTCTTCGATGGGCGATGTGGTGCATGCCCAGCCGGTGGTGGCTGATCTGCAAGCGCACATCCCTGGCGTTGCCATCGATTGGGTTTGCGAAAAGCCCTTCGTCCCCATCCCGTCGATGAATCCCGGTGTCAACCGCGTGATTCCGATCGCGCTGCGCGCCTGGCGAAAAAAGCTCGGCGATGAAAGCGTGAGAGCCGCGATCTCGGACTTCATTTCAAGGCTGCGTCAGACCCGCTATGACTGGGTGATCGACTGTCAGGGGCTCATCAAGAGTGCCGCGGTGGCGATGGCCAGCCGTCATGGTCGCCTGGCCGGACCGTCCTGGACCTCGGCCCGCGAGCCGATCGCCTCGCTGGTTTATGGCCGACGCGCCCTGGTGCCGTGGTCAATGCCGGTGGTGTCCCGCAACCGGGCGATTGCAGCAAGCGCCTTCGGTTATGCGATTGCGCCCGACAGCCGTGCCAACTTCGGGCTGGTCGCCCCGGATTACCGTCCTGCGGGCTTGGCGTCCGGGCGCGCTTACGCGGTGCTCGCACCCGGTGCGAGCCGTCCGGGCAAGCTCTGGGCGGACGCCAGCTGGCTCGACGTGGCGCGCGACCTGTCGGCACGCGGGCTGGTGCTGGTCTGGCTGTGGGGCGGGGCGGCCGAATACACCCGTGTGGCGGCGCTGGCGGGCCAGTGCGGCGGTGTTCACGATGAGGTGACTCCCGGCGCTTTGTCAGGCAATGGACCCTGCGCCCATGCCGCGCCAGCGGCGTCGCCGATTGAGGTCGAGTCGATCATTCCATCGTTCCTGTCGGTCGCCGAGGCTGCCGGTTTGCTCGCTCGCGCGGAGGTGGTCGTCGGACTCGATACCGGTTTCACGCATCTGGCCGCCGCACTCGGGCGACCGACCGTCGGCATCTATTGCGACTCCGACTCGGTTCAACTCGCAGTCAGTGGCGATGGCCCCTGTGCGAGCTTCGGCGGCGTCGGCCAGCCGCCGGCAGCCGGTACGGTGCGCGAGGCAATCAAGGGGATGCTCAGATGAAGCCGGTGCAACTGTCCTGGAACTTTCTGCGTCGCGACTGGCGGGCTGGTGAGTTGCAGTTGCTCGCTGCCGCGCTGGTAGTGGCGATCGCCGCGATTGCCAGCGTCGGGTTTTTTGTCGACCGGATCAAGTCGGCTCTCAATCTGCAGGGGCGCCAGTTGCTGGGTGGCGACCTGGTGATCGTCAGCACCACGCCGCTGTCGCCCGAAGTGTTCAAGCAGGCCGGCTCGCAGGGCTTGTCGGTGGTCAGGACCCTCAACTTTCCGAGCATGGCGCTGGTCGAGGCCAAGCCCGGCTCGGGTGAGCCGCCGGCCGCACTCCTGGCCTCGCTAAAGGTGGTCTCCGAGGGCTATCCGCTGCGCGGTGCGGTCAGGGTCACGTCGTCTGTCACCGAGCCGGATGCGCCCGCAACAGGTATCCCCTCGCGCGGCTCGGTCTGGGTCGATCCGCCGCTGATGCAGGGCCTGGGTCTGGAGCCGGGCGGCTCGCTGATGCTGGGCGACAAGCGCTTTCGCATTGAGCGACTGATCAGCATCGAGCCCGATCGCGGCAGCACCTTCGTGAATTTCGCACCGCGCGCCATGATCGCGCTCGACGATCTGGAGGCCACACAACTCGTACAGCCGGCGAGCCGGGTCACCTATCGCACGATGCTCGCGGGCGATCAGCGCAAGGTGGCTGATTTCGAGGCCTGGGTCACGCCGCGCCTGGCCCCGGGCCAGCGCATCGAGACGCTCGAGAACGGTCGGCCCGAAATGCGCTCGACCATTGATCGCGCCCAGCAGTTCCTGGCGCTGGTCTCGCTGCTGGCGGCGCTGATCGCGGCGGTTGCGATCGCGGTCGCAGCGCGCCGCTTCGCTCAACGCCATCTTGATGGCTGCGCGGTGATGCGCGCGATCGGTATTACGCAGGGGCGGCTTCTGGCCGCGCTCCTGCTCGAGATGGTCTGGCTCGCGCTGGCCGCCGGCACGGTCGGCGCGGTGCTTGGCTGGGCCGGCCATCTGGCGCTGACTCAGGTGGCCGCACCGATGATCAACCTCGAGTTGCCTGCTGCGTCCTTTGTACCGGCGGTGCAGGCGATCTGCGCCGGTCTGCTGCTGCTGCTCGGGTTTGCCGCGGTGCCGCTGATGCGACTGGCGGGTGTGCCGCCGCTGCGGGTTTTGCGGCGTGATCTGGGCGCGCCGCCGATCGCAGCCTGGGTGGCTGCGCTCACCGCCTTGCTCGCGTTCTCAGCCCTGCTCCTGTGGGTCTCCGGCGATCGCAAGCTCGCCGGTATCGCGATCGGCGGCTTTGCTGCCGGTGGCGTGATCTTCGTGGGTGTCGCCTGGCTGGCAATCAGGCTGATATCGCCGCTGCGCCATCTGGCGGGCGCCGGTGGCGGCAATGCCGCGCTTCGCATGGCGCTCGCCTCCTGGAGTCGTCGTCAGGGGGCGTCAATTGCCCAGACAGCGGCGCTGTCGGTCGGCATGATGGCGCTGCTGTTGCTGACTGTAACCCGGGGTGATCTGCTCGAGAGCTGGCAGCGCGCCACGCCACCCGATGCCCCCAACCGTTTCATCATCAACATCCAGCCCGATCAGCGTGAGCCGATCGCGCAGGCGCTTCGCGAAGCCGGTATCGCGCAGGCCGATCTCCTGCCGATGATTCGCGGCCGCCTCACTGCCATCAACGGCAAGGCGGTCGACCCCGCCAACTTTGAGGATGAACGCGCTCGCCGCCTGGTCGATCGCGAGTTCAATCTGTCGTACATGAGCGCGATGCAGCCGCACAACCGCAACATCGTCGGGCGCTGGCTCGACCCGGCCCGGCCCGAGGCCTCGATGGAGATCGGCATCATGAAGACGCTTGGCCTGTCGGTCGGCGACAAGCTGAGTTTCGAGATTGCCGGCGAGCCGGTCGAAGTGACCGCAGTCGGTGCGCGCAAAGTGGCCTGGGACTCGATGCAGGTCAATTTCTTCATGATCCTGAGTCCGGCCGCACTCGGCGATCGGCCTCAGACCTGGATCAGCTCGTTCAGGCTGTTTGATGAAAAAGCTGCAGTCATCAATCGGCTGCTGGCGAGGTTCCCGAATCTGACCGTCTATGACACTGGTCTGATCGTGCGTCAGGCCCAGTCCATCCTCGAGCATGTGATTCGTGCTGTGCAGTTCCTCTTCGTCTTTACGCTGGCCGCGGGCGTGGTGGTGCTCTATGCCGCGCTGGCCAGCTCGCGCGATGAGCGCGTGCGCGAGGCGGCACTCATGCGCGCGCTCGGTGCATCGCGGCGACAGCTTCAGCGGGCGCAACTCTTCGAGCTGGCCGCCACCGGCGCGCTGGCAGGGCTTTTGGCCGCGCTTGGCGCAATTGCCATCGGTGCGGCGCTCGCCCATCAGGTCTTCGATTTCGAGTTTTCGGCGCGCTGGGGCTCGGTGCCGCTGGCAATGCTCGCAGGCGCCGCGCTGTCGATGATCGCCGGCTGGTTCAGCCTGAAAAGCGTGGTCGACAGCCCGCCGCTGGCCACGCTTCGCAATATCTGATCGGCGATGATCCCGGTTGATCTGACGCCGGTGATGGTCACGATTGCCGCGATTGCCGCAGTGGGGCTGATCGCGGTGCTGGTCCTGCTCGGCGTGCTGCTGGCGCGCCGGCCGGCCGATTCGCGTGAAACCCGGGAGGCCTTCGAGACGCTCGCCCGTTCGCAGGCGCAGGCCGCCGAAAGCACGCTTCGCGAGCTTCGCGGTGAAGTGCTCGAGCAGGCCCGCACCAACCGCACCGAGTTGGCCGACTCGATCGGCCGCTTTGGCCACCAGCTGACCGATCAGATCGGGACGGTGGCCGCGCTGCAGAACACCCGTATCGAGGGATTCGCCCAGCAGCTCTCAGGCCTCAATGCTGCCAACGACCGGCGCCTGACCGAGATCCGCGAGGTGCTCGAGGTCCGCCTGCGCGAGCTGCAGACCGACAACACTGCCAAGCTTGAGCAGATGCGTCAGACGGTCGATGAAAAACTGCACGCCACGCTCGAGCAGCGCTTGGGCGAGAGCTTTCGGCTGGTCTCGGACAAGCTCGAGCAGGTGCATCGCGGACTGGGCGAGATGCAGGCACTTGCCGGTGATGTGGGTGACCTCAAGCGTGTGCTGACCAATGTGAAGACGCGCGGCGTGTGGGGCGAAGTGCAACTCGGCGCATTGCTTGAGCAGATGCTTGCGCCCGGCCAGTTCGAGGCGAATGTCGCGACCGTCCCGGGCTCGAAAGATCGGGTCGAGTTTGCGATCCGACTGCCCGGCCATGATGCGCCGGTCTGGTTGCCGGTCGATGCCAAGTTCCCGCGCGAAGACTGGGAGCGGCTGCAGCAGGCCCACGACCGCGCCGATGCGCCGGCGGCTGAAGAGGCCTCGCGGGCGCTCGAGGCGCGCATCCGCGCTGAGGCAAAGCGAATTCGCGACAAATACCTGGCGCCGCCGCACACCACCGATTTCGCGCTGCTGTTTTTGCCGACCGAGGGGCTTTATGCCGAGGTGGTTCGACGAGCCGGCCTGGTCGACGACTTGCAGCGCACCCACCGCGTGGTGCTCGCCGGCCCGACCACGCTGGCCGCCCTGCTCAACAGCCTGCAGATGGGCTTTCGCACCCTTGCGGTCGAGCGTCGAACCAGTGAGGTCTGGGCGGTACTGGGTGCGGTCAAGACCGAATTCGGCAAGTTTGGCGATGTGTTGGCCCGCACCCGGCAGCAATTGCAGACCGTCAGCCAGTCGCTCGATACCGCCGAAGTGCGCTCGCGGGCCATCGTGCGCCGTTTGCGCGATGTCGAGTCCCTGCCTGAGCACGGGGCACGAGAGTTGCTTGCCGAGGATCCATCGGATCAGGTGTCGGACCCCTCGCCGGACCCATCGGGTCCGCCGTGCCCATCGGGCTGAGTTCGCGCATCGGCGCGACCGGGCCTGCGGCATCTGACCGCTCCAGGAGGTCTCGTGAAGCATCAGAACGAAGGCGCGAGAGCGCATGGCCATACACCGGGGCGCCCGCCCCAGTTCGTCATGCCCGCCCGGCATGATCCCTACCGTGCCGACAACAAGCCTCAGGGCGAGCAGGTCTGTCCCGAGTGCGGGCTGGTCAATCGGCGGGGCCGCTGGATGCGTACGCAAGCCACGCTGCAAGCGCAGTCTGTCGCGTGCCCGGCATGCCGGCGCATTGCCGACAGGCTGCCCGCCGGCATCCTGACGGTCGAAGGGGTATACGCCTACGAAAAGCGCGAAGACGTGCTGGCTACTGCGCGCAACGTGGCCAAAAAAGTCGAGTCCGAGCATCCGCTTGAGCGAATCATGTCGATCGAGACCTTTGACGGTCGGCTGGTCATGAGCACCACCGATGTTCATCTGGTGCAGGCGATCGGACGGGCCTTGCATGGCGCATTCGGCGGCTCACTGCATTACGGCTTTCAGGAAGGCGACGACCAGCTGCGCGTCAACTGGGTCGCATGAGCCTCATTGCATCAACAACGATGCTTACTCGGAGATGATCTGTCATGGGTACCAGTACTCCCAAATCGGCGCGTTCCACCTCGCACCAGTCGGCATCGGCTCGCCAATCGGCGGCCGACCACCCGGGTGATAACCCATTACGCAGGTCGGCCAGGGGCAGGGCGGGGCTTGAGGTCGGTGCTGCATCGATCCCGCCGGGTACCGCCGGTAACGCCGGTGCTCGCAGCGCTTTGCACACGTCAGCGCACACCTCGGCGCACACCTCTGCCCAGCAACCGATGCGCACCTTCCTCGGTGAGTCGTCTGAAAGCGAATGGCATTCCGAGCTTCATGGCAATGGCCTGACACCCTTCGATCCGATGCAGCGCCACGAGATGGTCTCGCAGGCGGCTTACTTCATCGCCGAAAAGCGTGATTTCGCAGACGGCGGTGCCAATGACGACTGGCTGCAGGCCGAGCTCGAGATTGACCGCATGCTGACGCAGTGGGGCGCTCAGGCCTCAAAGCCGGAGTAAGGGCCGAATCCGCGCCGAATGTGGCGATCAGGCCCGCTCGTCGGGCCAGACTGGCCCCGGTGATTCAGGCTCGATTCCGCGAATCGGTGCGTCCGGCTTGTCGCAAGCCGAGGTGTGCGGCATCCTGAATCGATCGCCTGCGCGGGAGTTCGCTTGCCCCGCCATCCCCCCTTCATCACCCCTCTGTTACCCAAAGGTCGTCAATGGACTTTGCGCTCAGCCCCGAACAGGAATCCATCAAATCCTCGATCGAGCGCATCTGCGATCGCTTCGGTGACGACTACTGGCTCACCAAGGATCGCGAGGGCGGCTTTCCGCACGAGCTTTACCGCGCACTGGCCGACGACGGCTGGCTGGGCATCTGCATTCCTGAGGCGTACGGCGGCTCGGGCTTGGGCATCACCGAGGCCGCGATCATGGCGCAGGCGATTTCGCGCTCTGGTGCCGGCATGTCGGGCGCCTCGGCGGTTCACATCAATATCTTCGGGCTCAATCCGGTGGTGGTCTTCGGCACCGAGGAGCAAAAGCGCCGCATGTTGCCGCCGATGGTCCAGGGGCTTGAGAAGGCCTGCTTTGGCGTCACCGAACCGGATGCCGGGCTGAACACCACGCATCTCAAGACCCGCGCCCGGCGCATGGGCGACCGCTATGTGGTCGATGGCCAGAAGGTCTGGATCTCGACCGCGCAGGTTGCTGATCGCATTCTGTTGCTCGCCCGCACCACGCCGCTCGAAGAAGTGAAGCGTCCGACCGAGGGGCTGAGTCTGTTTTACACCCGTTTCGATCGCAGCCGGATCCGCGTGAGCGAGATCGAGAAGATGGGCCGCAAGGCCGTCGATTCGAATGAGCTCTTCATCGAGGGGCTCGAGAT